>JAHBTG010000050.1 GCA_019638695.1 Bacteroidota bacterium | reverse complement strand
CCGGATGTCTTTTTCCCTTTGCTGGCTATGGAGCAACTGGGTACACTGGCCACCCTGTGCGTGGTAGTGGGCCTGGTGGCGGCCGCCTATAATAGTGCAGATGGTACCCTGACGGCGTTGACCACCAGCTATTGCGTGGATATCCTGAAGCTGGAGGAAGACCACCCCAATGCCTTGCGGCGCAGGCACCGTGTGCAGCTGGTGGTGGCGCTGGCATACCTGGGGACCATTCTCCTGTTCTATTACAGCAACCGGTGGCTGGGTGAGTCCGTACCGGCCATAGATATGGCGCTGGGGCTGGCAGGCTATACCTACGGGCCGCTGCTGGGGATGTTTGCCTTCGGCTTGTTTACCCGTTATGGGGTGGCAGATAAATATGTGCCCTGGCTATGTCTTGCTGTTCCTCTCCTGTGCTGGCTGGTCAGCCGGGCAAGTGCGGCCTACCTGGGCTATAACTTTGGTTTTGAGCTGCTGCTGCTCAATGGCTTGCTGGTATTTGCCGGGTTGTGGCTGCTGCGCAAACCCCGTGTACCGGTGCCTATTCCGTCCTGATCTGCTGGTAGTAGGTGCAGTAGTCGGCAATCTTGCGCAGGCGGTAAGCCGTCTGGAAATTCCGGGCTGTAATGAAGAATAACTCGCATTCCGGCTGCTGCAGTTGTCTGCTGATCTCCGGGGCAGTCTTGAGCAGCTCTATGGTACTGCGGGCTTCCGCATAGTCTGCATAGGTGCTCAGGTGAACCAGCTGCCAGCGGGAACCGTCCGTATGCGTATAGGAAAACACGCGCACCAGCGGCGCCATTTCTTCCGTGACCAGTCCGGGTGTTTGCAGGATCAGCCGTTGCAGGCTCCCCACATCCTGGTTGCCGTTCTTCACCACCCATACTACGTTCAGGTGCTCTTCTGCCCCGCGTGCCACAAATACCTGCTGAGCATAGACCTGGCCCAGCAGAAAAAGACAAGGGAGCAAATATTTCATGATACAAAGGTAAAGTGCTGTAGCAGGCATTAGCAAAAGGTATGCCCAACACCGCCCTTGCCTGCCTGAGGCGCCTCCTGTGGATTAAGCAAAGCCGATGGCCTTGCGCACGCGGTCGAGCATGCCGTGTGCAATCTCCCGTGCGCGGGCTTCTCCTTCCTCCAGTTGGTGTATGATCTGCGCCGGGTCTTTTTTCAGCTCTGCGTATCGCTCACGCGCCGTTGCAAACCGGGTGAGCAGGGCTTCGAACAATGCTTGCTTGGCCTCTCCATACCCCATACCCCCGCTGCGGTAACGGGCTTCCAGGGCCGCCACATCTGTAGCAGGCGCTACTAACCGGTATATTGCCATCACGTTGCAGGTGTCCGGGTTTTTGGGCGCCTCTACCGGGGTGGAGTCTGTGACTATCTGCATCACCCGCTTGCGCAGCGCTTTTTCTTCCTCAAATATGTTGAGGTAGTTATTGTAGCTCTTGCTCATCTTGCGGCCGTCTATCCCGGGAATGGTCATCACCGCTTCGCTGATGCGGGCTTCCGGCAGCACCAGTGTCTCGCCAAAGGCGCGGTTAAAGGCGCTGGCAATGTCTCGTGTCATCTCCAGGTGCTGTTTCTGGTCTTTACCCACAGGCACCACGTCGGCTTGATAGAGCAGGATATCTGCGGCCATCAGCACAGGGTAGGTAAAGAGGCCGGCATTTACCTCTGCAAGGTGGGCGCTTTTGTCTTTGAAGGAATGCGCATTGGCCAGCATGGGAAAGGGCGTGCAACAGTTGAGATACCACGTCAGCTCAGTGACCTCCGGTATGGCGCTTTGGCGGTAGAACACGTCTTTGCGGGTGTCCAGCCCGCAGGCCAGCCAGGCGGCTGCCACTTCAAGGGTGTTTTCCTGCAGTGTGCTGGCGTCCTTTACTGCCGTGAGGGTGTGCAGGTTGGCAATGAAGAAGAAGCTGGGGGCGGGTTGGCTGGCCGATAGCGCCAAGGCAGGCTCTATGGCGCCCAGTATATTGCCCAGGTGGGGGCGCCCGGTGGCTTGTATGCCGGTGAGAATGCGAGACATACCGCAAAGCTAAGCCCTTTGCCCCATAAAAAAAGCCCCTCCGTTCAGGAGGGGCTTTTCAAAAAAGGTGTCAGCAGACAGATTAGCGCTTGGGAGTGCCTACCTCGCTGCCAATCTGCTGGCGCTTCACACTGATAGTGATGCTGCCGTTGTTGTTGGTGCCTGCATTGGCTGCAGTGACTTTGATAATGCCGTAGAGGTCGCTGCCGCCATTACTGGTGCGGAAGGCAATCTCATCATTGGCAGCCAGCTGGTTAGCTTTGGAGCCGGCGGTTACTCCGCTGCCGGACCATGCGCCGCTTACTTCACCGTCGGTGTCTGCATCGGCATAGGGAGTAGTGGTCAGTTTCTTGAACTGCACGCTGTTAGCTCCGCTGGTGCTGATACCGTAATCGGCAAATACGGTTGCTACGTCTGCGTCGCTGGGGCTGGCGATAGTCATCAGGTTGGTGGTACCGTTAAAGTGCACGAAGTCCAGGCTGCCTTTCTGGGTGGTGTAGTTTACAATGCTCACACGGGTATTGGTTTTCACATTGTAGCAAGAAGGGTTGGCATTGTTCTGGGCACCCAGAGTGATGCCGGCAAACTCGGTTACGGCCAGGCTGTTGACAGAGATAGACTGGGTGGTGTTGCAACCGTTGGCGTCTACAACGATTACGCTGTAAGAACCGTTCTTGGGTGCAAGATAAGTGTTAGTGGCACCGTAGGTTTCTCCACCGTCAAAAGAGTACAGGTAAGGAGCTGTTCCACCGCTGGGCGTAGCCGTGATGGTACCGTTGCTTTCGCTCAATGACAGGCTCACCTGGTTGCTCACATCGTTACAGTTGACGGGAGATGCGATGGTGATGGTCACGGAAGTTACGGCCAGGAAGTTCTTGCGGTCGATTACACGGAAGTTGTAGGTGTAGGTTCCTGCGGCAGTAGGGGCATCCAGCTGAATGGATTTGCCGGTGAAACCGTCGCGGTCGTTGCCGGTCAGTTCCTCAGGATAACCGCTTACCATCAGCGCAGTGGCGCCGTTTACAGACAGGGTCACTTCAAAAGAGGACAATTTGTTGTTTTCTGCAGTGTTCTTGGAAGCGTTTACAAAGAATTGCAGCGTATTGGGTACGTCTGTGCCCACAGTATAGGTTTGGTTGGTGGTGATACCGCCTGTAGCACCGCCGGTTCCTGTGGCAGAGAGCGAAATAGTAGGACTTTTGTCCGGATCCACGGTGGGCTCATCGTTTTTACTGGAAGAACAACCTCCCAACACAAGTGCCGTTACCGCAAAGAGCAAAAAGAAAAGATTGATTTTTTTCATAAATGTCATTTTAGGTTTCTGGCATCAAATATAACCTTTTCTCTTTTACATAATCAGTAAAGCCCAATACTTTTACCTTAAAGGCGTTAGCAAAAGAGCAAATCCCCGGCTTGTTGCGTTTACAGTTGCTAAAATACGTTGTATGCCCCGGATCGGTCAAAGGAAAATGAGACAGGCGTCTGCCGGCGGGGTGACGGTCCTGCCCGGTATTGGGGGGCTTTCCGCGTGGTTAAACTCCTCCGGGTGGCCTCCATTTTGCCGGAAGATTGACCATCCCGTTTCTTTGTCCTTATTTAGCTGCATGAAAGCCACTTTCCTATGGGCCTTGCTGGTCCTGCTGCTTACCGGTTGCGGCGTGCGCATATCCGACTATGACCGCCAGTGGAATCCCTATCACAAGGGCCAGACCCTCATCTTTCAGAACGAAAAGGGTAACCAATACCATCTGTATGTGGTGGGTGCGCGGGAAATGCGGGACCATGTGGCCCGCAGCTTCCGCACAGAACCCAGCCTGGTGGTCTATGCCTCTTCCTATGAAGGCGCCAAGATGCACCGCAAGGATATGCCGCCCAGCTTTTTGCATATTACCCGCAGCAGCGTCAATGCCCCGGCCAGCCTTCAGCTGACGTTAACGGATTATCGCTTT
The DNA here is from genome assembly GCA_019638695.1 of Bacteroidota bacterium. Taxonomy (GTDB): domain Bacteria; phylum Bacteroidota; class Bacteroidia; order J057; family JAJTIE01; genus JAHBTG01. The sequence continues at coordinate 15,924 of JAHBTG010000050.1, read as the reverse complement.
GCTACGCGTTTTGTGCAGACGGATCCTATGCAGCTGGAGCTTGAGGCGCTTAAACAGCAGTTTAACGATGTCATATTGCTCAAAAACGAGCGCCCTGCAGTGAAGGATGCCACCACTTTGCAGGCTACCCAGGTATGGTGGAGCCGCAAGCAAGGGTTGCTGGCCTTTGAACTGGACAATGGCAGTAAGTTTACGCTCATCAGCATAGAAGAAAGGTCCGGGAAATAATATGGGCCAGGTCCCCGGCATGAGCCGCCTGTTTCCGCACATTGAGGTGGCTGACCTTTCTACCGACGGCCGCGGCATTGCTCGCCTGGAAGACGGGAAAGTAGTATTTGTAAAGGACGCTATTCCCGGAGACGTCATTACCCTGCAACTCCTGGGTAAACGCCGCAAGGTGTGGGAAGGGCGGGTGGAGACCCTGGAGCAGGCCTCTTCCCAGCGGGCACGGCCACTATGCCAGCATTTTGGGGTATGCGGGGGCTGCCGTAACCAGCATATGCGCTATGATGCCCAATTGACCCACAAACAAAAATGGGTGGCGGATGCCCTCACCCGCATCGGCAAACTGGAACTCCCTTCCCTGCAACCCATACTGGCCGCGCCGGAAGCTTATGGCTATAGGAACAAGCTGGAATACAGCTTCTCTGCCAAACGATGGCTGACGTCCGAAGAGGTGTCCGGCCAGGCAGTGCTGGATAAGAGTCCGGCCCTGGGATTTCATGTGCCCGGAGTGTTTGACAAGGTGGTGCAGATCGATCACTGCCACCTGCAGCCCGATCCCGGTAACGCCATTCGCAACCGGGTGCACCAGTGGGCGCGGGCACAGGGGATAGCGTACTATGATAACAAGGCGCATACGGGTCTTTTGCGCAACCTGCTGATACGCTCTGCACAGGCGACCAGCCAGCTGATGGTGCTGCCGATTGTGGCGGCAACCGGGCCGTGGCTGGACGAATTGCTGGCGCTCCTGCGCACGGAATTTCCACAGATCACCTCGCTGGGTTATATGGTCAATTCCAAGTTGAATGACAGCTATCATGACCTGGAACCTGTGTTTGTGTACGGACAGCCTTACATAGAAGAGCACCTGGGACCCTGGCGTTTCCAGGTGGGTCCCAAGAGCTTTTTCCAGACCAATACCCGCCAGGCGAAGCAACTATACCAGCAGGTCTATGACTTACTTCCTGCCGAACTTCCGCTCCTGTATGACCTGTATTGCGGCACCGGCAGCATCGGCATTTATGTGAGCGGCAAGGCCCGCCGGATTGTGGGCGTGGAATATGTAGAGGCCGCTGTAGCCGATGCCCGGGTAAACGCTGGGCTGAATCACCTCCGTCACCTGGATTTTGTGGCGGGGGATATGGCCAAAGTGCTGAACCCCGACTTTGTGCGCATGCACGGCCGGCCGGATGCGGTGATCACAGACCCTCCCCGTGCCGGTATGGATGCTGCCGTGGTGCAGGCCCTGTTGCAACTGGCACCGCAGACCGTTGTGTATGTGAGCTGCAACCCTGCTACCCAGGCGCGTGACCTGGCGCTGATGGCCGATGCGTATACGGTAGATCATGTGCAGCCGGTGGATATGTTCCCCCAGACGCCGCATGTGGAGAACATCGTGCGGTTGCAGTTGAGGTAGTAGCCGGGCGCTTTTCAGGATTTCGGCAGCCCGTTCTCTTCGGGCAGGGTGGGGGAGCGCAGTTCCACGGGAGGTGGGGTGGTATAATGCCGGCGGACCCGCATGTTCAGCAGTTCCACGAACAGGCTGAACGCCATGGCAAAGTAGATATACCCCTTGGGTACCTCCACGTGCAGTCCTTCGGCTACCAGCAGCATACCGATAAGTAACAGGAAGCTGAGGGCCAGCATTTTGATCGTGGGATGCTTGTGTACGAACTCGCCTATCTTGCGTGCAAAGATGAACATCACCAGCATGGAGGCCAGGATGGCGACGATCATAATGCCTTTGTCCTTGACCATCCCCACGGCGGTGACCACCGCATCCACGGAGAATACCAGGTCCAGAATAGCCAGCTGAGTGACGATCTGCCCCATGGAGGAAAACACCTTCTGCTTGGGATTGGCCTCGGGGCCTTCCAGTTTGTTGTGGATCTCCAGCGTACTCTTGGTGAGCAGGAAGAGGCCGCCTGCCAGCAGGATCAGGTTCTTGATGCTGAATTCGATGTCGAACACAGTGAAGAGGGGTTCCTGTTTACCTATGAGAAAATCAACCCCCAGCAGGAAAAGTACCCGCATTCCCAGCCCGATATACAGGCCGTACGTGCGGGCGCGGGTGCGCCGTTCGGGGGGTAACTGGGAGGTGAGGACACTGATGAAAATGACATTGTCAATGTCCAGTACCATCAGCATGGCAAACAGGCTGACAAGGCTTATCCACGCCTCGGGCCGGGTAAAGAGCTCTAACCATTCTAGCATGGTGGCAATTTACCGGGCGGTTTGTTCCCGTGCAATAGCAGATATCGGTTATACTATAGATTTCAGGTATTCATATAGTTCGGCCTCGGTGCGCACCAGTACCTCGCGGGGTCTGCTGCCGGAGCCGGGGCCTACGATACCCGCCCGTTCCATCTGGTCCATAATGCGCCCTGCCCGGTTATAGCCCAGCTTGAGGCGACGCTGTATAAGAGATGTGCTGCCCTGCTGCATGCTCACGATCAGGCGGGCTGCCTCTTCAAACATACTGTCCCGTTCGGCAGGGTCAAAATCTCCGCTGGGGCCGTCCTCCTCATCTCCCGCATATTCCGGCAGGTAGTAGGCATGCGGGTATCCCCGCTGGTCGCTGATGAATTTCACCAGCTTGTCCACTTCGTCCGTGTCTATGAAGGCATTCTGCAGGCGGATGAGCTCGCTGCCGGTGAAGTACAGCACATCTCCGCGTCCTATCAGCTGGTCGGCGCCGTTGGAGTCCAGGATCGTGCGGCTGTCCACCTTGGAAATTACACGGTAGGACATCCGGGCCGGGAAGTTGGCCTTAATGGTGCCTGTAATGACGTTTACACTGGGACGCTGGGTGGCCACCACCAGGTGGATACCCACCGCACGGGCCAGCTGCGCCAGGCGGGCAATGGGGGTTTCTATCTCCTTGCCTGCCGTCATCATCAAGTCTGCCAGTTCGTCTATGATCAGCACAATATAAGGCAGGTACTGGTGCCCGTTCTGGGGGTTCAGGCGGCGGCCCAGGAACTTCTCATTGTACTCGCTGATGTTGCGCACCCGGGCGTCTTGCAGCAGGGCATAGCGGTTATCCATTTCCATGCACAGGCTGTTGAGCACATGGATCACCTGCTTGTTGTCGGTGATAATGCTGTCCTCGTAGTTGGGCAGTTTGGCCAGGAAGTGCTTCTCCAGCATCTGGTAGAGGGTCATCTCCACTTTCTTGGGGTCTATCAGCACAAACTTTATCTGGCTGGGGTGCTTCTTATAGAGCAGCGAGGCGATGATGCAGTTGAGACCCACGGACTTACCCTGCCCTGTAGCGCCGGCCACCAGCAGGTGCGGCATCTTGGTAAGGTCCGCTACATAGACTTCGTTGGAAATGGTTTTGCCTATGGCTATGGGCAGCTCTGCTTTACTGTCCCTGAACTTCTCGGTGGCCAGCAGGCTGCGGAAAGACACGATCTCCGGCTTGGAGTTGGGGATCTCAATCCCTATAGTCCCTTTGCCCGGCATGGGGGCTATGATGCGGATGCCCAGCGCCGCCAGGCTGAGGGCAATGTCATCTTCCAGGTTCTTGATCTTGCTGATGCGCACACCTGGCGCCGGCACGATCTCATAGAGCGTAACCGTGGGGCCGATAGTGGCTTTGATGGAGACGATATCTATGCTGTAGTTGGACAGCGTCTTGACGATCCGGTTCTTGTTGGCTTCCAGTTCCTCCCGGTTTACTTCCACCCCATTGGGGTTTTCCCGCAGTTCCAGTAGCTCCAGGGGGGGATATTTATAGGAAGACAGGTCTTTCTTGGGGTCATACAGGCCATCCGCCAGGATCTCGCTATCGTCCAGCACTGGCTGGTCCTCGTCTGCAATGATCTTTTCAAAGCGGTTGTAGCCTACGGGATGGATATTATCGCCATCCGCCGGGATGGAGAGCGACATACCCTCTGCGGGTTGCGTATCTGCCGTGAGTGGCGTTTCTATCGAAAAGTCAACCTCCTCCTCTCCGGGCACGGGTTTCTCGCGCAGCTTCTCCAGTGTCTGGGGGTCCAGGCTCAGCTCCAGCTCATCCTGCACAAGGTGGGCAGGTTTCAGGAATTCCGGTTTGGGTTTGCGATGCGTTTCATATTCCGGTGCGGGGGTCTCCGGGGCAGTGGTACCCTCACGGGGTTCCATCGAGCGGGTGCTGAAGATAAACGTGTCTTCTTCAACGACATCCGCTTCGCTGCCATCGCCGTCCGTACCGGCTGCCCATACGCTCTCAGCGGTGCCGGGGGCTTCCTGCTGAATAGCGCCGGCCGGCTGGGTACGCACAGAAGTATCTTCTCCCAGCCATTGCCGCAGTTTAAGTACCCAGGGGCGGGCAAAAGCCAGGAAGGACCATTTTTCGTTGAAGAAGAAGATGCCCACCGCTACTATCGTAAAGAACAGCAGGAAGCCGAGGCCCACCATGCCTATGTAGCGGGAAATCACTTCTGCCAGGAAGAGACCCACGCCTCCGCCCCAGTCCTGGGCAGACAGGTTCAGCGCCAGGGTGAAGAAGGAAAAAGTGATGCTCACAAAATAGACCACTGCCGCCACAGGCGCCAGCCAGCGGCGCACCGCCCGCCAGTGGTTGTTTTCCAGCAGGGCAAAACCTACCAGCGCAAAATAAGGGGGCAGTAAGATACTGATATACCCAAACCCTTGGGTGACGAAGATGCGGGAGAAGAATGCCCCGAACCAGCCGCCTTTGTTATTCACATCCGTACTGCCTTCATACAGGGCAGATTGGTCCGAACTGCCCGAATAGATGATATGGCTGATAATGGAGATCAGCAGGAACACGCTGAACAGCATAAGGAAGGCCCCGGTAATGCGCCGCAGGCGGTTGCGCTTGTCGGCATCCATGTTGGCAAACAGGCGCATAGCGGGTTTGGCCTCGGGTTGCGGGGTTTTGTTAGGGTCTTTGAAGCGGTTTTGTTTCAAGACTTGGAGCAGATTAAGTACAAGGGCAAGTTACGTGCTGTGGGAGCCGGTTTCGTGCAGGAAGAATCCACCCTTGCCTGGTGGTATGCAAGTGTATTATGTGAATAAACTGCCGCTGGCTGCCCAGCCCGGTGTATTTTTGCATCATGCGTAAGCTGACCATGGAAGAACTGAACCGCCCGGATGCGGCGGCCAGCGCCGGCCTCTCGAGACTGCCCCTCCGGCTGGTGGTGGACAATGTGCGGAGCATGCACAACGTAGGGGCTTTTTTCCGCACGGCCGATGCCCTGGCTATAGAAGGTTTGGTGCTGTGCGGTATTACGGCGCAGCCTCCCCACCGCGAGATCCACAAGAGCGCCCTGGGTGCCGAGGATACCGTGCACTGGGAATACCTGCCGGATGTGGCGGATGCCCTCCGGCATCTCAGGTCACAGGGATATTACATAGCCCTCCTGGAACAGACCGATGCCGGCATACCTCTCCCTGATTTTTCCCTTCCGCTCAACCGGCCCCTGGCATTGGTGGTGGGCAATGAGGTCAGCGGCGTATCCGATGCGGCATTGGCACTGGCGGATGTGGCGCTGGAGATTCCCCAGTATGGCACCAAGCACAGCCTCAATGTAAGTGTAGCTGCAGGTATTGCCATGTGGCAGCTATGCCAGCAATGGCGGCAAAGGTAGGACAGGCCGGGTAGATGCCACAGCTACCCACTCTGTTATGCCGAACTCATTTCGGCATCTCCGGCACCACGCTAGGTCCACCGCAGGAGACCCCGAAATAAATTCGGGGTGACGATTCTGGCTCCCCTCCTTTTGAAAGAGGGGCTGGGGGTGGTTTTCTGTTTCCCCGCCTCGCTCGCACCCCCCGCGTCATCCTGAGCGGAGCGAAGGATCTCACTCTGCTGGCGGCATACGATATAGACCAGGAAGACTGTTTTGTACTTTTTTCTTGATAAAAAAGTACCCAAAAATCAAGGCCCCTGCCGGGGCGGCAATCCTTGATAGATCCGGGGGAACTCGTCATACCGGATCTGTCAAAGGATACCGATCCAATGGAATTGGGTTTTGGGCTGTTCGCCTGCCGGCCGCTCCCGCTATTTCGCCCTTTTCGCTTAGGCCGGGGGGCCGGGGGTGTTTACTCCCCTCGACCCACAGGAGCTGCGCCCGTGTGGTAAGTCCTCACCCTTGTGGGGGAGGATTTAGGAGGGGGCCGGTGCCGCCGGGAATGTGCTCCCGCGCCTGGAACCGCGCGAGAGCGGCGGCAAGAATAGGACAGGCCGCGGTGTGTACCGGGAGGGACAGCGCTGCCCGAAGATTTTTGTGCCGCAGGACAAAAGATGGCCCCCGGGTTTTCCGTTAGGCAGTCATAGTGCATAATCCTGATGAAACACCGGTGGCCCGGTAAAAAGGGCTAATTTTGAGCATGCTACGGCTGATCTTCTGCTTCCTGTTACTGGGTCTTTCCGGTACCCCTCTGGTGGGCCGGGCGCAGAAGGTGGGACTGGTATTGTCCGGCGGGGGTGCAAGGGGGCTTGCACATATAGGGGTGCTGATGGCCCTGGAGGAAGCCGGCATTCCTGTGGATTGCATCACGGGTACCAGTGCGGGCGCATTGGTTGGGTCGCTGTATGCCGCAGGTATGCCCCCTAACGCCATTGCTCACTTTAGCCTGGAGGAAACGCAGAACTGGTTGGCGCCGGGCTGGGTGCTGCAGGAGGATGATTACCTGCAGAATCAGGCTGCAGACGGCACTTTTATATCGGTACCGTTTACCCTGCGCGGGAGCCGCATGCAGCTGCCGGAGCAGCTGATCAGCGACTATGAACTGAACCTGCGCCTGAGCCAGTACCTTACCCCGGCCAGCGGCGCCGCCCGCAATGATTTCGACAGCCTGTTTGTCCCCTACAGGGCCATTGCTGCAGATATCTTTGAAAAAAGAGCCGTGGTGCTGGAGAAAGGAGCCCTGCCTTTTGCTGTGCGGGCCTCCCTGGCCGTGCCTTTTTTCTTCTCCCCGGCTACCAATAATCAGTATGAGAGCCTTTTTGACGGGGGCATTTACGATAACTTTCCGGTGCGGGCTATGGAAGAAGAGTTTGCCCCCGATGTGATCATCGGGGTGCATGTGGGCGGTGCACCCCTGGCCAAGGATGAGATGGTAGAGAGCGGCCGCTTTGTGCGGGAACTGCTGGCGCAGAACGTCATGGACAATGAAAGCTGGGAGAAGCTGAATACCAACGGTGTACTGATCCTGCCGGACCTCGGGGACATGAGCAGTACCGATTTCAGCCCGGAGGCCATTTCCTTCCATATACAACGGGGCTACCACGCTACCCGCAAGATGCTGCCGGAGATCGAACGCCTGGTGCAGCGCCGCATCACGGCCGATAGCCTGAACAAAGCCCGCATGGCCTTCCGGGCACGTTCGCCCGCTCTCCAGGTGGTGGAAGTGCGGCTCTATGGCGTCAATGCTGTGGAGCAGCGTTTTCTGGAGTCCACTATTGGTTTGCGCCCCGGGCAAGTGACGTTTGACCAGATACGTAAGGCTTATTACCGCATTCGCCTGGATGCCAATTACCTGGGCTCTTTCCCCGAGCTTGTGTATGACAACAGCAGGGGAGGCTATATCCTCAAGTTTCATATCAACCCTTCTGTGAAGCTCAACTTCCGCTTTGGCGGCGCCTTTTTCTCCCCCAGCGATTACCAGCTGCAGATGGGCGCCCGCTTCCGGGGAATCTCCTGGGTGGGGTATGACCTGGGCCTGGATTTTGTCAATGGCAGTTTCTACAACGAAGTGAGTTTCCAGGGACGCCTGCGTTTCCCCACCCGCATGCCCCTGAGCCTGAGCCTGCATAACCGCGTGGCCGGCTGGGAATTGCTGCGCACCCAGACGAACCCCCTGGAGCGCCGTGAGCTGGCTGATGTGAACCTGAGCCTTTTTGAGTTTGCACCGGAAGTGAACCTGGCCTGGGGTAAGAAAGGGGGCATGCTTTCGGCAGGTATGGCCATACAGAGCGCCAGTTTCAAATACTTTGGACGGGATTCTCCACTGCGGCAGGATACTTTGGATAAGACCCTGTACGAAGGCACCGGGCTGTATTTCCGGTACCAGCTCAACCAGCTCAACCGCAAGATGTATGCGGAGAAGGGGCGTAGCCTCTATATCAGCCTGCGCCTGCAGCAGGGAACGGAGGCCTTTCAGCCCAACAGCCGCCGTGAACCCCTGTATAGCTTTGAGCACCAGTGGCTGGAGGCCCGGCTGGAATATCTCAACTATTTTCGCCTGGTGCGCAAGAGCAGTCTGGGGCTGGGCTTGCAGGCCGCCTATTCTACCTTGCCGGACTGGGGCAATTACACGGCCACAGTGCTGAGCTCACCCAAGTTTCAGCCCTTGTACGATAGCCCAATGCTCTATATCACCCCCCTGTATAACAAAGCGTTTGCCGCCGGGGGCCTGCACTGGGTAATTATGCCCTGGCGCAGCGTGCATATCCGCTTCCAGGGCTGGTATATGCTGCCGTTTTATGAAGTTACCCCCCAGCCGAACCTGGGGGTCAAGAGCCAGTTCGGTTTCTTCCCGCTGAATAGCATGATGGTGCTCAGCGGAGGGCTGGTGTATCATACCAAAATAGGTCCGCTGGGCGCTTTTGTCAACTATTATGGGCATAGCCACGCACAGGAGGATAATTTCCGCATCATGCTGCACATCGGGTATGCGCTCTTCGGGCGCACCGTGTGGCAATAGGCTGGGTCAGCGGCTCTGCTCCAGGGCGTGTGCGATGGCTTGTTTGATGTCTTCCAGGTGTTCCAGCCCCACAGAAATGCGGATGAGGCCGGGGGTGATGCCTACCGCCGCCTGTTCTTCTACCGTGAGCTTGCTGTGTGTGGTGCTGGCAGGATGCGTGATAATGGTGCGCGTATCGCCCAGGTTTGCCGTGTGACTGAGCGCCCGGGCATTGTCCAGGAACTTGCGCCCGCGTTCCAGGCCGCCTTTTACAGCAAAGCTGACGAGGCCGCCTCCCATACTCATCTGCTTGCGGGCCAGTGCATACTGGGGGTGGGAGGGTAGGAAAGGGTACCTGACGTCCTCTGTATCCGGCAGGGTTTCCAGCCACTCGGCCAGCGCCATAGCATTCAGGCAGTGTTTTTCCATGCGCACGGCCAGGGTTTCCAGGCTTTTGCTCAGGATCCAGCTATTGAAAGGAGACAGGGCCGGGCCCGTGTGTCTGCAAAAGAAGCGCAGTTCCTTGAGCAGGTCGGCTTTGCCCACAATAATGCCTGCTATGGTGCGCCCCTGCCCGTCCAGCCATTTAGTGGCGCTGTGAGATACCAGGTGCGCTCCGTAGTCTGTGGGGCGCTGCAGGTAGGGCGTGGCAAAGCAGTTATCCACGTTGAGGATCAATTGATACTTGTCGGCCAGCTTGCCCACCCACTCCAGGTCTACCAGGTCCAGCCCGGGATTGGAGGGGGTCTCCAGGAAGATCATGCGGGTGTTGGGCCGGATCTCCGCTTCCCAGGTTTCCGGCCGGGTGGGGTCCACATAAGTGTGGGCAATGCCCCAACGGGGGAATAAGCGGGTGACGATCTGGTGGGTGCTGCCGAATACGGCGCGGGAGATCAGCAGATGGTCGCCCGAAGAGAGGAGCCCGGCCATGCTGGAAAACATGGCCGCCATGCCCGATGCCGTGACGAGCCCGTCCTCTGCGCCTTCCAGCAGACACATTTTGCGCACCAGTTCTTCATGGTTGGGGTTGGAGAAGCGGGTGTAGATATTGCCGGGCAGCTCGTCGGCAAACAGGGCACGGGCCATTTCGGCGTCTTCGAATACAAAGCTGGAGGTGAGGTAGAGTGGCACGCTGTGCTCCCTGAACTGGGTTTGCTCCGTTTGTGTGCGAATCGCCTGGGTCTCAAAGTGCTCTGAATTCATTGGGGCAAATTTTATGCTAAAACAGCCTATCCGGGCACAAATAAAAGAAACAAAAAGACTGAAATGCGCAGAAAGGCATTTATTTGTATTTCTCCCGGGCGCTAGCGCGCATTTCTGCGGTAGTCCCATGGCGCTTGCGGGCGGGATTGCTCCCACAGGCCCAGCCCGCGGGCGCGGGCATTCAGTTCGGCCCTGGCCAGTTCCGGGTCCTGGCTATACCGGGTAAAGTGCCATGCCATGCCCTCCTGCACCATTTTCAGGTTCAGCCATTCTCCTTGTGCATTATAGACATCTGCCAGTATGCGGCCATACTGGTCTTTACTGTGCTCTTTCAGGCGCACGCCTCCTTTGGTCAGCTCCCGCAGCCGTTTGGTGGCCACTTTGCCATAAGGTTGCCCTCGTTCCGGTGCATCTATGCCAAATAACCGCACCCGCATCTGTTTCTGCCGGTTATCCAGCAGGGTGAGCGTGTCTCCGTCACCCACGCGCACTACGGTATAAAGGTCCTGCGAGCCGGTCTGGCAGCTTGTCAGCAGCAGCGTCCCCAGCAGTAGATACCGGCGGACGCTAAATGCTTTCCAGCTCATGATAGATCTTCATGAAATACTGCACCAGCCAGTAGCGCAGGAAATTCACCTGTTTGAAAAGATCCAGGTAAGGGATGGGCTTGGCGAGCTCCCAGTGCGGCCAGCCGTCGGCATCGGGTTGCGTGCGGGTGTAATACCCGGCAGGTTCCAGCACCGTGCATAGCCCCACGTGCATGAGGTTCATCTTTTCGTGCTTTTCCAGTTCCCGGTCCGTTTCTATGCCCACTTCCTGGATACCGATAAGCAGGAGAATGGCCTCCAGCCGCATGCGCTGGCCAAAACGGTCTTCCAGTATTTGGGACAGTTTGTCCCAGCGCGCATTGGTTACTTTATCGGGTGCCCAGTCTGCAATCTGCTCCATAAGGCAGCCAAGATAACACCTGAACACTATCTTTGCCGCATGAGAATCGTAGTTTTTGTCCTCTTGTTATTGGGCCGGGTGGGTGATCTGTGGGCGCAAAGTTCCGTATCACAGTCGTCACTGGCGTTCTCCAGGGGTCATGCGGGTAAGGTTGCCTATACGGAACTGGGCAAAACACGGGAAGGTGTGCCCGTATATGTCCTGACCCTGGGCACCGGCAATGCAGACGACAAACCTGCTGTCTGCGTGGTGGCGGGTACCCGCCAGGACTATGCCTATACCGCGTCTCTGGCGCTGGAGCTGGCCAAATCCTGGGTTCAGGACGAAGCGCTGCTCAGCCGTTATACCCTCTATATCATTCCGGAGGCCAGTCCGGATGAACTGAGCCGCAAGGCGGGAACGCACCAAAGCCGCAATACCACCCCTTTTGACGAAGACCTGGATGCCCGGACAGACGAAGACCCGGCCGATGACCTGAATGGCGACGGCCGCATCACCTACATGCGCTATGCCGACCCTGCCGGACCCTGGGCTGAGCACCCCGCGGACCCCAGGATACTGGTGCCCTGGCAGCAGGTGCTGGAGACGGGAACTGTCCCGGTAATTCGCTACCAGTTGCTGCCGGAGGGCAGGGATAATGACGGCGACGGCAGATACAATGAAGATGGGGTGGGGGGGACGGCCTTTGAGCAGAACTGGCCCTGGAACTATCAGTGGTTTGCGCCCGGCAGCGGGTCACACCCGGTTTCTGAGCCTGAAACCCGCGCCGTAGCTGATTTCCTCTTTGCGCGCAAGAATATCTATGCCGTGCTGGTGCTGGGGCCTCATAGCAACCTGACCGAGGCCTGGAAGGAAACGCTGGGCGACCCCAAGCTTCCCCAAAGCAAACTGGGCGCTGCCGACTTCAAGACCTACCAGTTGCTGGCGCAGCAGTTTGGCAAGCGGACGGGTATTCCTCATGTGGCTGCTGAAGAACGTCCCGGGTTTCTGCACTGGGTGCATTTTCATTATGGCCGCTGGGCGCTGGGCAGCCCCGGCTGGCGCCCGGCTTACCCGGCCAGAAACGATGGCCTGACTAATACCCTGCGTTCTCCCGAATATCAGTATGTGCAATGGAGAGACAGCCTGCATCTGCCCGTGCCTTTTGACCCCTGGAAACCGTTCAAAGTAGGTAAGCTCCCGGCTGCTGAGGTGGAGATCGGCGGCCTGCGGGTGATGGAGCTGTGGGCGCCTCCTGCGGATACGCTGCCAGCGGTGGCCGGCCGCCACAAGGAATACCTCCGCTGGGTAGCGGGGATGTTCCCCACACTGGATGTGAAGCCCGAACTGACACAACTGGACAAGGACCTTTGGCAGCTTACCCTCAAGGTGAGCAATATAGGGGCATTGCCCACCCATACCGAGTGGGGGGCTAACCATCCCTACACACAGGCCGTGGTCTGCGAACTGGAGACCGGCAATACCCTGGTGGCCGGCCTCAGGCTTACGAAACTGCCGGTGCTGGCGCCTGGTGCGCAGCATACACTCAAGTTTGTCCTGAAGGGTACGGCACCGGTGAGTTATAAGGTGCATAGTCCGCATACGGGTGCACAAATGCTCACCTTGCCCCTCAAATAGCCGCCCCGGACGGGGGGGAACTACAGGCTGAAGGTGGCTTCTTTGTGCAGGGCCTCGTCCAGTAATACCAGGTACTCTACCTGGGGGATCTCAATAGCGCCCATAGTGCCCAGGTGCTCTGTATAATACTGCGTATCCCACAGGGTGAACCCTTGCCGGACCAGCAGTTCATGGCACGCCTGAAGGGCCACCTTGTCGCGGTCCGGTTTGCGGTGGAACATGCTCTCGCCAAAAAAGGCGCTGCCCAGGCTCACTCCGTACAGTCCCCCGGTAAGTTCTCCGGCTTCCCACACTTCTACGCTATGTGAATGTCCCACCTGGTGCAGGCGGTGGTAAGCTTCTATGATGAGGGGGGATATCCAGGTGTCTTCCCGGTCTGCGCAGGCTTGCATCACTTCCAGGAAGGCCGTATCCACCCGCAGCTCCCAGGGGTGGTTACGCATCCAGCGGCGCACGTTATGGGATACATGAAACTGGTCCAGCGGTAAGATTCCCCGCCTTTGCGGCGCGTACCAGTGGATCTCGGTACTATCCTTTTCGGGCGCCATAGGGAACATCCCGGCGGCATATACGGCCAGCAGGCGCTCCGGGTCCAGTAGCAGTTCAAGTTCCTCTTCGTGTGTCATGGGCGGGGCAGGGGGCCGGAGCCCGCAAAGCGCCTGTGGTACCGGGCGGCTGCCCGGTGTGTGTGGGTTGTACTGGATTCGAACCAGTGACCCCTACCCTGTCAAGATAGTGCTCTGAACCAACTGAGCTAACAACCCAAATGTGAGGACAAAGGTAATAGGCGATATTGCATCAGGCAAGTGTTTGACCATTCCGCTCGGTTTGTCTGTGCCCCTTTGCGTATATTCGTGCCCACATGCCGTTACCGGCTATACTCAGAAACCTCATTAGCCTGAATTTATTATGGGAAATCAATTGCTGAAAGGTAAAAAAGGAATTATCACGGGCGCATTGGATGAAAACTCCATCGCCTGGAAAGTAGCTGTTCGTGCACACGAGGAAGGCGCCCAGTTTATCCTCACCAACGCGCCTGTGGCCTTGCGCATGGGCGCCCTCAATGAGCTGGCAGCCCAAACGGGCAGCGAGGTGGTGGGCGCGGATGCCACTTCTGCGGAGGACCTCAACGCGCTCTATGACAAAGCCGCAGAGAAGTTTGGCAAAATAGATTTCATCCTGCACTCTATAGGCATGAGCCCCAATGTGCGCAAGGGCAAGGAGTATACCGATCTTAACTACGACTGGCTGGTGAAGACCCTGGACATCTCTGCCATCAGCTTTCACAAGATGATGCAGCTGGCCTATCAGCGCGACCTGATGAACGAATGGGGCAGTATCCTGGGCCTCAGCTATATAGCCGCCCAGCGCACTTTCCCCAAATACAGTGATATGACCGAGGCCAAGGCCCTGCTGGAGAGCTATGCCCGCACCTTTGGGTACTATTTTGGCCGCAAGTGCAAAGTGCGCGTCAATACCATTTCCCAGAGCCCTACCCCCACCACTGCGGGCAGCGGTGTGGCCGGCTTTGATGCCATGCTGGAATTTGCCGAGAAGATGTCGCCGCTGGGCAATGCCACTGCAGATGACTGCGCCAACCTGTGCATCGCTATGTTCTCAGACCTCACCCGCCGGGTGACGATGCAGAACCTGATGAGCGATGGCGGCTTCAGCAGCATGGGCGTATCGCCCGAGGTGCTGGATGCCTTTGCCGGCGGCCGCTAGCGGGCGGCCATCAGCTGTTCGATATCGTCGGCCTTCAGCGGAATGTTTGCCATCAGGTCTTCCGGCCCATGGGCCGTGATGTGCACATCGTTCTCCAGGCGAATGCCAAAGCCCTCTTCCGGGATATAGATACCGGGCTCTACGGTGAATACCATACCCGGGGCAAACGGCTCATACCAGCGGTTGACATCGTGGGTGTCCAGTCCCAGGTGGTGGCTGAGGCCGTGCATAAAATACCTGCGAAAGGCAGGGTTCTGCGGATCCTGGTTGCGGACTTCCTCTGAAGTGATCAGCCCCAGTGCCAGCAGTTCTTCTGTCATGTGCTCTTCCGCAGCCTTCACATAGTCGATCATCAGTGTGCCGGGCACCAGCCGTTGTGTGGCTGCCTGGTGCACACGATACACCGCTTCGTATACCTGGCGCTGGCGCGGGGTGAATCTGCCGCTGACAGGTATGGTGCGGCTAAGGTCTGCGCTGTAGAGGGCGTATTTGGCGCCAAAGTCCATCAGCAGCAGGTGGCTGTCTTCGCAGCGCTTGTCATTGATATTGTAATGGAGCACGCAGCCGCTGGGACCGCTGGCAATGATGGGCTCATAGGCATGACCGGAGGCCCGGTTTTGGAGGAACACATAGCTGATCAGTGCCTCCACTTCATATTCCATGACACCCGGCCGCACAAACCCCAGTACCTCGCGGAAGGCCAGTTCCGTGATGCGGCAGGCTTCTTTAAGCTGGGTGATCTCCTCAGGCTCCTTGTGCATACGCTGGCGGTGGAGCTGTGGTGTGGCCCGCAGGATAGGTTGGGCGGGGAACTCCCGCTGCAGGCGGTGCGCCCAGCGGTGAGAAGGGGTCTCTATATACAGGCGGTTGCGCTCATGCTCATTGAACTCCATGTATAGCCCGCTGGTAAGGTTCAGGTGGCGCAGGAAGAAGTCTTCCAGTTGGTCCAGGTACATCACGGTGCGGATGCCGCTGGCCTCGGTGGCTTCTTCCGGGCTGTACTTCCATCCTTCCCACACCTGTATCTGGGGGCTGGTTTTGCGCACAAAGAGCACCTCGCGCAGGCGCTCCAGCGGGGCATCGGGGAAAAGGAAGAGCGCGCAGTCTTCCTGGTCTATGCCGGTGAGGTAATAGAAATTGCTGTTCTGGGTGAACTTATAGGCCGCATCGGCATTATGCGGGACAAACTCATTGGAGAAGAAGAGCGCCCCGGCGCCCGGCTGCATGGATGCAGTGAATTTCTGGCGGTTCTTGATAAAAAGACTGGCAGGAGCGGGCGTGTATCGCATGGCGTGACGGAAAAAGGTGATGCCTGCAAATTACACCATTTGGCAGGCATGGGCAAGGATGGCGGCAGAATGCACCTCTTTACCGTTCTGTGCAGGGGTACTCCCCCTGGGAGGGGTTGGGGGAGGGTTATTCCGGCAGGGCAGAGATCCTTAGCTGCCCTGCCGGCACATACGGGGTATAGCCCGTTCGTTTAGGCCGATTTTGCGCGGGTGTGCAGGGGCAGGCAATTGCGGGGTAAGTATTTACAGCAGAACCACCTCCCTGCTTTTCCTTAAGAAG
>JAHBTG010000005.1 GCA_019638695.1 Bacteroidota bacterium | reverse complement strand
ATGACCCCGAACCCTTTCGCTGGCTCCTTCGTCCTTTCCTGGTCAATCAGCTTAAGCAGCGGCCTTATATCCATCTCAAATGGGCGCAAACCGCGCATGGATATATGGGGCAAAAGGGGCATACCCTGCAGATATCCGGTCCTGAGGCGCAGCGCTGGACGCATGCCCGGCGGGCGCGTCACCAGGCTATCCTGGTAGGCTGGCAAACCCTCCTCACGGACAACCCCCGGCTCAATGTGCGCCACCACCCGGGACCAGACCCCGAGGTGATCCTGCTCAGTCCGCAGGGTGCTTTGCCGCCCAGGCTGGCTTTGCGGGAAACGGCACCCCTGGTCTATGTGATCAACCCCACGCATGGGGGCGGGCCGGAAGGCGGGTTACTTTTTGTGAAGATGTCTTTTACCGATGGCGCAGTGCCTATCGATGCCCTTTGGCATACATTGCTGCAAAGAGGCGTATCAAGCATATTCGTGGAAGGCGGTGCACAGTTGCACCGGAGCATTCTCTCTAGCGGACTTTTTGACGAGCTGTCAGTAGTCCATAGTCCGCATACTTTGCCGGATGCGGATATACCGGCGCCTCCCTTGCCTGCCGGTCTGCCCCCGGCGCAGGTAAGTACCCTCGGGGCAGACCAGCTGTGGCATTGGGAATTACCCTTGTAGGAGCGCTATTCCCAGAAGCTTCGGGCGGGCCGTTCATACTGGCAGCAGCCGTGCAGGGCCTCGTAAGCCTTGTCCGGTGCACGCACTTCCTCGGTATCGTGGCCCACAGCAGCCACTGCCTTATGGATGTCTTTCAGCTGTAGCTTCTGCGGGTCATAACTCACCGTCAGGGATTTCTTTTCGCGGTCCCAGTGGGCTTTACGCACCCCTTTCAGGCGCGTGGCGGCCGTTTCTATGCGCTCCTGGCACATACTGCAGTTGCCATATACCGTAAAGGATGCCTGGGTCGGTTCGTTGCCCTTTTGGCCAAAAGCCCTGGCAGCACACAGGGTTGCTATCAGCAGGGTTATAGATGCGAGTGTTCTCATGGTTTTTACTGTTAACGTGAATGGATCAGTCGGGGTTATGCTCATGTTCATGGTCGTGGCCGTCATGCTCATGATGGCCATTGGGCAGCGCGCCTGCTCCTTTGCGGTTTTCTTTGGTGGGCAGGCTCCAGCGCATGCCCACATAGAACATGCGGCCGATGGGAGGACCCCACACCAGCGAAGCATCGAAACGGGAGCC
The DNA here is from genome assembly GCA_019638695.1 of Bacteroidota bacterium. Lineage (GTDB taxonomy): Bacteria > Bacteroidota > Bacteroidia > J057 > JAJTIE01 > JAHBTG01. The sequence goes on along the minus strand of JAHBTG010000005.1, from coordinate 67,860 downwards.
CGTCCAGTCGTTTGCGCCCTGGATCAGGGTTTGCTGGCGGAAGTTGAGCAGGTTTTCCCCTCCGGCATAGACGGCCCATTGCTTGGCTTGCCAGGTAGCTTGCGTGAGCAGGAAAGTATAGTCCGGTGTGCGGGTAATGCCGTTCCCCTCCAGTGTGGGGAGGCGCTGTGTGCCATACCATTGTGCCGTAAAGTCCAGCGACAGGTGTCCCACCTTCCAGCCCACATTGGCCAGTACCCTGTGGGTGGGCATCAGGGCCACGGGCTGCAGGCGGCCGGCAGTGGTTTGCTGCACATCATATCCCTTCCACGAGAGGCGCAGATCCAATCCCTTGAGGATCTCTGCGTTGGCTTCTACTTGCAGGCTGTTGGCATAGCTGCCGTCATTTAACTGCACCAGGCGGATCTCTGCGGCATCCGCATCGCGGTCTGCCACCATTTGGGAGGTAAAGCGCGTGTGGTAGGCGTCTAGGGTCAGGTAACCTTTGCGGTTGCCGGGCAACTCTATATGGCGGGTAATACTGCCCCCCATATTCCAGTTGGCTTCCACTTGCAGGTTACTCTTATCCAGGATAACCCTGCGGTTGCTGACAAACATGCCCATGTTCTCGGCAATGGGGCTGGGGCTGTGCCAGGCCCTGCCGCCGTTGAGGCGGAAGACCCAGTTTTCCTTGAGGGTATACCGCAGGTGCAGGCGCGGGCTGTGCTGCATGCCATAGAGGTTATGGATATCCGTGCGCATGCCGGCGACTACGGTGATCTGCTCCAGGGGCTTCCAGGTATATTCTGCAAAGGCGGCGGGAATGACTTCTTGCCGGTCTATGCTCAGGCTGTCTATCTGCTGGAAATTATTGTCCATCAGCATGCTGGCTCCCAGCAGGAACTGGTGGCGGGAGTCCGATATAATGCTGCTGTAGAGGAAATTGGCATTGGCCTGCTGTTGCTGCAGGTTGAGCGGGCGCAGGCCGGTAACCCGGGTGCCCAATGTGGTTGTGCGGTTCCAGTGGCTGCCGTCCAGCTGCACGGCCAGGCTCTTCCATTTCTGTTGGGGGAACACATATCCCAGCTTGGCATATCCCTGGTACAGCTGAGTTTTCATGTCCACCCGGTAACGCCAGTCTTCTGCCGTAGTGCCTTCGGAAGGAAGGAAGCTGCCTGGCAGGGTTGTTTGCCCGGCGTCTTTCCATTCCTGGTAGTGCTGTCCGCCAAAGTGGGCAGACCACCCTTTGGTCAGGTCTGCATCCCAGCGGGAGGCCAGGTTGTACTGCCGGTATCGTGGGAGATCCAGGAAGCCGTCTGAGTTCAGGTCATTGTCCTGCTGAAGCTGGCTGTAGTGCCCGAAGTTGACGACATGTAACCGTTTGCCGGGATGTGCGGCGGATACGGCATTGGCCTCCAGGCGTCCCATCTGGTTGCCATACAGGTTGATGAACAGAGGTTCTGCGGTGGCGGGGCGCTTGTAGCCCAGGTTGATGGTACCGGCAGCACTTTCATGCCCCTGCGCCACGCTACCGGGACCTTTGCTTACGGAAAGGTTGTCTATCCAGGCGCCCGGGATGTATCCCAGCGCGCCGCCGCGTTGTATACCGCGGGGGTATCGCTGGGCATCTGTGGTCAGTACGGTCCAGGGACCGTCCAGGCCCAGCATGCGGATGTCCCGTGTGCCGGTAACGGCATCGCTCCACTGGGCATCGGTGCTGCCGTTGTTCTCAAAGCTCTCGTTCAGGTTGCAGCAGGCGGCTTTATATAGCTCATCTGTGTTGAGTTTTTCCACTTTCTGGGTTTCTATCCGGCTGATCTCCGTGGCCATGACCCGGCTATGGATATCCAGTGTGGCCGTGGAAATAGGCTCCATGCGGATGTCCAGCGCCTGGGTAATGGTCTGGACCGCCACGGTGTCTGTGCGGAAAGCTACGTAGCGCACAACCAGTTGTGCCGGCAACGGCAGTGAAACCGGGAGAGAGAAGAACCCCTCTTCATCGGATAGTGTGCCGGTGGTAGTGTCCAGCCAGAAGATCTCGGCTCCGGCTAGCGGGGTATTATCTGCGGCAGAGGTGATCCTGCCCTGCAGGGTGGGCGTTTGTGCCCATAATGCCTGGCTCATTGCACCCAGGTGCAGCAGGCAAAGTAATATAGTTTTCATGATTCATCTCGGTAAGGAAAAAATAAAAGATTGATGCCGGGCATGTATGCACAGCATCGGCCCGGCGCATGCCGGGGATTCCTTAGGAGATGTTATATTCTGAGAATAGTGAGCAGACGGAGGCGTGACCTGCCGTCGGGAGGGTCCGGACTGTCGGCTATTTGCCGGGTGGTTGCATTTTCTGCCGGAACCGGTAATGAGTGCCAGCCCAGGAATACCTGTAGCAAGGCTATCGGGGGGGCTGTAAGTCCCTGTGTGTATGCAACGGGGGCGTCGCAGGGCAATAGTACCTGGGTGCTCTCCGTGTGGCAGCATTCACAGTTTCCCTCTGTGCTGTTATGGCTGTGTGTACTGCTGCAGGCTTCTTGTGTGGAAGAAGCGAGCGGCAGTGCCTGAAACTTACTGCAACAGGCGGGTGATATGGCTTGCGGCAGTTCGCAGCAGTCTTCCCGTTCAGGCTGCTGGCAAATGTCCCTGGCAGAGAACACAATGGTTTCCGTCTTGCCGCTGCGCAGGCAGACATGCTGCAATACCGGCATACCGGCTGCATAGAGCCCGAACAGCCCTATGAATACCCAGGAAGACCACCTGTATTGCCTTTGTCGCATCCTCAAATGTAAGAAAAAACGATCTGCTATTCTATTAGGTTCCTGAACGGTTATCTTACGGGCATGAGCAGCGCGCTCCAGTCCTGTACATACCACATGCCGTTGGCATTAGCGGGCTCACGATGCAGCAGGATAGGGCGGGGCGCATCGGCACCGTTGCATTCTACAAAGATCTTGTATCTGCTGGCGTTGGGGTCTGCCAGGGTTTCGCTGCTGCGGAACTGTATCTTCCAGGGCCCCTTGGGGTGCAGGGCATAGTCATTCTCGGCCGTGGTGCCCACAAAGTAGCTGTTTGCCGTGCGTGCCCTTAACTGGATCTTCAGCAACTGCAGGTCGCTGGCTCTCAGGGCATATCCCTTGTAGCCGGTATCGGAGGTGACCAGTAGTTCAGGATGCACTATCAGGGTCAGCATCTGCTCCCCCAGCTTGGGGTTCTCTGTATAGACATGAAAAGCTACCAGCAGTAATGCCGCACTTCCGGCCGGATTGTTCCCCTGCTTACGCTGCATTTCTACAAAGTCTTCGATGCTCCGCGGCCATGCCTGGATTTCCTGTACGGGGGCTTGTCCGTTGTTTTGGGCAAACGATGCTCCCGCTGTGAGCCAGCAGGCTGCGAGGAACACAGAGAGTCGTATCGTCTTAATCATAAACAAGTATACGCATTCATCCCGGGAACGTACAGGGATTTTGCCCACAATTTGTCTGTTGGTTTGCGGGGCGGTGTGCGTATTACCCTGCTAGCCTTATCTTGCAACAAATACTCACTTGACATGGAACCCGAAATTGAAATCAAGGTGGTGCACATCCAGTGCATCAAAAGCAAACAGGAACAGGATACCGTTTATTGCGAAATGAAAGGCAAATACCTGAATACGGACAGTAAACTGGAGCGTAAGCTGCCCAGGAAGGGCACCTGGAGCTTTAGCCAGGGACAAAGCCTGGGGCCCAATGAGTCTGTATTCTCAGGCCCGGTAGATGCCGGGGTGGAGATGGAAATAGAATTCCAGGAGCAGGACGGCGCCGGTATTCTCAATTTTCTGGATAAAAAGATAGGCGGCCTGGTGCTGGTATATAACCGGGACAAGACCTATGAATGGAAGGCGCACAAGAAGACTACCTATGAGGGTCGCCAGCCAGACGGCAGCCACCAGTTTTTTTTGGAGGGCAGCCGTGCCGAATATCGCGTGCGGCTGGCGCTGTATGACAAAGTAGCCGTTTAACCGGCGGTGGGTTCTATGGGGTATTGTCCTCTTACCCTTAACTGCCGGGGGCGGTTGCTAAGCCTGGCCCGGCCTGTGGTGATGGGTATTCTGAATCTTACGCCGGACAGCTTCTCGGACGGCGGGCGTTATATGGCCCGGGACGCTGCCCTGAAGCGCACGGAGGAAATGCTGGCCCAGGGCGCGCATATCATAGATGTGGGGGGGTACTCTTCTCGTCCGGGTGCGCAGGAGATTAGCCCCCAGGAGGAACTGGACCGGGTGGGAGAGACGCTCGCTGCTTTGCTGGCGGCTTTTCCGGGCGCTTTGTTTTCCCTGGATACTTTCCGGGCTTCGGTAGCAGCCCCCCTGTTGCAGGACGGGGTGCATATCCTCAATGATATTACCGCGGGGGCCGACCCTGATCTGCTGGCGCTGGCCGCCCGCTACCAGGCGCCTGTGGTGCTGATGCATATGCAAGGCACCCCGCAGACCATGCAGCAGCACCCTGAGTATACCGATGTGGTGGCTGAGGTCTATGGCAGCCTGTCCTGGGCTTTGCAGCGGGCGCGGGCCGCAGGCGTGGGAGATGTGCTGCTGGATCCGGGGTTCGGATTTGGGAAAACGGCAGCTCATAATTATGCCCTGATGGATGCGCTCGCTCAGTTTAACGGGTTAGGCTGTCCTTTGCTGATCGGTATCAGCCGCAAAAGCATGCTGACCAAAGGACTGGGTTTGTCCCAGGCACAGGCATTGGCGGCTGCCAGTGCTTTGCATTATCGCGCACTCTGCGCCGGAGTTCGTATCTTGCGGGTACACGATGTGGCAGAAGCCGCTGCTGTGTGCCAGCTATTTGCCCATACCTCTCATGGAGCTTTTTAAGATAGGGTTTATCTCTTTTAGCCTCATCGATCTGGTAGATATCTCCCTGGTGTCTTTCCTGTTTTACCGCCTGCACCGTGCTTTGCGCAACACGCTGGCCATTCCTCTGATCTCCCTGTTGCTGGTGGTCTTTGTCATTATGCGCATTGTAGACCTGTTCAACTTTGCGGTGCTGGGGCGCATTTTTCATGAATTCTTGCAGGTGGGTACCCTGGCGCTGGTGGTAATTTTTGCCCCGGAACTGCGCCGCATGGCGCTGGGTATCGGCAACCGCAGCTTTTTTGAGCGGTACCGCAGGCGGCTGGGACAGGGCATTGCAGCCAACCTGAGCTATGACGAGATCATTGAGGCGGTGGAGGAGATGGCAGATACCCGCACGGGGGCCATCATTGTCTTGGTGGGGAATACCAATATGCAGCAATACATCGATACCGGGGATGTGATCAATGCCAAGGTTTCCAAGCGGCTGCTCATCTCCATCTTCAACCGCAAAAGCCCTTTGCATGACGGCGCCGTGCTGATCAGTGGCGATACCATTGTGGCGGCGCGTGTGGTGCTGCCGGTATCGGATGACCCGGATATTCCGCCGGAGTTAGGGCTCAGGCACCGCAGTGCCCTGGGAATCAGCGAGGTAACGGATTCCGAGGCCATTGTGGTCAGTGAAGAAACCGGCAAAGTAAGCTTTGCCGCCAGGGGGCGCCTCAAACGGAACCTGAGCGCTGCCGAGCTGCGCCAGTTTATGCTGGACTTCTATAACGACACGAGCAATACCCTGATCTAACCCATCTTTTTACCCCGCTCCACACTTTCCTATGCTCTTCAATAGCCCGGAGTTTGTCCTGCTGGCAGGTTTCACCTTTTTGCTCTATTACCTGCGTTTTTTCCGGAACCTGCAGGTACATATACTCACTGCTGCCAGCCTGGTCTTTTACGGCTGGAGTTCGATAGAGCTCCTGAGCCTGTTGCTGATCTGTATCTTTATCAACGGCACGCTCAGCTGGTATGTTTGCCATTATCCTGACCATCCCAGGCGCAAGTTGTGGGTTACTACAGGGGTGGTACTCAACCTGGGGATATTGTTTTTCTTCAAGTACGGTCCGCTGGCCGGTAAGGCCATTCTGCGCCTGGATGACGGCATCGGTGCTTTCCTGATGAGTATTCCGCTGCCCGTAGGCATTTCTTTCTATACCTTCCATGTGCTCAGCATGCTGATCGATGTATACCGCAAGAACACGGATAAGACCGGTAGTTTGCTGCTCCCGCGCAACTACTGGCGCTCCCAGCTGAACCAGCTTTTTTACATTGCCTTCTTCCCGCAACTGGTGGCCGGTCCCATTGTAAAGGCACATGAGTTTCTGCCGCAGATCCGCACCAAGTATTTCAGGGATATTCCTTTTGAGATGGCCTTCCGCAACATTGTGCTGGGCTATTTCCTGAAAATGGTGCTGGCGGATAACCTGGGAGAATTTACCTCCTATTTATCCTATCCTGCCCTGGCCAGCCAGACGGGCAGCCAGCTGCTGCTCCTGTTATTAGCCTATTCCTGCCAGATATTTGCAGATTTTGCCGGGTATTCTCTCATTGCCATAGGTTTGTGCCGGCTATATGGGTATACGCTGCCGTCCAACTTCAACTTCCCCTATATCTCGGCTTCTTTTGCAGAGTTCTGGCGTCGCTGGCACATTTCACTGAGTACCTGGCTGAGGGATTACCTGTATGTTCCGCTGGGAGGTAACCGCAAAGGACCTGTGCGCACCTATATCAATCTCATGATTGTCATGCTGCTGGGGGGCTTCTGGCATGGCGCTGCCCTGAGCTATATGGTGTGGGGCGCCTACCACGGCGGCTTGCTGGCGTTGGAGCGGTTTTTGGGCACTTATATTCGTTTGCCCCGCCATGCGGTCATCCGGTTCTTCCAGATGTTACTGGTGTTTGGCCTGGTTACCTTGGGGTGGTTGCTGTTTAAGCTGCCTAACTTCTCGGAGGTCATAGCCTTTGGCAAGGCTGTGTTTTCCAACGGGTTTTATTGGGCCGACTTCAGGCAGGTCAATACCTTCTACATCTTGCTCTACAGCTTGCCGGTACTTCTCTGGCACGTACATTACCTGGTGCGGGATTCCGGGCTGTATCTGCGGGTGCGGCGTTTTGAATATATTGTCTATGGCCTGCTGTTGTTTGGTATTCTGCTGTTAAGAGGATATCCCGGTGAGTTCATCTATTTTCAGTTCTAATGATGACGATAGCGAAAAGTTTACTGGTCTGTGTAGTGCTGGTACTAATCTATAGCCTGTCTATCTGGCAGCGGCCGTTGCCGCCGGGGCGGGCTCAGAGCTTGCAACGGGATAACGTGGAGGTGATAGATCATTATCTGTATGCAGGCGGTAACCTGGCCGATACCGTGGTGGCAGGCAGTTCACTGGCGGCGCAGTTGCGCCGTAGCGGTCATTTGCCCGGGGGGTGGTATAGCCTGGGGATGCGGGGCGGCTGTGCGCAGAACGGGGTAGCCATTGTGGCCGCCAGCCCGCGTAAACCCCGTGTGCTGTTATTGGAGACTAACCTGGCCTATCGTATAGCCGGCGTCTATGAGATAGACAAGACCGTGCATGGGTTGAACCCCTGGGTGAAAACATACCTGCCGGTTTTTCGGGAACAGAACCGCCCGGCTCAGTGGCTGCTAAGCCTGTGGCCCATACCTTCGGAAGACCCCGGCAGTGCTGCATCTTCCGGGCATGTGCCCAAAGACGAGGCCTCACGGGAAGAGACGGAGCGGTTTATTACCCGCATGTTCTATAAAGAGATGGGAAATACCCGGGAGAATATTGCAGCTTTAAAGGAACTGAAGGCCCAGCTACTGGCCCTGGCAGACCAGGGTGTTCAGGTGTACCTGGTGCGCATACCGGGCACCAGGTCTTTCACCTGCGGACCCGAGGCCCGCACTATAGACGGATGGGTAGACCAATACCTGATGGATACCAGGTTTCACCGCATAGCCACTCCGGATGTAACGCCTTATCGCACTACAGATGCTGTGCACCTGGATGCACCCAGTTGTGCGCATTATATAAATTACCTGCGCAGGCAACTGGCCGTGCCGGCAAATTAACGGGAAAAAGTCTTGGCGGGTTATGCCAGCTGCTCTTCCAGCTTGCTCAGGGGCATGCTGAAGCGTGCAAAATCGGGCATGCCTTTGCGCAGCAGTGCAAACTTGTCGCGGTAGGTTTGTACGGCCACTTTGTTGTTCTGCAGGAAGCTCACCAGCCCGTCAAAGTATGCTTTTACCGAAGGGTGCACACCGACCAGCAGGCGGGCCCGCACTTTATCTACCTCAAACTCCTTCTCCTTGGCGAAATAGATGACGATCAGCGGCTTCATCAGTTGCTGGTCCGCTTCCTCAAAATCTCCGGTGGCAAAGGCCTGCAGGAGGTCATAGATGCTGTCGCGGCTCTCGGGTGCGTCGTAGAAGCGTGAAAGCGCCGTCCAGAACAAATAGGGGATGTAACATCCGCCACAGGCCTGAGCTGCCAGTGCGTAGAATGCCTGGCGCTGGGCATTGTCCTTTTCCGTTGTGGCATGCAGCTTGGCCAGTGCTGCCACAGTTTCCTCGCGGTTCTCCCCTTCGGCAGATTCGTAGGCTTTGTTCAGCTTTTCTATGTCTTTCTCAAAACTCATGTTGCGCAATGCTCAGGTGGATGGAACCGCAAAGTAAAGAAATAAGCCCGTATGCCCGAATCTTCGCAGGCATGGCACGGCTTTTTTCTTTGGCACTTATGGGCTATTTTTCGGCAAATAGCTTCAGTTTCCCGGTAAACTCCCTGTGCCTTTGCCGGATACCGTTATGAGAAAATGCATCTGGATATCCTGCCTGCTCATTGGCAGCGCCTGGGCGCCTGCCCGTTCACAGCCTGGTAATGCCATTGCAGATGCGCATTTGCACTATATGTTGCTGAGAGGTGACTGTCCGCCACAGGATCTGTTTGCGGTAGGTTATACGGGTTATGCGCATTTGCTGCAGGCCGGCAGCCTGCGTGCCGGCTCTTTGCTCATACTGGCAGACTTTCGTCGGCACAGTGCACAGAAGCGGCTGTGGGTGGTGGACCTGGTGCAGGATACGGTGCTGTTTCATACCTGGGTGGCACATGGCAAAAACAGCGGTGAAGAGTGGGCCACCCGCTTTTCCAATACGCACGGTTCCCTGCAAAGCAGCCTGGGGTTCTATCGCACTGCCGAGCCCTATGAAGGCAAACACGGCTACTCGCTGCGACTGGATGGTCTGGATACCGGGTTTAATGACCATGCCCGGGTTCGGGATATTGTTTTGCACAGCGCAGCGTATGCCAGTCCCGGGTTTATCCGTCAATATGGGTATTGCGGGCGCAGCTGGGGCTGCCCGGCCATTCCGCAGGCTGGCCATGAGGAGCTGATCGGTTGTATCGCTTCGGGTCACTGCCTGCTCATCTATTACCCCGATGCCGACTGGCATAGCCGTTCCCGGTGGCTGCTTCATTAATTCATTTCTGCAGGAATACCCAACTTAGGGATAGGGCAGGGATAAGATGGGCCCGTTGTCTGCATAGATATTTATTCAATCGAACCTTAAAAAATGAGCATTCGCAGAAATAGAATTAAATAGAAATAGTTATGTGTATTAAATTTGCCCTCCGGAATTAAGCTTAGTATAAATGTATATAAGTATTTATACGCACTTGTTGTTCAACGGATGAACCAAACTTGAATGAACCGCCTATGCGTGGAAAGATCCATACATTGTTAATCGTAATACTGGCATTTATTATAACTCTGCCGCAGAGAACATGGGCAGAAGGGAGCAAGGAACTACTTAATAATATTGCTACCAACTATGGTGCGGTTATCATTTGCGGCAGTTTTGCCAATCTTAATACCTTTCACTATAATAATCCTGTAGAAGAGCAGCTGCGTTTGCGCATCAGTAATAGCACGGAACAGGTGTACATGTGTTTTAACGTATGTAACACCAGTGGGGGGGAAACCTATTCCAGTACCAGTTCTGAACGATATGATACCTATGTGCGGGTGCGCAGGCTGAGCGACAATACCCTTGTATTCGGCCCGCACCTGCTGACCAATACGGCTGCAGGCTATGTGGCAACACCGGCTCCTGCCATAGCCGGACCCGCAGCGTTGGTAGGCGCTGCGGGCTACACGGACCCCATCCTGTTTACACCCGGGGCCGCCGGCGACTACATCATAGAGTTTGCTGTGAGCAATACAGTTGCTAATACCACTGCCCGGTTTGCCCGTTTCCTGGATATTACGGTGCATGACCCTGCTATGCCCGGTGTGCCTGGTATCCGAACCGGGCGCTTGCATGCCCGCACCTGGGGCCTTACTTGTCATGGCACTTCTCAGCGTTTCTGGGGCATGCTGTATGCATATTCGGCGGATTCGGTAGTGACCAGTTTTAACCTCAACGGTATGCAGCCCGGAGGATTTGATATTACCTGCAACTCCTATGGTGTGCGCTCAGACCTCACCTCATTCATCAACCGCCAGTCAGACTTCAGTGTGGCGCTGGCCAACGACGGGGTGACCCAGCCCGGCGCGCCGGACTATCGCATCTTCCTCAATGACCCGGATATCCTGGAGTTTCCTACCGGAACCGTAGGAGAGCTCCGTTCTTTTGAAGTAACACCTTGCTCCCAGTTAAACTATTGTGTAAATGTGGATGTCTCCAAAAGCGGCAATGTGCGCGTGCGGCTGGACTTTCCTAACGGCACTTTTCGTGAGTTTGTCGAGGCTGTCAGCACAGGGGTTAATTGTGTAGAATGGGATGGGTTGGATGGCAATGGCAATGCCGTAGATGATGGTACTGCCATTGACGTAACGGTGGGCTATCTTACCGGGCTCACACACCTGCCGCTCCGGGACGTAGAACACAATACCAATGGATTTATCATTAGCCTGGTTCGTCCCACGACCACTGTAGATGGAGATCCCTTGTCTCCTCCTTTGCTTTACTGGGATGACAGCAAGATCAACACGGGAACTGCCACGGACGGCCTCACTAATTTTACCGGGGCTTCCGGTGCTGCGCACCGCTGGTCAAACCGTGGGGCCGATAACAATAACCAGGAGTGGATCAATACCTGGTGGTATGCCAATGAAACCCAGGACCAGATTGTGTTTGAAGTGGACTCTTCTGCATGGATAGTAACCGGGGTGCTCAATGTGCCCAGCTCCTGCGAGGTGCAGACCACCCTCACCATGTATGCCCGTTTCCGGCACAGCCATGTGAATATAGAGGATGTAAGCTATGCCTTTACAACCAATTACCCGTCTTATTTTATGCTATTGCATACGGATACCACACAGGTAGCGGATTCTACCTTTATTATACTCACCTATGCAGTGGACCATCACTTAAACTCCCAGCCTCCGCCGATATCGCTAAGCTGGAATGTACAGTCGCATACCTCGGAATTCCCGCAATGTAACAGTGCCAGTTCCCATAATTGTGCGATGGTGGTGCTGCCCGTTGATATCCTCGCTTTCAAGGGCCATAAAACACGGCAGGGACATCATTTGCTCCAATGGAATACCCGCAGGGAGGACCAGCTGGACAGCTATTTGCTGGAACATGCTATGGAAGCAGATCCCGGGCATTTTACCCCGCTGGCCGCCGTGCTTGCTACCGGCAACAGCCTATATGAATATGTTCACCCGAACCCCGCCTCCGGTGTTCACTATTATCGTTTGCATTATCTGAATACAGACGGTTCCGGCGGTATGGCAAGTAATATCGTCACCCTCCTCATGGAACCGGCCCCGCCTCAGCTGAACTATAGTCCGGGCTTGCAAAGCATCCGGGTAATGCAGCCACAGGAACAAGGAAACTATACCCTGAAGGTATTCGATATGCTTGGCCGTGAGGTCACTTCTTGCAACCAGTGCCATAACCTGGAGCTGGGAGACCTGGTCAGGGGCATATACCTGGTGCGCCTCTTTGATCAGCACAGATTTATCACCGAGAAAAAGTTTACTATCTACTAAGCCGGGTGATAGGCAGCGTGTGCACCGTCTTGGTCAAAGCCGTTGTTCCAGCTGCGGCATCAGCCCGCGGTACCAGGGGCCAAAGCTGCCGTCCAGGATATGCTGGCGGGCCTCAGCTGCCAGCCGGATATAGAAGTGCAGGTTATGTAGCGTGGCCAGGGTAAAGGCCAGGTATTCTTCTGACCTGAAAAGATGCCGCAGATACGCTTTGGGGTAAGTATCGGCTGCCAAAGGGCTGCTCGCATCCAGGGGGCTATAGTCGGTGGCGTATTTCTGGTTCTTCAGGTTACGGATGCCCTCCCGGAAATACAGGAGCCCGTGACGGGCGTTGCGGCTGGGTAATACACAGTCCATCATATCTATGCCCAGCGCCACAGACTGCAAAAAATTGGCAGGAGTACCCACACCCATCAGGTAACGGGGTTTATCTGCCGGCATCAGGGCAGTACACAGTTCAGTCATTTCATACATCAGCTCGGCAGGTTCTCCCACCGAAAGCCCGCCTATGGCATTGCCCTCAAAGCCCATGGCACAAATGGCCTCTGTGCTCTGGCGCCGCAGGTCTGCGTAAGTTCCGCCTTGTATGATCCCAAACTGGTGCTGGCGGTAGCCGTATCTGGGCTCCTGGTCCAGGAAGTATGCACGGGCTTCTGCCGCCCATTGGTGGGTCAGTCGTAGGCTCTCCGTCACATAACTCCGTTCGCTCGGCCAGGGAGCGCACTCATCCAGCACCATCAGGATATCGGAGCCTATGCTTCGCTGCTTGTCTACCACATTGGCGGGGGTGAAGTGGTGCTTGCTGCCGTCCACATGGCTGCTGAAGGTGACCCCCGCTTCGGTGATCCTGCGGTTCTGCGCCAGGGAGAATACCTGGTACCCCCCGCTGTCCGTCAGGATGGGCCGGGGCCACTTCATAAACGCGTGCAAGCCGCCGGCGCCTTCCAGCACCTCTAATCCGGGACGCAGGTAGAGATGATAAGTATTGGCCAGGATAATGGGGGCATTCACCTCCTGCTGCAGGTGCTCCTGGCTGAGAGCCTTTACACTTGCCTGCGTCCCCACCGGCATAAAGATGGGCGTAGGGACATCCCCGTGGGCTGTGTGCAGAATGCCTGCACGTGCGCCGGTATCCGGGTCGGTGGCTTGCAGTTCAAAGAAGGACTGGCTCATGCACTGGCTTTTTTGCCCCGGAGGTTTACCTTGCGCTCCGTTCCCTGCCGGATGCGGCTGATATTGGTGCGGTGTGTATACACCACCAGCACCAGCAGGAGCAGCCCTACTATGCGCAGGGAGAGCGGTTGCGGGTACCCGCCCAGGTGCATGCCCCATTCATAGAGATTGAAGGCCAGTACGGCCGCCATGCTGCCCGCGGAGACCATGCGAAAGGTGAGTAACATCACGATAAAGGTGCCCACGGCTACCAGGGAGCCCTGTGGAGTTACACTGATCATCATGCCCAGCATGGTATTTACCCCCTTGCCGCCCTTGAAGCCTGCCAGGAAGCTGTAGACGTGCCCCAGCACCGCCATGAGCCCGCAGCCCAGCTGGGCTTCTGTAAGATAGTCCGGCAGCCAGGCCGGCGCCTGCTCCGGCGCATATTGTACCAGTAACAATGGCAAGGCTGCTGCCAGCACACCTTTGGCAATGTCCAGTAGCTGTGTACTCAGCCCGGCCCATACTCCAAATGTGCGGTACATATTGGTGCTGCCGGCATTGCCGCTCCCGTGGCGGCGAATGTCGTCTTGAAAGAAAACCTGGCTGATCCATACCGAGAAGGGGAGTGCACCCAGTATGTATGCCATGATGAGTAGAAGCACAAATGTCATAGATCATGCAAACAGGCAGAGCCCTGCCTGGGCGGGTTATTGGAAAAGCGAAGCCACCTCCAGCCCGCCCAGGCTGCCGCTGCTCATGAGCAGGAGCGCCTGCGCACTGCCGGCCGGGGCATGCTGCTGCAATACCCGGGTGAGTTGTTCGGCGGTTTCTACAAAAATGAGGCTCTTGTCTCCAAAGGCGCGTTTTATGTCTTCTTCTTTGAGCAGGGGCATTTTTTTGAGTTCCAGCGCATGACGGTTGACCATCACGATACGGGTCTTGGCCTTCTTCAGGCTGCCGTGGTATTGCGAGATGAAGTTGAGATTCAGGCTGCTGAAGGTGTGTAGCTCCAGTACCGCGGTGAGGTCATACGCCTTATAAGCTTCTGCCACCGCGTCTACACTGGCCTGCACCTTGCTGGGGGCATGGGCAAAATCTCTGAAGACTACCTGGCGGGCGCTTTCGTGCACTTTCTCCATGCGCATGGCGGCTCCGCGGAAGGTGGCCAGGTGCTGGGTAAACTCCTCTTTGGTAATGGCCAGCAGTTCACAGATCTGCCAGGCGGCGGCTATGTTGCTGACGTTATGCTTGCCTATCAGGTTGGTGGTCAGTTTCATGCCGTCCAGCTTGATCTCGGTGAGGCCTTCCCGCGTTTTGTAGATTTTCTGGCTGGTGTATTTGCCTTTTACCCCTATCTGGCCAATGGGGTTGTGCACAATAGTATAGGGATAGAGGAAGTGATACTCCTTTTGCAGGTATTTGTGGACCAGTTCCTTCACCTGTTTGTCGTCCTTGTTATACACGCACATGCCGGCCTTGGGGAATTCCTGCAGCAGGTTAGCAAACTGGGCTGTATAGTCTTCCTCGGTGGGGTAGATGTTTACATGGTCCCAGGCAATGCCGGAGAGCGCCAGTATATGCGGGTGGTAGTGGGCGAATTTGGGGCGTTTATCCAGCGGAGAGGTCTGGTACTCATCTCCCTCCAGGATAATCATGGGCGCCCTGGAAGAGAGGCGCACCATGGTATCAAACCCTTCCAGCTGGGCGCCCACCAGGTAGTCAAAGTCTCTGCCGGCTTCCTTGAGAATGTGGAGGAGTATACTGGTGATGGTCGTTTTGCCGTGGCTGCCGGCAATGACAATGCGCTGCTTATGGCGGCAATGCTGGTAAATATATTCCGGGAAGGAGTAGACCGGTAGGTTGAGGGATAAGGCGCGCAGCAGCTCGGGATTATCTTCGCGGGCGTGCATACCCAGGATGATGGCATCCATGTCGGGGGTAATACGGTCCGGGTCCCACCCCAGTGCAGGCGGAAGCAGGCCTGCTGCGGCCAGGCGATCTTTGGCAGGATTGTTGATCTCGTCATCGCTGCCGCTCACCTGCATGCCGTCCTGGTGCAAGGCCAATGCCAGGTTGTGCATCACACTGCCGCCTATGGCTATCAGATGGACTTTTTGGGCTTTCATGTGGCGCAAATATAACTAGGAAGGGCAAGCCGTAGCGGGGAAAACCGTGGTGTGCGGAGCGTGGTGGATAATTCTGTAGGGGGGTGGGAAACTAGCGTGGGTCTGACGGCGCGCTCCAGCCTTGCGGTTCGGGGGATGCAGCATCCGGTTCCATCTCTCGTATGGTCTCTGTTTCGTCGGCAGGTTTTTGAGGCAACAGGTATTTCAGCAGGAGAAAACCTGCTACACCGGAAAGTATACTCCCCAACAGGATACCTATTTTGGCGGTCTCCTTAAAGGCCTGTTCGGTAAAGGCCAGCTCGGAGATGAACATGCTCATGGTAAAACCTATACCGCACAGCAGGCTCACGGCATATAGCTGGGACATGCGCGTGCCACCGGGCAGGCGGGCAACCCCAAGCCTGATGGCCAGCCACGCAAACAGGAACACACCTGCCTGTTTCCCCACGAACAACCCGGTGATGATCCCCAGGCTGATGGGGTGGGTGATTTCTTCCATCACCGCGCCAGGGTGCAGGTGAATACCTGCATTGGCCAGTGCAAACACCGGCATAATGGCAAAAGTTACCCAGTCTGCCAGGCCATGTTCTACCCTTTGCAGGGGTGTTTCCACCTGGCTGCATGCCTGTTTCATCTGATGCGTCCAGGTAAGCGTATCCGGGTTACGCAGGGTATTGCGGTGGCGTTCCGGTATTCCCTTGAAACGAGCCAGCGCCCCCTCTATCCGCTGTATAAACTGGCTGCTGTTGATACGCGTGGTGGCCGGGATGACCAGTGCCAGCAATACGCCTGCAATGGTGGCATGCACCCCGCTTTTGAGAATAAGGAACCATACGGCAATTCCTAGCAGGGTGAATAACAGCGGGATGCGGATGCGCAGGCGGGTAATAAAGTAAAGTGCCAGCAGGATGCCTCCTGCCATCGCCAGGTTATCCCAGGCGATCTGGCCGGAATAGAAAATGGCTATCACCACCACGGCACCCAAGTCGTCTACGATGGCCAGTGCAGAGAGGAATATCTTGAGACCCACAGGTACCCTGGCCCCCAGCAGGGAGAGCACACCCAGGGAGAAGGCAATGTCTGTGGCCATGGGCACTCCCCAGCCTCTGATGGCGGGGGTGCCGGCGTTGAATACTGCATAACACAGCGCCGGTACCAGCATGCCGCCCAGGGCGGCAGTGATGGGCAGCATACTCTTTTTCAGCGAACTGAGCTCGCCCACCAGGATCTCCCGTTTGATCTCCAGTCCCACATACAGGAAGAAAATGACCATCAGCCCGTCATTGATCCAATGGGCCAATCCGTTGGTCAGGGTAAAGTCTCCTATGCCTAATGTAAGCGGCATATGCCAGAAATGGTGATACCCTTCGCTCCAGGCGCTGTTGGCCCACACCATAGCTGCCGCAGTGCAAATGATCAGGAGTATGCTGCCACTGGTTTTGCTGCGGAAGAAGTCTGAGAACAAAGCGGCAGGGACTTCCAGCCTGCGGGAAAATGTGCGGTGAGGAGAAGTGGGGTTTTGCTTTGCCATCTTGATAGGTCTGCAAGTATACAAAAGACCGCGTGCACAGGGGCGCAGGGTTGCGTGTGCAGGTTGTATTTTCTATTAGCTTTGCGCCGGAAGCTTAACCTTAAATAACCCTTTACCATATGTCTCTAGTACCCATAACCGTAGCCAAAGGCGATGGCATAGGCCCGGAAATCATGGACGCCACCCTGCTTATCCTGGAAAAGGCCGGTGCCCGCATAGCCCCTGAGTTTATCGAGATCGGAGAGCAGGTCTACCTGCGCGGCATTGCCACTGGTATAGAAGATTCTGCCTGGAAGAGCCTGGAGCGCACCCGCGTATTCCTCAAGGCCCCCATTACCACTCCGCAGGGCGGCGGCTATAAAAGCCTGAACGTGACCACCCGTAAAACTCTGGGCCTTTTTGCTAATGTGCGTCCCTGCCGTACGCTGGTGCCCTATGTGCGTTCCAAGCACAATAACATGGACCTGGTCATTGTGCGCGAAAATGAGGAGGATACTTACGCTGGTATAGAGCACCGCCAGACCGACGAGGTCTATCAGTGCCTGAAGCTCATCAGCCGTCCCGGTACCGAGAAGATCATCCGCTATGCGTTTGAATATGCTGTGGCCAACAACCGCAAGAAGGTTACCTGCTTCAGCAAGGATAATATCATGAAGATGACAGACGGCATCTTCCACAAGGTGTTTGACGAGATCGGTGAAGAATACCCCAGCATTGAGAAAGAACACTGGATCATTGACATCGGCGCTGCCAAGATGGCCGATACGCCTGAGGCGTTTGATGTGATCGTCATGGAGAACCTTTATGGTGATATCCTGAGCGATGTGGCTGCGCAGATCGCCGGTTCCGTGGGCCTGGCGGGCTCTGCCAACATTGGGGTGGATTATGCCATGTTTGAAGCGATTCACGGCTCTGCTCCCCGCCGCGCCGGCCAGAACATGGCCAACCCTTCCGGTCTGCTGAACGGCGCCATCCAGATGCTGGTGCACATTGGCCAGCCCGATGTGGCCGAGAAAGTGCATAACGCCTGGCTCAAGACCCTGGAAGACGGTGTGCATACTTACGATATCTTCCAGGAAGGCATCAGCACCCAGAAAGTGGGTACGCGTGAGTTTGCTCTGGCGGTTATCGAACGCCTGGGCCAGGAGCCCCAGAAGCTGACTCCCGTCCGCTATAACAAGGAGGCCAAGCCTATGAACTCCGAACTGTATCGTATGGCTACCCGCAAACCCGCCCAAAAGAAAGAGCTGGTAGGTGTGGACATATTCGTAGGCTGGGCCGGTCATAACCCCGCCGAACTGGGCGAGAAGGTAAAAGGTGCCGGCACCGATGCGCTCAAATTATCCCTGATCTCCAACCGCGGTACCCGCGTGTGGCCCACCAGCAATCCCAGTACTTTCTGTACGGATCACTGGAACTGCCGTTTCCTGGCAGCCAGCGGCACCGTCGTCACCCACAAGCAGATCCTGGAAGTACTGGGCAAACTGGAGGCCCAGGGACTGGACTTCATCAAGACAGAGCACCTCTACAACTTTGACGGTGTAGCCGGGTTCTCCAAGGACCAGGGGTAAACTCCGGAAATTTCACATTTTCAGAAGATTCCCAATTTTTATGGCCCCCATCTCAAAGGTGGGGGCTTTTTTTGTAGTATTGCTATCCTGTAAGCTCTAATCACTGGTAATCTGTTAACTCATGTCCTCCAGAAGAAGTTTTTTGCGTGCCGCTGCGCTCATGGGTGTGGGTGTGGTGGCAGACTGCGTGTGGGCAAAGCGTAGCCTGACGACTATGGAACAGCATACTCCCCGTTCACCCCTGGATCATACGTCCACTGCTCCCGTGGTAGTAAGCACCTGGGGCATCGGTCTGGCGGCCAATGAAGCTGCCATGCAGCGCCTGACACAGGGCCGTAGCGCGCTGGATGCCGTGGAAGCCGGTGTGCGTGTGAGCGAAAGTGATCCTAATGTGGATTCCGTGGGTAAAGGAGGTTTGCCGGACCGTGAAGGTCGTGTGACACTCGATTCCTGCATCATGGACCACCGGGGTATGTGCGGTTCGGTAGCTTTCCTGGAACATATTGAGAACCCGGTTTCTGTGGCCAGGGCAGTGATGGAGAAAACACCGCATGTTATGCTGGTGGGAGAAGGCGCCCTGCAGTTTGCCCTCAACCAGGGGTTTTCCAAGACTAATTTATTGACCGAGGAGGCCCGCAAACGCTGGGAAAAGTGGAAGAAGGAAAGCGGAGAATGGAAAGGCGACCATGACTACCATAACCTGAGCGGGAGCGAAGACAACCACGATACCATAGGCATGCTGGCGCTGGATAAAATGGGTAATCTCTCCGGAGCCTGCACCACCAGCGGACTGGGCTATAAACTGCGCGGCAGGGTAGGGGACAGTCCCATCATAGGAGGCGGGCTCTTTGTAGACAATGAAGTGGGGGCTGCTACGGCTACCGGCAAGGGAGAAGCTGTGATGCGGATCTGTGGCACTCACCTCATCGTAGAACTGATGCGCCAGGGTAAAACGCCGCTGGAAGCCTGCAAACTGGCAGTGGAACGCATGTGGAAGGTGGACCAGGACCCTCATTACAATGTAGGCTTCCTGGCTGTGAACAAAGCCGGCGAGGTGGCCGGCTTTAGCCTGAGGCCAGGATTTAATTATGCGTTATTCTCCGGAGAAAAAAATATCCTGATAAATGCAGATTCAAAATTTAGCAAGTAATCATATTGAATATCTCCATTATATGGGTATATTAGATTGAAATACGATTATTCTTGAATATTTTGTATGGACTGCCCTTTTGTATATGGGTTTCTTCATGTATATTCAGCTTTTTGGGCTTCATATGAGTTAAATACTCATCATTTAGATTGCTGTTTCTTCATTAAAAAATTAATTTGCACCAGTTTTTTCTTTTAAGTCCTAGCTAGCCGCAGCTTTTTGTATGAAACCTATCCTTATTCTGTCTGTTGCGGGCAGAAACTTGCTCTTTATCTTGTTTTTGCTGCTTTTTACCACCACAGCGCCCTGGGCACTGCATGCCCAGCGGGGTAATGACGCCCGTAAGGCACGTAAACAGGCGAAGCAGAGTACCCAGGCAAACCTGCCTACTACATCCTATGCACCCCTGGCTTCTGCACAGGGGAATGTTACCGGGTGGGCAATTGACAGCGTATCTGCCGAGCCCCTTGCAGGCGCTACCATTGAGCTGCTCAATGGAGACCAGGTTTTGCAGGGTGCTTTTACGGATGTGAATGGAGCCTTTACCTTGCCTAATCTTGATAAAGGTACCTATGTACTCCGGGTGTCTTATCCCACATTCAATACCAAGATCATTCGTGAGGTATCGGTAGAAAACGGGCGCACCACCAAACTGATGGTTCCTTTGTCAGAAGTGCGCTTTGAGACAGGCCCCATTATTATTGAATCTACCCTTCTGGAAGCCAGCGATGCCTCGGCCGTGGTGCTCATGCGCAACAGTACACTCATCTCGGATATTTATAGCGGCCAGCAGGTGCTGCAAACTTCCTCCGGCCTGGCTATGGACATGGCGCTGGCGCGCCTGCCGGGCGTGCTGGTAACGGAAGAGACCGGTCTTGTGGTGCGCGGGCTTTCCCAGCGTAACAATATTGTCATGCTCAACCAGGTGCCTTTGTTGGTCAATAACCTGGAGCGGCAGGCATTCGATTTCAGTTTGATCCCCGCAGGTATGATTTCCCGGGTGCAGCTGATCAAGAGCCTGGAGCCCCGCACGTTCTCCAATTTTTCCGGGGGCATCGTTATGTTTGAAACTCCGGATTTTCCGGATAAGAACCAGCTCACGGTGAACTACCAGGCCGGTATCAACACTTTTGCTTCCTTCCGCCAAACGCCCCGGTATGAGCCCATACCGGGCGAGGGTCGTCCCGGTCTGTTTTCCTCTATCAATAGCCTCCCCTCCGGTTTTGCCAGTTCAGGCACCATACAGAATACCCCTTATGGCAGTGAGGCCCAGGCAGCCTATGGCCGCCAGATCAAACTGAACTATCTCCCGCAGGACGCTTTTGCAGGGTTTAACCACAACGCTTCCATTCGTTATGATGCGATCACACGCCTGGCCAATGACCGCAAGCTGGGTATGGTGCTTGCCCTGGGAGGACTGTCCCAGCACAAAGGCAACATAGACGATGCCAGTATCGTGCGGGCGTTTGACCCCGAACTGGGTGTGAACCCGGTATCGGACCGCTTCATAGATACTTCCCATACCCACCAGACTGGTCTGGCCGCCATGGCCAACTTTGCCCTGGAAGTGGGGCGCGGCAAACTCAGCTTCAAGAACCTGGTCAGCCGCAGCCAGGTCAATGATTGCCGTATCAGCTCCGGTTCCTATATCGTAGACCAGGAAACGGGTGAGTTTGGGGACTATATTTTTGCGCCCAACCGTATTTACCGCCAGACCCTGGTCTCCAACCAGTTGATGGGAGAGCACCTTATGGGTGGCGGCCGGGACGGGAATAAACGCCCTGTTAAGTTGGAGTGGAATGTGTTTCATCTCTATTACCTGTTTACGGATCCGGTCTACCAGGCTATGAATTACCTCAAAGATCCGGCAGACGACGAGTACTACCTGGACACTACCCTGGCAGATGAATACAAACTGTTTGGCTCTACTTTCTCCGGTAAGCAGGTGAGTCACCAGTATGGCGGGCAGGTGGCGCTTACTGTTCCCGTGAAGTTGAGCGACCGTTCCCAGCTGGATATCAATATGGGCACCTTTGCCCAGGCGAATGTCCGCACCTTGCGCGTGCGCAAATACGGTTTGTTTGCCGATACCCTGGGTTTTGATATCCCCCAGGAAGACCTGCATATTTCCAATGCTGCTAATTATTATAACCCGGAGAACATTCGCCCCGGAGGCTTCCTGCTGGAAGATGCTACCACAGACGGCGATAACTTTGATGCCGGCTTTACCAACCTGGCGCCTTTCCTGAACCTGCATGCCAAATTAGGACCCCGCTGGGCTATCCAGTTGGGCGCCCGCATGGAATACTTCCGGCAGCAGATTACCAACCTGCATGTAGATGGTACCCAAAGCCTGCTTGTAGACAATACCCTTACGGACCTGCTGCCTATGCTGCTGGTGCGCCATAGCCTCTCAGAACGCGTACAGCTCAAAGCTACCTACTCGCAGTCACTGATCCGCCCGGATGCCCGTGAGCTTTCGCAGTTTGAGTTCTTCAACCTGTCTACGAGCTACCGCTGGCAGGGTAATCCCAACCTTCAGCGCACTATGGTTGACAATATGGACCTGAGGCTGGAGATTTATCCTTCTTCCAGCGATCTTATTTCTTTCTCCGTATTCACCAAACACTTCCATAATCCTATTGAGCAATACATCGAGGGCAGCTCCTTGGATGTGATCTATCGCTACTCGCTCACCAATCGTACGCAGGCGATCGTGGGTGGGATGGAACTGGAAGTGCGGAAGAACCTGGGCTTTATGGGAGGTGGCGCCTGGCGCTTCTTTAACCTGTTTGCCAATGCGTCTGCTATCCAGAGCCGTGTAGACACGGATTATGGCGGGCTGTTCACTGCCGGTCGTCGCCTGCAGGGCCAGAGCCCCTACCTGGTAAATGCCGGACTTATCCTGCAGCACCCCGAGACCAACTGGATAGCTGCCGCCTTCTATGGCCGCAGTGGCAATTATATAGCAGTGGTAGGTACCACGCCGGATGATTTTCCCGATATCTGGGGTATAGGCCGCAACCGCCTGGACCTGCAGATAGGCCGCTCCTTTGCCAATCGCAAACTGGAAGTGAAATTACTGGCTACGGATGTGCTGAATGAGCGTTTTCAGACCGCGCAGCTGTATGACGGCCGCAAGCGATACGATGGCGGTAAGGGGGATGTTTTCCTTAAGAACTCACTCCGCGGACGGGATTTTATTCTATCTTTCAACTTCAGACTATAAGTTTCTCTGGTAAATCATTCATTCTCTAATCCGGCTGGCATTTCATGAAAACTGTGGTTTCAGGGCGTTTTTTCGCCTGCTTATGGGTCATGTGCCTGGCATACCTGGCCCCACATGCACAATCCTTACCCTTACGGGTTGATTACTTTCCCCAGGACTATAATGCCTATGAGCTGAACTGGGCCTTTGTGCAGGACAGTCATGGGCGTCTCTATGTGGGGAATAATGACGGGGTATTGTTATTCGACGGTCTTCGCTGGCAGCTCCTTCCCACACCCACCCCTGTAAGGGCGCTGGGGTTGTCTCCTGCAGGGAAAGTAGTCGTGGGTTGTAAGAATGACTTCGGCTACCTGGCAGTGGCTCCTAATGGTAAGCTCCGGTTCATTTCCTTTCGGGCAGAATTGCCCGCCGGGGCGCTGGGTACCTTTGAGTATGTATTGGGCATCTATCCCCAGGGAGATGCTACCATAGTGGTCACCCGTGAGGCGGTGTTTCGTCTGGTACAGGCAGAGGGCCAGCCCAATAAGCTCCAAAAGCTGGTGGGCGGCATAGAGCTTATTGCTGCCGCTGTTTTCTCAGACCGCGTGTGTGTAATCTCGGCTACAGGAGAGAACCGCATCATTCAGGGTGCCAAGGTAGCCCAGGCGCCGTTGCCGGGTTTCCCGGAAGATGAGATCATTGTGGCGGCGGCACCTGTGGCGCAGACGGGTACCTATCTCATTGCTACAGAATCCAACCGCATCTATCGCTATAGTGGGGGCAAGGCTCTGGAAATGACCCTGCCTTATGCCGGTTATCTGAACAGCCATATTATTTACGCACTTAATGTAAGCCCCAATGGTAAACTGGTAGCTATTGGCACTCAAACCGGCGGTGTGGTACTGGCCGATGCCCAGTTGCAAGAGATTGCCCGGCTGGATGGGAGCTATCTTCCCTCTCCGGACGTCTACGCCCAGTATTTTGATGCACAGGGAGGGCTTTGGGTAGCGCATGCCAAAGGTATGAGCCGCCTGGCTACAGACCGCCCCGCATATCAACTGGCCGATGAACATCAGCTGGGTGGCAAAGTACTGGCACTGGCTGCCGATGCGCAGGGGCTGTGGGTAGGGACTACCCAGGGGTTATTCCGTATCGAGCAAGGTAACGTCACCAGCCAGGCTCTGCTGCGCGGCCAGGAAGTATGGGCGCTTCAGACAGCCCCTTCAGGCGCTACCCTCGTGGGTTCATCCGGTGGGTTATGGTTGGCCAATACCCAGGGAGTTACTCCCCTGGAGGAACGCAGGCCCGTCTATGCACTGGCAGATGTGGGTGGCGGACGTATTGCCTATGGCGGAGACCGCGTGGTGGGCGCCGTTAATTGCTCCCGGGAGAGTTCCAGCACTGTATGGCGAGACACTACCCAGGCCATAGAAGTCAGCAGCCTGGTATCTGATGGAAATGACGGGCTATGGGTGGGCACTACGCTGAACGCCAGTATGCACCGGTTGCCGGATGGTAAGTGGGAAAAATCTGCCAATACCCAGGTGGCGCTTGCCAATGGATATACCCAGGTGACCTCCATTGCCGGTAAGCTGTGGCGTATAGACCAGAGCGGCCTGTTCTCCATTTCAGATAATAAAGCCGCTGCGCTGGCAGACTATATACCCGCCGGTGCACAGTTTATACCTACTGCCAGTGATCTTTGGCTGAGTGTGGGAGGGAAAGCGCCCCTGAGGCTTGTGCCAGATAAAGACAACCTCTGGGATCTTTCCATGCCCAACCCGCTGGCTATCCTGGGAAAATCTGCCTCTGCCATTACCGGGGCTTCCCAGGTATTGTATGCTGCCCGCCAGGGTGCTGTGTACAAAGTGGCCCATTCCGATGAGTCGCCTGTCGTCAAAGTATTTGTCCACCGTGTCCTGGACCAGGGTGCGGATACCCTGCTGGCCCAGTTTCCGTGGTCAGAAGAACATCTTGCCATCTCTTATGACAGCCGCAACATTGCCTTGGAACTGGGACTTTCAGACCTGGGGAACCCGGCGGCCATTTGGGTACAATATCGTTTGGGAGATGGCAAATGGAGTACACTGAAATCCGGTGGGCGTATAGAGCTGGGAGAACTGTCTATCGGCAATAACAAGATAGCCATCAGGGTATTGGACAGCTATGGCCGCTGGGCGGATGCCGAAGTATTTACTGTGGTGCTCAAGGCACCCTGGTATCTTACTATATGGGGAATCGCTCTCTTTATCCTGCTGGCCGTGGGGATTATTTACCTGGTTTTCCGCCTCTATGTGCGCCGCCTGCACCAGCAGAAAGTACAGTTGGAACGTATTGTGGCAGAGCGTACGGAAGAAGTGGAAAAACAGGCCGAAACCATCCGGGAGCAGAACAAGGATATGCTGGACAGTATTCGCTATGCACAGCGTATCCAGGATGTCATGCTGCCTCAGCCCGATTTCCTGAGCGCATTCTTCCCCGAGAACTTTGTATTCTTCCGCCCCCACAGCATTGTCTCGGGGGACTTTTACTGGTACTTCCAGTATAATGACATCCTGTGGCTGGCGGCCGCAGATTGTACCGGCCACGGCGTGCCCGGCGCCATGATGAGTTCTATCGGGATCAATCAGCTGAACGTTATCGTACGCCAGAACCCCAATGCCCACACCTACGAGATCCTGAACCTGCTGGATGCCGGTATACGCAATGCCCTGAAACAGGATGCCGGTGGTAACCAGATGGATGGTATGGACATTGCCTTGTGCAAGATTAATCTCACTACGCACCAGCTGGAGTTTACCGGTGCTAACCGGCCCTTGTACATACTGCGCGGCCAGGAGATTCTCATTCATGAGGCAGACCGCAGCGCCATTGGCGGCGCAGATGTGTCTGCATTCTCCAGCCGTGATATCCAGCTGCAACCCGGTGACCGCGTGTTTATGTTCTCCGATGGTTTCCCGGATCAGATGGGTAAAACCAGTAAGCGAAGACTGGGTATCAGGCGTGTGCGCACATTGCTGGAAGAAACCGCCAGTGGAAGCTTGCTACAGCAGCACAAACGCCTGGAGCAGGAACTGCAGGAATGGCAGCAGGATGAAGAGCAGACGGATGACATGCTGATCATGGCGTGGCAGGTTCCGGCCTGATCCTGGCGTCTACGCAGAAAATAGGTCCCCGACCGGTATGCACATGCGCTGGTCGGGGATTTTTTTGAGAATAAGCCATATAGCGTAATCTGCAAAGAACAAGGTTACTTCTTGAACGGTAGTAAGATTAATGGGTATTGATGTTGAGAATCTAATACTTACCCTTATGAAACCGTTTTTGTTGTGTGCGCTTGTGCTGCTGGTGGCAGCCTGCGGAAAGAAAGAATCTTCGTTGTCCAAAGCCCAAACAAGTAGTATGGCGCGACTGAAGCCTTACACCTTTGAGTGGGATGCGGCCCAGCCCAAAGCTGTGGCTACGCAAACTATGGTGCTGGGTTTCCCGGTGGGCAGCCTGCTGGGCTCTGACGGCCAGCCCCTGCGCACAGGTAAAGTGCGCATAGAAGTGCGCGAAGCCCGCAATGCGCCTGCGTTTGTCCGTGCCGGTTTGCAAACCAAAAGCGGCGATAAGCTGCTTGTGTCAGACGGGATGTTTCATATAGTGGCCTACCAGGGCAATACGCCCTTGTCGGTCAATCCCGAGGTGGGCATCTATGCAAGCGCGTTTTCCGCCGGCAAAGACAAGGACATGAGGTTGTTCACCGGAGATTCGGCCCAGGGTACCGTAGACTGGGCGCTGACCGATGCCAAAGAGCAGCCTTTTGGTTATGCAGAGCGCAAGTGCAAAGACTGTGAAAAACTGGTGAACCTCGTAAAGAAAATGAAGCCCAAGATCCTCAAGGCACAGGATGAAGACCCCTGGCGTGCCATGCGCTATTACTGGAGAAATGGAACACTCATGTTTTATGGCAGCGGCGTGATAGATACGATCGCCAGTGTCAACCAGCTCAAAAAATGTGAGGCCATGCTGGCCGAGTGTGGCAATAATGCAGAGCTGATGGCTGAGATTGTCAAGTTGCAAAAAGAGATTGCCGTCCGGGAAAAACAGGATGCCGCACGTGCCAGCCTGTTCTTCTATGAGCATAAGCTGAGCCGCATGGGCTGGCATAATCTGGATAAATACACTCAGCCTGATGAAGAACTGATCGTGGTAAAAGGCAAGATCACAGACCCCGACGGAGAACCTATTGCCGGACCCTGCAAATTCCACCTGGTGGGTGCTGATGTCCTGATTCACCAGGTTCACCAAAGCGAGGACGGTAGCTTCACCTTTAAGTATATGAAAGGGAAGGGGTATAAACTACTGGCTTTTGCTGGTCCTAACCTGGCCGCGCAGCAAACCGTGAAGGCAGAAGATGCCGCTTCCCTGGACAACTGGAAAACACAGGAAGTGGAAGAAGCTGAGATGGAGAAAATGATAGATAATATGTAGAACGGAAGTATCCGTGCAAAATAAAAGGGAGGCCGAAAGACCTCCCTTTTCTGTGTGCATTAGGGCAGATTACTTGTCCTCGTTGCTGAAAGGGTCAGAAGGGCGCTCCCCGGGTTTGCCGGGTGTAGTGGCGGCCTTGGGTGCGGCTTTCGTATCTGTGCTCACACCCTGTGCTTTCAGGGCTTCCTGAATGTTGCGGAGGCGCACGCCATCTTTGTAGGCTACGACGAATGCATCACGGATGCCTAGTTTCTTGATGTCTTCGCTAAATGCCTTGGCCAGGTTGTAATCGCGGAACTTACCCATCAGGAACTTGTTCAGGTTATCCTGGGATTCTCCCTTGAAATTCTCATCGGTTCCGGTCAGTTTGCCGTCAATATTAAACTTCTCATAGGCGCCGATCTGCACACGGTAGACAATACCGGGCATAGCTTCGGTTACCACTTCCACCTTTTTGGCTTCGAACTGGGTCTTCAGTTTGCCATATTCGTATTTAAGGGAGTCAAAGCTGCCCCGCTGGCGGCGGATCACGGCTTCCAGCGCATTCATATCGGCCTGCATTTGCGCCAGGCGCTCGGTGAGCTCGGCATTTTTCTTGGTCAGGTCATCAATAGCCTTGCTGCAGGATTCCTCCTTGGCTTTGAGGGCCATGGGGTTTTTCTTGTAGGTAGCAGCCTTTTTCTTCCATTGTTTCACTAACGCTTTTTGCTCTTTTTTGCTTTGAGCGCTAAGGGTGGTCTGGGTGCCACTTACGAACAGCAGGGCTGTGATCATCAGTGTGCTTGCGAGAACCTTCTTCATGTCTTCAGGTATTAGGGTGCAAATAGCTTTTCAACAAAAGTATAGCGAAATATCCGTATGCTTGATTGCTTGCATGGGTTTTTCCTAATTTTAGGCTCGTTTTTTTCCACAAGTAAATCTTATCCAAAACATGAGTAAAGTAACCGTTGTGGGTTCTGGTAACGTGGGGGCCACCTGCGCAGATGCCATCGCTCGCCTGGAACTGGCGAATGAAGTCGTGATGCTGGACATCAAAGAGGGGGTTTCAGAAGGCAAAGCGCTGGATATCTACCAGTGTGCACCCATTACCCTGTTCGATAGCCGTATGACCGGCAGCACTAATGATTATAGTCTCACCGCTAATTCCGACGTGGTAGTGGTGACCTCCGGCCGCCCCCGTTCCCCCGGTATGAGCCGTGACGACCTGATTTCTACCAACGCAGATATCGTGCGTGCCGTGATGGAGCAGGTAGTGAAATACTCTCCTAATGCCATTGTCATCCTGGTGGCCAACCCGCTGGATACCATGACCTATCATGCCCTGCGCGTGAGCGGCTGGAGCCGCGACCGCGTGTTTGGCATGGCCGGTATCCTGGACACTGCCCGCTACCGCGCCTTCCTGGCCATGGAGCTGGGTGTAAGCCCCAAGGACATCCAGGCGATGCTGCTGGGCGGCCACGGAGACACTATGGTGCCACTGCCCCGCTATACCACTGTCAGCGGTATTCCCGTAACGGAGCTGGGCATCTCTCCCGCCCGCCTCAATGAGATTGTGGAACGCACCAAAGTAGGCGGTGGCGAGATCACCAAACTGCTGGGCACCAGCGCCTGGTATGCACCCGGCACTGCCGCTGCCCAGATGGTGGAAGCTATCCTGCGCGACCAGAAGCGCGTATTCCCCGTGTGCACCCTCCTCGAAGGCGAGTATGGCCTCAAGGACATTTGCGTAGGTGTGCCCGTAGTCCTGGGCCGCAAGGGTGTGGAGAAAGTGTTGGAGCTGAAGCTTACAGCCGATGAGCAGGCCCTGATGAATTCCAGCGCTGCCGCTGTGCGTAGTATGAACGAGGTGCTGTATAGCAAAGCTTAAAATAACCTCCTAGCTTTTAGGTAAAGCCTGCTCTGTAACAAGAGCAGGCTTTCTTATTTATAGCGTCCCGGCAACCGGTGATTTATAAGGTATTCTGTAGGATTACATGGTTATATAGTTAAGCAGGCATTTCTTAAAAGCCTTTAACATAAAACACCCCCCATGCGGGGTTTATGGGGCCGATCAGTACACTTTTTGTGAAAAAATGTCAAAATAACAGGCTTTGCGTGATGACCGCCGGGGCAAAAGCGTTTTAGAAGGAGCCGATGGTTCAGGGCGGCGCTGTTGTACCATCCCGGTAACCTGCCGGTGAAAAGAGAGCTGCCCCGGACCACCTTGCCATATGATCCGTTTGCCCGGAAGAAAATATAACCCCTTTGAGGCGCAGGTAAAGCCCCGCGGTATCCGGTACCGTTTGTCCCATGAAAGGCTGTTGCTGCTCAACCTGCTGGTTATCCTGCCGGTATTGCTCAGCCAGCTGGCGCTTTATATTCCTGCAACCCGCTGGAGCATCCCCAATGTCCTGGCGCTGGCCTTGCCGTGGCTATTGCTGCCCTACCTGATATGGTTGGGGGTGTGGCTGATCAGGCGCCGGTGGAAATGCGCGCTCCTGAATCTGTTCCTGTTATCACTGGCATGGCCCCAGATTACCCGGAGCCTGCAATACAACTCGCTGGGGTGTGAGAGCAGCCGGGATATCCGTGTGGTGAGTTTTAACGTGGGTGCTTTTTCCTATCGCCATAAACACTGGGAACGTACCACGGAATTCCTGGTGAACCAAAAGCCGGATGTGGTTTGTCTGCAGGAGTTTCATGAAGTGAAGATCCTTGCACCCAGTTATTTCGAATCTATGAAGGACCGACTTGGGCTGGATTATCACCAGTTTATCCCCTTCTCGGCCAGTAATCGTTTCGGGTTGCTCCTGCTGAGCCGTTACCCCATTGTGGATGCTGGGCCCGTTACCGAGGTGGACCAGAAGAATGGAATTATGTTTGCCGACCTGGATGTCGGGGAGGATACCATCCGGGTGTATAACATTCACCTGGAAAGCTACCGGTTGAACAGCCCCGAACTGGGGATCCTGTTCCATAATGCCAGCCATGTAGCCGGGCAAGATCCTGCTGCTCCCGGCAAGCCGCCTAAGCCGCCTTGTAAAAAGGGACCC
The DNA here is from genome assembly GCA_019638695.1 of Bacteroidota bacterium. Classification (GTDB taxonomy): domain Bacteria; phylum Bacteroidota; class Bacteroidia; order J057; family JAJTIE01; genus JAHBTG01. The sequence goes on along the minus strand of JAHBTG010000005.1, from coordinate 37,751 downwards.
AGTAACCAGGCCACCAAGGAACTGCTGAAGCACAACTGGTGGCAGACCGCCAGGCTCATCCTCCTAAAGTGGCAGATGCACGAACGCCAGATAGCATTATACCGCCAGCACCTGTCACAGTGGGGCAATAGGCCCGTTATCGTTTGTGGAGACCTGAACAATACTCCCTATTCCTATATGTACCAGCAGGTGCGCGCCAGGCTAAAGGACACTTTTGAGGAGAGAGGCAGGGGTATGGGCAAAACTTATGGAACCGGCCTCATGGCCATGCGTATAGACTATGTATTTGCCAGCCGGCAGCTCAAAGTGCTGGAACATACCCCCTTATGCACAAACCTGTCAGACCACAAGGGGTTACTGGTACGCTTGCGGTTTCCCCGCAAGCCATAATGTTTCCACCGGTTGTTCTTTGAGCCCGGGTTACTGTACCTGTTGAAACACCGTGGCATCCGTATAAGACGCTGGGATCACCCATTTGCCCTGTGCGTTCACAAACCCCCATTTGCCTTCCTGCTGGGCCGGTGCCAGACCTCCCGCGAAGTTGCGGGCATTGTCATATTGAAGCGGGATGGCCGGTGTGCCCTCCGTATTGACAAACCCCCATTTGCCGCGCAACTGCACGGCTGCCAGTCCTTCTGCAAAATCCAGCACATTGTCAAACTGCGGTTTGGTCACCACATTACCGTCCGGCAGGGCATACCCCCATTTGCCATACTGGCGGAAGCGCATGCGCCCGTTGACCACCCAGCCGCAATATTCATAGGGCAGGGCAGGGGAGAGCTTGCCGTCTGGTGTGAGCAGGTGAAAGGCAGTCCCCTGGCGCACCACAGCTATCCCTCCCAGGAAAGGAGCTGTGCGTTCCAGTTTGGGGGTGGAGAGCGGCTTGCCGTCACCGTTCAGGTATTGCCAGGTGCCGTCGGCATACTGCACTTCTGCCCAGCCGTTCAGGTAAGTGTACCCCTGCTTCAGCGTGGGGGCAATGACCCATTCGCCCTTTAGGTTGAGATACCCCCAGGCAGAACCGTTATTGACCAGGGCCTTGCCTTCTGCAAAGGGATAGGCATAGGCATAATGCGGGGCTATCTGCCATTCGCCGGTCGTATCAATATATCCCCACTGACCCTCCTGTTTGGCGGGCGCCAGCCCCTGGTGGAAAGAGCCCACTTCTTCAAAGGCAGGTTTGATGGCCGGTGTGCCGTCCATGTGCAGGAAACCCCACTGGCCGCCCAGTTTTACTGCCGCCAGCTGTTCGCTGGGGGGTAGAGCTGCTTCATAGTAGAAGGGTATGATAATGCGCCCGGTGGTATCCAGGTATCCCCACCGGCCTCTCTTGCGGGCAGGCGCCAGCCCGTTGCCAAAAGCTTCTATCCGCTGGTACATAAACGGGGTGACCACCTCTCCCGTGGGAGCAATGAGCGCCAGCAGGCTGTCTTTTTTCACCTGAGCCCTGTATGTTTGGGCTACCGAAACCGGTGTGCCATACAAACAAATGAGCGCCAGCAGGAGGCTTGTATACCGGGTTCTTCTTTTCATCAGGCGTTGATTCCTTCTAACTGGTATTTACCGTCTTTGCGGCTGAAGATCAGTTGCAGCGGGATGTCTTTGCCGCCTATCTGCATCTTGTAAAGGAGCGATACGCCCGCCATCCCGTCTATCAGGAAAAATTCATTATGCTGCAGCATAAAGCCGGATACGTCTCCCACTTTGTAGATCTGGTTGAACATGGCGGTAAACTGTGCCTGCGGGATCTTGCGCAGTTCCGGACCTGCCTGGGCATAGATTTGCTCCGGTTTCTTGTCCTGTATGAGCTTCATGATGGGGTCGCCCAGTTTGGTCAGGCTCTGCACCGGGTTGCCGGGCAGGGTTTGCAGCGCCACATTGCCCAGTTTTATGTCGGTGCTGTCTTTCATCACCAGCAACAGCTGGGTAATGCCGTCGGCATTCAGGTGCCGGGTCTTGTAGGTTACTTCTATGAGCGTACCCTGGCCGGGCACCACCTGAGATTCATAGCTCTCCAGTTTATAGCTGCGGTAAGGCCCCAGTACTTCCTGGGCAAAAGTGAGGTAGTTCTTCAGGTCTTCTGCCTTGTATCGCTGTTTATACAGTGGGTGTGCCACCGCATAGATATCGTCCGTGCGCTGCTCCATCAGCAGTTTCAGGATATGATTGGGAAACCTGGCCGAGAAGCCGGCAATCTTTTCTCCCTTGGGCAATTGCTCATTGCCGCTGGTATCCACAGGTGCTTTGGCAATGCGGGCGCGGTACAGCGGGTGATCGCTGCTTACCGGCAGGCCCGCCAGATAGTTCAGGCTGACCAGCTGGCGGTCTGTGCCCGGCTCCATCAGCTCCATAGTGCCGTCCGGCAGTCCATTGCGGTAGGCAATGCGGGCAAATAACTGGCCGCTGGCGCTGTAGCGGGGCAGTGTGCCGTTGCCGTCTTGCAGGGTCTTTTCTGCCAGCACCTTGCCTTCGCTGTCCTGTATCTTCACCACCTCCCACAACAGCCCGTTGCGGTATACCAGCTGCTCAAAAGGTTTGCCGCCGGGGTGATAACTGGTGTAGGGGCCATCGCGCAGGCTGTCGCTGTTGAGGGTATAGGTTTCACTGGCAGAGCCGTTTGCATAGGTGTTCCTGACTTCTGTGCCGGAGGGTTTGCCGCAGGCCGCTAGTAAGGATATGCCGGCCAGCAGCAGGTACTGTGGCCAGGACAGGGATTTTTTCATGGGACAAAAATACACACAAGGGATGACTATAGCGCATGGCCCGTGCCGAAACCGTGCCGAAAACTTAATACGCATCGTCCGCCCAAAACTTTGGGTATATAGCATACTTTCTTAGTTTTGCCTTTCCCCTAACCATCTGAAACCGGAGACTACTATGGATCCTATGTATAAGCTTATTCAGGAGTTTCCTGCGCAACTGCAAGAGGCCATTGAGATAGGTGCAGAGGTAGAATTGCCTCGTTATCATGATACCTTTACCAACATATGTGTGCTGGGTCTGGGGGGATCTGCCTTTGGCGGGGAGATCATCAAAGACTATGGCTTTGATATCCTGAAGGCCCCCTATAGCATCTTCAGGGGCTATACCCTGCCGGCCTATGTGGGCTCCGGCAGTCTGGTGATCGCCTCCAGCTATAGCGGCAATACCGAAGAAACGCTTACCACGGCTGAACTGGCGCGGCAGCGCGGTGCACGTGTCATCTGCGTGACCAGTGGTGGCCAGCTGGCTGCCTGGGCGCGTGAGCATCAACTGGACCTGATTACCATCCCCGGCGGCCGCCCGCCGCGGGCTTCCTGCGGCTACTCCATTGTGCAGCAGCTCTTTATCCTGCACAGCCAGGGGCTTATCCCCGATTTCAAAGCGGACCTGGAAGAAGCCTTGCAGGTGCTGGACGGCTTCTCTGCCGAGGCGCAGGCCCGGGAACTGGGGCATCGTCTCAAGGACCGAGCCGTGGCTATTTACAGCAGCGATGCTGCTGAGAGCGCGGCCATTCGCCTGCGCCAGCAGATCAACGAGAATGGCAAGCAACTCTGCTGGCATCATGTGGTGCCCGAGATGAACCACAACGAGCTGGTGGGCTGGGAGTTTCCACGCTTTATGTGTGAAAGATCCCTGGTTATCCAGTTGCGCACGGCCTATGATCACCCCAGGGTAAACATTCGCTGGGAGATCTGCCAGGGGATCTATGAATCCCGGGGGGCGGAAGTGGTCAATCTGCAGGCGCAGGGTAAAGGCAAGCTGGCCCAGTTACTCTGGCTGCTCCATTTCTCAGACTATGTAAGCTGGTACCTGGCAGAGGCGAATGGTGCAGAGGCTACCCCGGTGCGGGTGATAGACCATCTGAAGGGTGAGCTGGCCAGGCGCTTCTAAGCCACGGTTATTCAACATAAGACCTTTGAATAAATAGCCTTCTTTAACAGAAGGCTATTGTATTTAGGCGCTAAGTGGTTGATTGCCAGTTTCATACGACTTTCTTATTCTGCCAGGTATTTGGCCTGGAGCTTCTCCATGGTAGGGAATTCGTCGTGCTTCTGGATCGCTATTTTGGCCTTGAAACGGGCATCTGTTACTTTGCCCATCAGGAGGTCTGTGCATACGTCGTAAAGCTGGAAGTCTTTGCTCTCCCTGATCTTGGGAATGGGCTTTACCTTATCCAGCAGCGTCCGGGCTTCGGCATACCTGCCGTCATATAGCTGTTTCCATACAATGAGGAGCGCCATGTCGTCATTCCTGGGGGCTAACTTCTCCACCTTGGCGGCCGCGGCCGCGGCTTCTGTATAGCGTTTGAGGTGGTGGTACTTGCTGGCCAGTAATTGCTGCACCAGGGCAGATTGCTCCGCTTCCGGGAATCGTTTGATAATGGCGATGGCCTCTTCCCATTTGTTATTCATCAGATAGATGAACGCCATATTCTGGTATAACTGGCCAAATTTGGGGTCTATTTTGACTGCCAGGTCAAAATACTTGCGTGCGCCGGGCAGGTCATTCTGCAGCCAGGCGGCTATCATCAGTGCCTGATAGGCATAGAAGGGCTGCACCTTTTTGGCCTTCATCGCTTGCAGGAACCACTTCCTGGCGTCTTCTATCCGCTGGGCCTCTTCAGGGCTCAGCATTACCTTCCAGCCTGCTTCATAAATCACGGAATCCAGGCGGTCTCCCACGTTGGCTACGTCCATGATGGATTGCATCATCGTAAACAGTATCTGGCTGCTTCTGCTGAGACAAGCCACTACATTTTTGTTGGGATGTTCCTGAAGGGCTACTGCCAGGAAGCTGGTGTCTACCATAGAGAATACCTCGATGTTCTTCAGCTCTTCCTCGGACATCTTGCTCATGAGGATGATTACCTTGAAATATTCTATGAGGCCACGTTGTACCAGTACTTCCGTATCCGTGGGATCCAGCTCAAATGCCTTGAGGGAAGTACTATAGGCAAGGTCATAGTTTTGTGCATACGTGGCCATGCCTGAGACATGGTTGTAGAATTCGGCATTCTGGTCCAGTCCGGGGACCAGTTGTTTGTCATAGGCATAGCTCAGTATGCTCAGTCCGGTATCCGGCTGCAAACGGAATATCTGGTAATGACGGGAGGCGGCCAGCAGGGTTTCCATGCTGGGGTTGTCATCAAAGTTCTGGAACCGGATAGTGCGGGCCTTGTCCAGTAGCTCTCCCGGTTCGGGACTGGCGGGGTTTTCCATGCGGATCTGTGCCGCCAGTTTTTCCATCACTTCCGGGTCATTGGGCTTCTGAGCCAGTTCCTTGCGCCACATGGCCACACTCTTTCCCTGGATCGGATCGCGTGGTTTGCCCTCTAGGTCATTTGCATTGAAGTTCAGTTTGAGCTCCGCATTGGCACTGGGAATGCCCACCAGTTCCATCAGCTCACGATGCTCTTTGGGAGCAAGCTGTGCCTGGAGTATGGAGAGGCCACTGAAGAGCAGTAGCAGGAGAGACTTTTTCATGGGATGTATTTTAGGCTAAAAATACGGGTTATGGCAAAACGAAGGCTGGTATTGTTGGCCTAATAGGGCAAATGACGGAGGAGGGTGTTTTACCCGGTACAGTACTGCATAAATGCCTGCAATGCTTTCTGGCAGTCTTCCGGCGCCTCATACATACCCATGTGCGCCACCTGCCGCATCCCTGCCAGCAGGGATCTTTTAGGCATCCTGGCCTGTTCGAGGATATCCTCTGCGGGGATAATGCCGTCTTGCCATCCATGCAGGAACAGTACCGGGCAGGTTATTTTGCGCAGCAGGCTGCTGTGGTTGGGCCTGTCTTTCATCGCCTTGAGCGCAGTGGTCACCCCTTCCGGTGAGGTGCGTATGGCAATGGGCAGTACCTTGGGCAGGTGCTGCTGCCCGTTCCCGGGAAACAGGTGGGGCAGCAGCCCTTCTGCAAACGGGCTCACGCCATGCTGCCGCACGAAGGCAATCCCCTTATCCCGGCTGAGCCTGCGTTCATCACTGTCCGCATAGGCAGTGCTGTGCCAGAGACCCAGTCCGCCCAGCTGCTGCGGATGCCGGTGTGCATAGGCCAGCGCCACATACCCTCCCAGACTATGTCCTACCACCACCGGCTGTTCCAGCCCCAGGGTTTCCATGAGGTGGTGCAGCCATTCACCCCAGGCGGCCAGCGAAGCATAAGCCGGGGAGATACCCGTGCCGCCATGGCCCGGCAGGTCTGCCACCGTTACCCGGTAGTGTGCTGCCAGTGGCGGCAGGAGGTGGGTAAATACCTCATGACTTTCCATAAAACCATGCAGTAATACCAGGTCCGGGCCGCTGCCCTGCACCCGGTACCGGGTGTCTATCCCATGGATAAGTAAGTGTTTCATTGGCAGGAGATGGGGGCGTGTTTAGGGCCTGGAGGTTTCTGTACTGTCCGCATCTGCAGCGGCACGCTGTTTGCGGTTTCTGAGCAGATTGCACATGATCATCTTAAGGCTGAGCGATACCTTTACCGGCTTTTTGGGATGGTTTTTGAGGGTGAGGTTCCAGAGCGCCTTGTCATATTGTTTGCCTGTGCGGTAGTAATCCTCCGCTTCCAGTTCCTGCCTGCGCGGCTGCAGGATAGCGAGCCGGTAACGGAAATTTCCCCTCAGGTCATGATGCCCGCTGACCAGTACGTTCAGTTTGTTACTGATCAGTTCTGCACGGGGGATGGCTATGCCGCTATCCGCCCAGTGCAGGCTGTCTGCCCTCAGGGCAAAATGCGTGGGTGTGCTGAGCTGCCGTTTGGTCAGGAGGGGGCTGGGTTTCAGGAACGGCTTCAGGTCCCGGATGTAGCCTTCGGTGATCTCCAGGTTAAAGCGGGCCATCTTGGGCAGGAATACCTGCCGCTGCGCCAGGTCTATACGTTCCAGTATCCTGCCCCGCAGGCTCAGGTTGCCTCGTATACCCAGCGAATCGAGCAGGTGCTCATCCAGCGCATCAAATGCCTGGAATAACTGGTAGACATCTACGTGTTCCAATGCAAGCTCCGAATAGATCATTGGCCGTTGCGGATCTGTGTTGTCGATGTTGCCGGACAGCTCCAGTGCTCCCCCGCAGGTTTGCAGGGCCGCATGGCGCACAAACAATACCTTGTCCTTAAGCAGGGCATCTATCTGCACCTGTTGCATGCGCAGTTTCTGGTAGTAGGCGTGTTGCACAAAAACCTCTGCACGCAGGTCTGCCCGTTCCGGCAGGGCAATGGAGCGCCGGGTGCGCGGTTCTATATTCTCTTCTGTCGTTTCTTCCTTGCTGGTCGGTGGCTGCGCTTCTCCCAGGACTACGAAGGATTCCAGGTCCAGGGTATCGCCCACATAGGTGATATTGCCTATAAGCGGAGCATTCTCGGTATACAGGAAAGGGAGAATATCCTTCACCTGTCCGCTCACTGCAAAATGGCTGTTCTGCATCTGCCCGTTGAAATAGAGGATGCGCACGCCGCTGCCGTCGTAATACATGCGCGCTTCCACACCTGTAAAGGGCATATGGCTGGGTTCCAGGGTAAACCCTCCCTGGGAGATGGTGAGATAGCCCGTTTCGGGCATTTCTATCAGCTTCTCCGGGTTGGCCAGGTCTCTCAGGTTCCCGTTGAGCGTGACGCTGAAGTCCAGCGTGCCTTGGGGCCGGGCGATCTGGGGTATGGTGAAATAGCGGAGGAAGACATCTGCACTGATGGTGCTGGCCAGGAGGATGTGTGCGTCCAGGGTGTAGAGGTCGACCAGCCGCATGCTTGCCCGGAAGGGGAAGCCGTTGGCCAGGCCGGACAGGCTATCCAGTTGCAACTGGGTCAGCAGGGGTCTTAGCAGGTGGGCTTCATTGAGCTTGGTTTGTCCCCGCAGGTTTTCTATGCGGATATTCTTGCCCGGCTGGGATATGAAGCCCTGTGTGAGTTGTACGTTCACCTCATACCGCGGTGCCTTGCGGTGGCGGTGGATTGTGCCGTTCAGCTGCACCAGCCCTTTGAGCTCAACCGGGCTGTCTGCGCGTTCCAGTATGGGGGGCATGGCCCTGGTTTCCTGCAGCAGCTGCTGCAAATGGTACGTATGCCCGTCTATGTCCAGTGCAAAACGGGAGGTAGTGGCTGTGCCTGTACTGAGCCAGCCGCTGAGGCGTAACTGGCTGCGGCTTCCTCCCAGCAGGAGGTGGTGCAGCGTCAGCTGCTGCTGCCGGATGGCAAAGGACAGGTCTGCCGAAGTGGATAGCTGGGGGTTGATATAGACTACCGGGCACCGCACCCCCATTTCCAGCCGGATGGCATCCGGCAGCTGGCGGGATAGGATTTGCAGGACCTGTTCTGCAGAGCTGGCGCTGGGTTTAACTATGCCGGTATCCTGGGTGTGTGCTTTAAGCGCTGCCAGGTTAGCCAGTAATTTGGGGATATACAGCGTATCCAGCTGTAGCCGGGTATTCAGGTCCAGTACCGGACTTTGCCTGTAGATATAGGACAGGAAATCTTTGCTGCGTGCCGAGATCATCAGCGGTTGCTCATTCAGGCGCAAGCGCAGTTCCTGCGCCAGCAGATCCCTGCCTACCAGTTCCAACTTTCCATTCAGCTGCCGGGCCTGCAGGGGCAGGCTATGCCATTGCAGGGCAATGTCGTTGAGCTCCAGGAAACCGTTGTAGCGCACATGCTGGGTTTCTTCTGCCGAGGAGAGGTTGCGCACGGCGCCTGCCAGGTCCAGCTGTGCACGCAGGCTGCCGGTGCCTTTGAGCTGGTCTGATACGCCTGCAAACTGTAACACGCGCGATACCTCTACCGTGGCATCCAGTTTGCCTTCCACATATAAATCATGGAATCTGCTGAGTCGCAACTGGGCATAAATGGGCTTCCCGGCAAAGACGGCCTGCAGGGTGTCTATACACAGTTCGGTAGTGTTCAGGGTATTCTGGCTTCCGTTGGTAAAGCGCCCGCTCATGCGCAGCCCGCGGAACCCCGTCTGGGTGCGTTTGTGCACTATCTGGGTATTACGGGTCTGGAAGCTCAGGCGTATATGCGGGTTACTGGTCTCGTCATCTCTGCCCACAATGGAGCCTTGCAGGGCCATTTCGCCGGTTACCTGGTAGTTGCGCAGGGCGCGCACAGAGTTGTCGGGCAGCAGCGCCATAAGCGCCGCCAGCTTCCCGTAGTTGGTGCCAAACCGGATGTCATAATAACGCTCCGAAGTCATCAGTAACTTGCCTTCCAGCGCTATCTGGCTCTCGGCCAGCTGTGCGGTCAGCCGCTCAAAGGTCATCAGCTTGGTGGCCTTGTCTATCTGCATGCGGGCGTTTACGGTAAAGGGCTCGTCCGTGAGAATACGAAATCCCCCCAGGTCTATATAGCGGCTGATGCCTTCCACCTTGCCCTCAAATCGTATATGCTTGCGCCAGTTGCGCATATCCAGCTGTGCTGTGCCGATATGCAGGGCATAGTGGCGCCGTAGCGGTACCATGGCATAGTCTATGCGGGTATTGAGCAGGTCCAGGTGTTTGATCTCTACTTCATCGGGCCGTTTCCGTTCCGGGTCATAGGGTTTGAACAGCCGGAAGTTATTGCGTCCCTTGGCGTCCAGTATCATGTTCAAGCGGTTGCCTGTGAGCTGCACGCGCTCTACGGTTTTTTTCCGGGCATTGAAATACAGGTTCCAAAGGTTGATCTCAATATCGGCTTGTGCGCAATACAGTACCGTATCCCGGATATCCGGGTTGGTTCCTGCTACCCGCACATCTGTCAGCGTGATATGGGTGATGGGGTAGTGGGTGGTAAAATCTATATACACCTCTCCTATGGAGACCTTGCTTTGCAGCATGTTTTCCAGCTGAGCTTTTACGATTTGTTTGCGCAGCAGAAACAGCCCCAGGGCGCTTAGCAGTACCAGCAAAATACTCGCCCCTGCTACCCTGAACAGGCGCCGGCGCCATCGGCCTCTGCGGGCCTTGCGCGGCGAAGTGTTTTCAGAAGGGATGAGAGGGGCTGTGTTCAATGGCCGGGGGGTGTATACACACAAAAATAGGATGGTGAAGCCACCATCCTATCAATCCCTGTTAACTATGGTCTAAAAGATTACTTGAATTCGCTTACTGTAACGGAGTAGGGCGCTTTGGCGCTGATATCCAGGTAATATTCTCCTTTGCCGCCTTCGAAATCTGCAAAGTCCTTGCCTTTGCCGGATTGGTTGGCGATGATCTCGGAGTCATCTTTATCGTGGCGGTTCTTCAGGATGATGATGAATTCCTCATCGCTCCCGCCTTTTACATCCCATTCTACTTTCCACTCCTCGCCGGATACCTTGAAGCTCTTGGTCTTCTGGTTCTTGCTTCCGTTGAAGTTTGCCAGTTTCTGCCACTTGGGCTTGCTTACCCGGGTGACTTCCATGTCCTCGGCATTATCTGCCGCAGCATCTCCTGCGGTAATAGAGCCTTTCATGTTATTGTTGTCGTCCATTGCCGCATCCATTTGCTGCTCAGAGCATGCGGCAAACATCAGCCCCAGGGGCAGGATGAAAAGGAGTGCTTTTTTCATGGCGTGTGTACTCTTTGGGTGGATTATCTGTAACAAAGATAAGGGCGCCTCCGTCTGCCCCCAAGGGAATAAGATGCACATGGCGCGGTGCGGGCGGTTGTGTGCGGGCCCGGGAATTGTGGAAAACTCAGTGCCCCCAGCGATAGGCGTCCGGGGTAAAGCCCATGAGGTCCAGCACACGGTGGACCACCGTATCCGCCAGTTCGTCAAAATTACCGGGGTGGCTGTAGAAACTGGGAGCCGCCGGCAGCATGATGCCGCCCGCTTCGGTTACCCGTTTCATGTTATCTATGTGGATAAGGCTCAGGGGAGTGTCTCTCAGCACACAAATGAGCCTTCTTCTTTCCTTGAGCACCACATCTGCCGCGCGGGTTACCAGGTCATCGCTGATGCCGTGTGCTATGCGGCCCAGCGTGCCCATGCTGCAGGGGATGATCACCATATCCATATACCGCGCGCTGCCGCTGGCAAAGGGCGCAAAGAAATCATCCCGCTCATATACCTTGAAGGGTATCTCCGGGGCTGTGCCCAGCTCAAAGGCCCATACATCCCGGGCGTTCTTGCTCATCACCACGCCCACTTCCAGGGGGGTATGCCTGCCCAGCTGCTCCAGCTGATGCAGCATTCGCCGGGCATAGATGCTGCCGGAGGCTCCGGTGATGGCTACGACGATTTTCCGCATAAACTAAGGGGAGAATGATCACATATAACGGCGTATTGCCTGCAAAGGTGCCGGTGGCCTAGTCTTCCGCGCGCAGCACCAGGCCCTTGAGGTATTCCCCTTCCGGGTGGTAGATGCTCACGGGGTGGTCCGGCGGCTGGTGCAGCTGGTGCAGGAGTTGCACCGGGCGCCCGGCGTCCACGGCTGCAGAAAAGGCGATCTGCCGGAAGAGGTAGTTGTCCACATGCTGACTGCAGGAGAAGGTAAAGAGCAACCCGCCCGGGCGCAGGGCTTTGAGCGCCAGCCAGGCAATGTCTTTGTAGCCCCGTGCCGCGCGGTCTACCGCCCGCTCGCTTTTGGCAAAAGCCGGGGGATCCAGTACAATGATGTCTGCGGCATGGGCCGGCAGCTCCCTGAGGTATTGGAAGCAGTCTGCCTGCCGGGTGGTGTATTTGCCCGAAAGTTTGGGGTTGCGCTGGTGGTTGGCCTGGCACAGGGCCACTGCCCGCTCAGAGATATCCACCGAGGTCACTTCCGTGGCGCCGCCTGCCAGGGCATGCAGGCCAAATCCCCCGCCATAGGAGAAGCAATCGATCACGGACTTGCCGGATGCGTAGCGGCGCAGCAATGCCCGGTTCTCCCGTTGGTCCAGGAACCAGCCGGTTTTCTGGCCGTCCAGCGGGTTGGCGGCAAAGTGCACGTCGTTCTCTTCAAAGACCACTTCGTCCAGCGCCTCATCCAGCCAGGCGGGAGGGGTATCTTCCGCTTCCTGCACGGCAATACGGGTGATGCCTTTGCTGCGCAGGAAATCCACGACGATGCCGAGTAATGCGCGCGGGCCTGCACTGCGCAACTGCAGGCTGGCTGCTTGTGCATAGCGGTCCAGGATAATGCCGGGCAGCCCGTCTCCCTCGGCATGCACCAGGCGGTAGGCATTGGTGGGGGTGTGCAGGGGTAGTATGGTTTCCCGCAGCTGCCAGGCGGCCTCCAACTTGGCCTGCCAGTACGCCGCATCTACCCGGGGTACTTCTGTTCCAAAGTGGAACAACCGCACCCGCAGCGGGCTATGGGGATTGTACCAGCCGGTGCCCAATACCTCGCCGGAGGGGTTGCAGACGCATACGATAGCGCCGTCAGATTCCGTTTCTGTGCGGGAAACAGCCCCGGAAAATACCCAGGGGTGGTGGCGCAGCACGGCCCGTTCTTTGCCGGATTTGAGAAAGACGCTAGGGTAGGGATGCATGGAGAGTGGGGTATGGTATGGGCGTGTTCAGCTATCTTTGGCCTTTGTTTGCCGGAAGATGCGCAAATTGCTGAAAAACCCTGAGAATTCTGTAGTAGCCGCTTTGACGGCCTGCCTGCTGGTTGCTTATGGCTGGATCGTCTGGCACACGGAAGCTACCTTTGGTATGGGCGACAGCATTAGCCACTACCTGCTTGCCCGCCATGCCTGGGGCAGCCCGGAGCTGCTGCTGGACCACTGGGCCAAGCCCCTGTTTCAGCTGATGATGGTGTTGCCTGCCCAGCTGGGCTTCAAAGGAGTGGTGATGGTGAATGCCCTGTGTATGCTCGTTGCCCTGGCGGCTATGGCAGACATTGCCCGGCGCAGGGGGATTGCGGCCTACCCGCTGGTACTGGCCCTGGGGTTGCTGGCGCCGCTGGCTTTGCGGGTTACCCTGTCTTCTTTGACAGAGCCGGTATTTGCCGCCTTCTTGTCAGTCAGCATCTGGTGCTATGCCACCCGTCGTTTCGCAGCTTCGGCAGCTTTGTTGTCTTTCTTGCCTTTTGTGCGCACGGAAGGTATGGTCTACCTGCTCGTGTGGGTTTTTGCCCTGGTGGTTGTCCGCCGGTGGCGGGCCCTGCCCTGGCTGCTGCTGGGCTTTGTACTGTATGCGCTGGCCGGCTGGATATGGGTCTACGGGGATCCGTTCTGGTTCTTTACCGAGATGCCTTACATGCACAACTGGTATGGTTCCGGTACTTTTACCTATTACTACGAGGTGCTGTATGATATCCTGGGGATACCCATCCTGGCGCTGCTTATCCTGGGTATCCTGGCCGGTGGGTATCGCTGGATAAGATACGGCTGGAAGCTGAACCAGGTACCGGAGACCACGGAGTACCTGCTGATTTATGGGGTTTTCCTGTCTTTCGTTACCATGCACGCCACCTTCTGGTACGTGGGCCGCATGGGTAGTGCCGGGGAGATCCGTATACTTGTCTCCGTGGTGCCACTGGCCGCTTTTATAGCCCTGCGCGGGCTGGAGGCTATCAGGTCCCTGCGCCGGGTGAATAAGCCTGCGGGCCTGCTGTTGTATTGGGGAATGACGGCCTATGTGGTCATCTACCCGTTTACCCCGCATGAGATGGCCTGGCGCAGGCACCATTTCCGGGAACCGGAAGAGATTGCCGCTGCGCGTGAAATCAATGATTACCTGGCCACCCATTACCCCGGCAGGGTCATCTACACCCACTGGCCTGCTCTGCGTTTTGTGCGCAATGCACACCCCCGCCAGGATCCGTACCTTCGGCCGCTTACTTTCCGCAGCCTGACAAAGCCCGGCAACCTGATTGTCTGGGAGAGCTGGTTTGCGCCTATGGATCATGGCATTGAAGAGGTTGCGCTGGAGAAATACCCCCTGCAGCAGCTGAAACGTGTGGAGTTTACCGACTGGCAGGATCCTAAAGAGCCTATCTGGCGCGCGCGCCTGTTGGTCGTGGATACACGGGAATAAACCATACATAGATGAGTTAGTTTACCGGGAACAAGAAGCAGTACCTGATTTATTCCTGTTTTAGGGTTACTTTAGATGTTGAGTGTAGAGTATATGACTATGAAAAGATTGCTTGTGGCCATACTATGTATGAGTGGTCTGGTGCGGGCCCAGGATAATGTCCAGAGTACTATTATCCTGATGCAACCCGATGGTTTGATGGGATTTAATATGGAGGCAGAAACTGTAGGCACCTGGCTTGGGCAGGTGAATGAAACCGCCCAGGCACATGTCAAAACATTGAAAAACAAGGGACAGGTACTCATAGGGCTGCAGATCACTCCCTCAAGTACTTGCACGTATAAGCTGGCCACGGATATGCCCGAAATGGATGAGAAGCGCCAGGCTGCTTTGCTTAAAGACTTGCAGCAACTGGAGACGGTGTATACCAAGGCTGCTAATGAAGAGATTGTGCTGGTGTTAACCGTTAACAACGGTAGTGATAAGGGGCGCCCAAAGCTCATGTTGAAACTGGCACTATCCAGCCAGGAACTGCAAAATACTTTCTCAAACGGTACTGTAGCTCAAAAGAAAGCAGCCTTGCGCACCCGTTGTATACAATACCTGGCTCCCCTGCTATTGGCCAATGCGTCCACAGCAGATGCTAAATTCCAGGGAGTCCAAAGTACCGGTATGTACTATCGCCAGCACCAGGAGGATTTGGGTAATATAGAAAAACTATATGCAGATATTCGCATCTGGCGTGGCATGATGGAAATGAGCCCCAGGAACTACCTTATTATGGTATTGTTTCCTATGAGTCATATTATAGAAGGTAACCTGGATGCCGCCTATCTGCAACTGAAACTCATGCAGGCAACTGCCGGTGAAAAAAACCTGGCCAAAGAAGTCATTAATGATTTGTGCAAATACATTGATGCCATACGAGACCCTCAGGAGGAACAGGTAGAAAAAGGCATAGCGCTGCATGATGCAGGTAAATACGCTGAATCCATCAAGGTGTATGACCAGGTGTTGATTGAGGACCCATATATGAGCTGGGCCTGGCATGAAATGGCGCTTTCCAGAAGTGCTCTGCAAGGTAAAACGAGTAATACAGAACAAATATGGGCAGACGTGGCTCCCAAACTCTATAAAGCCAATCCCATGTATCCCTATCAGATGACGGCCAATACCGGTGAACAGGCGTACACTACCTTTCGCCGGCTGGAGCTGAAAGATCTTTTCCAGGATAGCAAAAAGCTGAGTCAGGATCTTTATACCTATGCTTTTATAGCTATGGAACTCAAAAATTATGGAGTGGCAGCTCAGTTCTTTTGGCTGCATATAACCTTTAGCAAAAACAAGGACGCGCATGCATTTGATTATATGCTCTATTGCATAGATAAATGTGGGGCAGATACCCAGGATCTGCTCAAGGAAGAGGCCCGGCAGAAGTTCCCTGAAATAGAAAAAACTATTCGCCAGAAAATGGTGGACTCTCCTCTCTACAATACCATGAAGGATAAATAATGCCAGGCCCGGTTCTCAGGCTGGGTGGTTAACCATCCATCCCCCGGCTGGCCCTTTCCTGTGAGATTGCGCAGTTGGCACCGGCTGTCGCCTATTTTTGCACTATGTCAGAAGTCATTCGCCTGAATCATATCGGGAAGACCTTTCGTATGGGTACGGAGACGATCCACGCCTTGCGGGATATTACCCTGGTCATCGAGAGGAATGAATACGTGGCCTTCATGGGCCCGTCCGGCTCGGGCAAGAGCACGCTCATGAACCTGCTGGGCTGCCTGGACAGCCCCAGCACCGGGGAGTACTGGCTCAACGGCCAGAACGTGAGCCAGATGAAGGATGCCGAACTGGCTACCGTACGCAACAAGGAGATCGGCTTTGTCTTCCAGACGTTCAACCTCCTGCCCAAGCTCAGCGCACTGGAGAATGTGGCTTTGCCGCTGGTCTATGCAGGCACTTCCCGACGGCAACGTGCGGAGCGGGCTGCCCAGGCCCTCAGGGCTGTGGGGCTGGAGGAGCGCATGGCGCACAAACCCAATGAGCTGAGCGGCGGGCAGCGCCAGCGGGTGGCCGTGGCCCGCGCGCTGATCAATGATCCGGCTATTTTGTTGGCAGATGAGCCTACCGGTAACCTGGATTCCAAAACCAGTTATGAGATCATGGCGCTGATGGATGACCTGCATGCCAAAGGCCACACCATTATCCTGGTTACCCACGAGGAGGATATTGCCCGGTATGCCCGCCGTATCGTCCGCCTGCGAGACGGTGCAATAGAGTCGGATACGCCGTCTGCGGGCGCCCATTAAGGGGCCTCAGCCTCAAAAACATAGATCCGGGTGGCACCGGTATCTGCCAGGGTGCGTGCACCCAGGGTGTGAGTGAGTTTGCGCAGGTGGCTGAGTTCCTCTCCCCAGGTATGGGAGTCTACCAGAATGATCCGTTGACCGGGATATACTTTCCGCAGGCTGTCTGCCATGCCGGGTATCCGGTCAAACTGGTAGGGTTTTACCGTGGCCCGGTCTACTCCGTTTAAGACCACTGCCCCTGCATAATGATGGCCATAATACCGGTAGGCATCGCGCCCGTATTGCGAGAAGAAGATGACGTCCCCGGGAATTGCCCGGGACTGCAACTGCTGCAGGCCCTCGCGAAAGGCTACGGAAGGGTAGGGTTTGCCAAAGTATGGCAGGGCGCTGTATTCTATGGTTAGGGCTGCCAGGAGCGTGGCCGGGAGGAGTGCTGCCAGTGCCGGAAGTATGCGCAGCTGACTGCTACGAGCCATCCTTATCATTTCCCGGACGCCCTTGCTGCAGACGAATATGTAAAGCGGCATCATAAACAAGGTCAGCCGTGCAGTGAGTGAATAGGCATTGAGCATGGAAGCTAGTAACGTTGTCCGATAGGTACCAGGAACAACCCTCCCAGGGCAGTTCTGTGCCGGAGCAATGCCCAGCTACCCACAGCAAAGAATCCGGCAAAGCATGCAGGCATCAGGAAGCCTTTACAACGCATACACATATCGGCAAACGTCTGCGCCATTATACCCAGGAATTTGGTCTCGCCCCAATGCATGCCCAGCAAGAAGTCTGCATGTGTGTGCTGAAAGTGGGTTGATTTGGCCGAGGCAGACAAGGAAACCTGCCAATAGGCTGCAAAACTCAACACCCAGACAATCCCCAATAGCAGGATGCGCATATGGGCTCTGCGCATGGGCTTTAC
Organism: Bacteroidota bacterium; assembly: GCA_019638695.1. Classification (GTDB taxonomy): domain Bacteria; phylum Bacteroidota; class Bacteroidia; order J057; family JAJTIE01; genus JAHBTG01. The sequence continues at coordinate 20,633 of JAHBTG010000005.1, read as the reverse complement.
AGGCCACATATAATAGGCAAGTACCCCACACAGTATAAATACGGCGGGCATACTGGTCCATATACCTACGATGCCCAGCAGCGCCCACAGTAACCAGTGTTTCCAGTGCAGATTGGGTTGTAGCTTTTCTGCGGCATACAGGCAGCTCACCGCAAATAGCACATCTGTCATATACTGTTTGAACTCCGTGGCATACAGCACAAAGAGCGGGGCCGTGCCCAGCAGCACCAGGCCCCCTGCGGTCTCAAACCCCCGGAAATGCCTGCCCAGTGTGGCCCGGAACAATACCAGGGACAGCAGGCCGGCCACCAGCGGCAGCAGGCGCAGCACCCAGTCATACATGCCCCAGGCCTGCGTGAGCAGCTTGGTGGCCATCAGAAAGAGCGGAGGGGCCGCCTGCTCATAGTCCAGCGGCCGGGCAAGCGCCGCATAACTCCGCTCTGCTACATTACTGGCCAGGTTTTGCTCGTCCAGGAACAGGTTGCGATTATCGGTATATACCTTGAGGAGCAGTGCCATGCCCAGCAGCATGGCCAGCAGGCCGGAAATCCCCGCCGCATCCGTGGGTAAGCGAAACTTCCCTTGCATACTGCAAACATACAGGTTGTCTGCGCATAAACTGCCTGTTTGCCCGGTATGCCACAGGCAGCAGGGTGTGCTGACATATTTGCAGCGGGCGTGTCAGTCCATACTGACAGAAGGGCTGCTTTGTGGCAGATTCCGGCTTTGGCACAGGAGTTGACCAGGGGCCTATACCCTATATCCAATCCTTAATCTCAATAGTTCAACGTTATGGCAATCAAGATTAACCCCCTGGCAGACCGCGTGGTGATAGAACCCGCAGCTGCAGAAGAAAAAACCGCCGGTGGCATCATCATCCCAGACACCGCCAAGGAAAAACCCCAGCGCGGAACGGTGGTGGCTGTAGGCCCCGGTAAAAAAGACGAACCTACTACCGTGAAAGTAGGAGATGCTGTGCTCTATGGCAAATACAGCGGTACCGAAATTAGCGTAGAAGGCAAAGATTACCTCATTATGCGGGAGAGCGACCTGTACGCTATCGTATAATTCCCCCGACATTCTTCATTCATTATCTCAACTCAAATCCTAAAGAAAAATGGCTGGTAAAATCATCATGTATGACCGCGAAGCGCGGGAGAAACTGAAAAAAGGCGTAGATGCGCTGGCTAATGCCGTGAAAGTAACCCTGGGTCCCCGTGGCCGCAATGTAGTTATCGACAAGAAGTTTGGCGCACCCAGCATCACCAAGGACGGTGTATCCGTAGCCAAGGAGATCGAACTGACAGATGTGGTGGAAAACATGGGCGCCCAGATGGTGAAAGAAGTGGCTTCCAAAACCAATGACATTGCAGGTGACGGTACCACCACCGCTACCGTGCTGGCCCAGGCGATCTTCCGCGAAGGCCTGAAGAACGTGACCGCCGGCGCCAACCCCATGGAACTGAAGCGCGGTATCGACGAAGCTACCCGCACTGTAGTAGCCGAGCTCAAGAAACTGAGCAAACCTATCAAGGACAGCAAGGAGATTGCCCAGGTAGCCACCCTCTCTGCCAACGGAGACGAGGAGATCGGCAAGCTCATTGCCGAGGCTATGGATAAGGTAGGCAAAGACGGAGTGATTACCGTGGAAGAAGCCAAAGGCATTGAAACCACGCTGGAGACTGTAGAAGGTATGCAGTTTGACCGCGGGTACATCTCTCCCTATTTTGTGACCAACCCCGAGTCCATGACCGTGGAACTGGATAACCCCTATATCCTGATCTACGACAAGAAGATCTCTACCATGAAGGACCTGCTGCCCATTCTGGAGAATGTGGTGCGCACCAACCGCCCGCTGCTGATCATCGCAGAAGATGTGGACGGCGAGGCCCTGGCCACACTGGTAGTGAACAAGCTGCGCGGCAGCCTGAAGATCGCCGCTGTGAAAGCCCCCGGCTTTGGCGACCGTCGCAAGGCTATGCTGGAAGACATTGCCATCCTCACCGGAGGCATGGTAGTGAGCGAAGAGCAGGGCTACAAGCTGGAGAACACTACACTGGATATGCTGGGTACTGCCGCCAAGGTGAGTATTGACAAAGACAACACTACCGTGGTGGACGGCGCCGGCAAAGAAGCTGACATCAAAGGCCGCGTAGCCCAGATCAAAGCCCAGATAGAGACCACTACCAGCGAGTATGACAAGGAGAAGCTCAATGAGCGCCTGGCCAAGCTTGCCGGCGGCGTAGCTGTCCTCTACATAGGCGCCCCCACAGAAGTGGCTATGAAAGAGAAGAAAGCCCGCGTGGAAGACGCCCTGCATGCTACTCGCGCAGCAGTGGAAGAAGGGATCGTTCCCGGTGGCGGCACTGCCCTGGTACGCTGCATTTCCTCACTGGACAAAGGCCGTGGTGGCATTCATGACGACCTACTCAAAGGGGATGTCGGTATCGGCGTATCTATTGTCCGCCGCTCCCTGGAAGAGCCGCTGCGCATCATCGTCACCAACGCTGGGCTGGAAGGCGCCGTGGTGCTGGAGAAAGTGCGTGCCGGAGAAGGCAACTTCGGTTACAATGCCCGCACTGAGCAGTACGAAGACCTGGTAGCCGCCGGTGTACTGGATCCCACCAAAGTAACCCGCACAGCCCTGGAGAATGCTGCCAGCATCAGCGGCCTCCTGCTCACTACCGAGTGCGTCATTACCGACGAGCCCGAAGAGAGCAAGGCCGGTGCCGGTATGCCCGATATGGGTGGCATGGGCGGCATGGGTATGGGCATGTAATCCCTCCCGGTCGTTTACGTTATCATTACAATCAAAAGCAGAAGAGGCGGAGTTTATCCGCCTCTTTTTTTTGCCAAATTGCGGGTCATGAAAATACGGAACCTGCTGCGTAGATCCCTGTGGCTGCTGCCGTTGCTGTTACTGGCGGGGTTCACCCGTTTTCATGAACTGGCCTGGCATTTTTCCCATGTGGATGATTTCCTGGTGGCAGAGCGTATACAGGATATGTATGCCCGTAAGCAGGCCGAGACGGGCCTGATCGCTACCCTGGATGCCTGGAATGAGGCGGGATACCGGGTGTTTGCTACCAGTACCTATGCCCCTTTTGGGGGCTATGCTAGTGCCGCCTTTGTGTGGCTGGCAAAGGATTACCGCGATACGCTGTTCTGGGGCCGTTTCCCCAATGCGCTGGCAGGCATACTCCTGGTCCTGCTCACGGCAGTGCTGGCCCGTGTGCTATTTCCGCAGCTGGGGGCCTGGGGCGGGTGGCTCGCCGGCGGCTGGATGCTGTTCTCCTGGGAGAATATCATTTATAGCCAGCAGATGACGCCTTATGCTTACAGCCAGCTGGCCGGGTTGCTGGTGCTGGGGTTGTCGCTGGGGTTTGCCGGCCGGGGCCGGCTGAGCTTCCGGGCGCAACTGTGGCTATGGCTGGGGTTTGCCTTTGCATTCTATCAGACCTACCAGGTCATTGCCTTGTTCCCGGCGTTTGTATGGGTCAGTTACCGGGGGCAATGGCAGGCTTTGCGCCGCCCGCAGCAACTGAAATGGCTGGGGTTTGCTCTGCTCGTTTTTATAGGAGCTATACATCCGTTAATCAAGCGTTTGCTGTTCTCAGATCTGATGGGTAGGGGCATCAACTGGAATGCCGGGTTGCACCAGGAGTTTGTCTTCAATTGGGCGATGTTCTCGGATAACCCCTGGTATTTTGTGGAATTCTGGACGCTCAATACCTGGCATGTGGTGCAGGGGCTGCTGGGCAGCGCTCCTCCCGGTACCAGTCTGGCAGCATTACAAGCTGCACTATTACTTGCCTGTGCTGCCTTGGGGGCAGGATATTTGTTCACCAGCCGTTCGGCCGTCTTGCGCCGCTACCTGCTGTGGACAGGCCTTGCTGCTATGGGCTGGGCATTATTTGTGCTGGCGGGCAGGTTTAGCTACAGTCCCACCCGGCATTCCATGTTATGGAGCCCGCTCTTTATTTTGCTGGTAGTGGCAGGTATCGCACAGCTGGCTTCCTGGCTCCGTAGCTGCAGGATATCTGCTGCTGTACTCCTGGTCTTGCTGGTTCCGCATGGCTGGGGATTCATCGCTTATTATGCGCAGGAGCGGCTGCAGCGGCAGGATGCGTTTCAGCCGGGCAGGCTGACAGCCCTGGTGGAAACCTACCAGCCGCAAACCGTCTATACCTATTACTGGAGCCAGCAACCTACTTTTGTGCAAACTCTGGCGCAGCGCTATGAGATACGGGATACGCATTTTGTGCGGAGGGAGGCGTTGCCGGTCATACACCCCCCGCAACCCAGGCAACCGTTATATTACCTGTTCTTTAGCCACCGCACCCCCCTGGATGCTGCCGCCTGGAACTATGCCATGCAGGGAGTGGGTGCTCAGGCGCTGCCCGGGCAGCTGGCAGACTACAAGATCGTGTATACTTATGCGTATACCACGGGTGCAGAAATAGAATACAGTCCCCTTACCCAAAATGGGCACAATGGGTGCTATATCACGGTCATTTCCCCACGGGAATGATAAAATAACTGTTGACAGGAACGAAATCCTCTTAAATTTGCACCTCACTTTAAAAAGGTCATTCCGTAAAGGAACCCATCATGAAGCAGAAAAACCTTGTATTGTGGCTCCTCATAGTGTTTGCGGCGATCAGCGCCTGGAACATCTTCTATACCTATGAGCGTTTGGGCATGGACGCAGAAATGGCTGCCCTGCCGGATTCAAGCCGTGCAACCTACCTGGAGCAGAACTATGAAGCCTATCAGGCCGCTGTGAACCGCAGCCTGGGCCTGGGCCTGGACTTGCAGGGGGGGATGTATGTGACTATGGAGATAGGTGTGGATGAACTCATCCTCGCTATGGCCGGTCGCAATGCAGACACCACTTTCGTGGCGGCCCTCAATGCCACCCGCAAGCTGCAAGCTAAGGAGAAAGGCGATTTTGTAGACATATTCGTTAAGGAGCTGCGTGCACGCAAGCCTGGCGTCAAGCTGGCGGCCTATTTTGGCGGAGAAGGCATGAGCTATAACACTACCGACGAAGAGGTCGTGGCCAAGATCAAGTCCGAATCGGATACAGCTATCGAGAATGCTTTCACCGTGATCCGTAAACGGGTGGACCAGTTTGGGGTGGCTTCTGCCAATATTCAGAAAGTGACCGGTACCAACCGCATTATGGTGGAGCTACCAGGGGTGAAAGACGTGGAGCGCGTGCGCAAGCTGCTCAAGAACACCGCACGCCTGGAGTTCTGGCCCACCTATACCCTGGAAGAAGCCTATCCTTACCTGATCCAGATCAACAATAGCCTGAAGGGTGAGCAGAAACTGGCTGCAGGGGATTCTACCCGCAAGGATTCTACCGCCACTACTGCCGCTGCAGACAGTAACCTTACACAGGAGCAGCAGGCAGAGAAGTTCCGCAAGGAAAACCCGCTGCTGGGCCTGCTGGCGCAGCCTCAGAGCCCCGGCAAGAACTCTCCGTTGATGGGTTATGCCAAAGAAGCCGATACCAGCAAGGTAAATGCCATGCTCCGCTCGGATGTGGCCAAGGGCATCCTGCCAGAAGGCCAGATCCGCTTTGCCTGGACCGCCAAGATGCGCTCAGAGACCCAGATGTATGAACTGGTGGCCCTGAAGGTGAACCCCGAGAATGAAGCGCCCATTACAGGGGATGCCATCAACGATACCCGTTCCGGTCAGGATGAGAACAACCAGTACATGGTGACCATGAACATGAACTCGGATGGTACCAAAAAATGGCGCCAGATGACCACCGAGTACCTGAACAAGAGCATTGCCGTGGTATTGGACGGCCTGGTGTATACCTACCCCGTCGTGCAAAGCGTCATTGCCAACGGCAGCAGCCAGATTACCGGCAACTTTACCCCTGAGGAAGCTACTGACCTTGCCAATATCCTCAAAGCGGGCAAGTTGCCTGCGCCTGCCCGCATCGTGGGGGAAGAAGTTGTAGGACCCTCTTTGGGTAAAGAAACCGTGAACCGCGGCCTCATTTCCTTCCTGCTGGGTTTTGCCGTGGTCCTGCTCTTTATGTGGGCATACTACCGCAAGGCCGGTATGATTGCCAACATAGCCCTGCTGGTGAACTTGTTCTTCCTGATAGGGGTGTGTGCGGCGCTCAATGTAGTGCTTACCCTGCCTGGTATTGCCGGTATTGTGTTGACTATGGCCATGGCCGTAGACTCCAATGTACTCATTTATGAGCGGGTGCGGGAGGAACTGGCTGCAGGCCGCTCTTCCAAAGCCTCGCTGACCGCCGGCTTCAAAGGTGCGCTGTCTGCTATTGTAGACGGTAACATTACGACACTGCTTATCGGTGTGATCCTCTTCGTATTCGGTACAGGTCCTATCCAGGGTTTTGCCGTTACCTTGATTATCGGCATTGGCACCACGCTCATTTCTGCGCTGCTGGTTACCCGCCTGCTGCTGGATTATGTGACCAACCGGCCCAATGCCAAGCCTATGAGCTTCGGCAGCCTGTATATGACCAACTTCTTCCAGAAGACCAAGCTCAGCGTCATTCCCAACCGCAAAAAAGCTTACCTGGTTACCGGCGCGCTTGCGGCGGCCTCCCTGGTGGCGGTGCTGGTGCTGGGCTTCAAGTTTGGGGTAGATTTCCGCGGCGGCCGTCAGTATACTGTAGAGTTCAGCAAGCCGGTTTCTTCCGAAATGGTGGACCAGCTTCGCGAGGATATGGGCAAGGCCTATAGCAATGAGATGCCCCAGATCAAGGCCATATCCGGTAAGAACCAGGTGATGATTGCCACCGCCTACCTGATCGATGAAGATGCCGATGACAAAGTGCTGGCGGCTACCCAGGCAGGTCTGGCTAACTTTAAGGATGCGAATCCCGTCATCATACAAAGCTCCAAAGTGGGTCCTACCGTGGTAAAAGACATCAAGGATGCCGCTCAGTTGTCCGTGATCCTGTCACTGGTTGTCATGTTCCTCTACATTTTCCTGCGCTTCCAGCGCTGGCAATATGGAATGGGCGCAGTCGTAAGCCTGGCATTTAACGTCATTGTGGTACTGGGCGTATTTGCGTTGCTGGGCCAGGTAGAGAACCTGCCGTTCAATGCAGAAGTGGATCTCACCTTTGTGGGCGCTATTCTCACCGTTATCGGTTATACTATCAATGATACCGTGATCGTGTTTGACCGTATCCGGGAGCGGGTGCGGGAAGACAAAACTAAGGTACCCATGCCCGTGTTGTTTAACGAGGCCGTGAATGAAACCTTCAGCCGTACCATCGTAACGAGTTGTACAACCATCCTCTCTGCGCTCATCCTGTTCTTCTTTGCAGGCGAGGTGTTGCAGGCATTCATGCTTTCCATGATACTGGGCATTATTATTGGTACTTTCAGTTCTATCATTGTGGCTACGCCCGTGTCGCTGGATTTCATCCTCGCTACCGAAAAACGCGAGGCCCAGCGCAAGAAAGAAAAAGCCCCGGTAGCTGCCGCCCGCTAGATCCATGAATGCGCCGTTTGCATATAAGTTCTTATTGCAACTCGGCCTGCTGTGGAGTGTTGTTTGCTGCGGCATACCTGGCAGTGTATATAACGCCTGTGCGCAAGCCGGTTCTGCTCAGTCTGCAAGCAGCGGCATTCTCCAGGCTATGGGCACGCCCGCACAACCCAGGGTGGTCATTCCCTGGAACCGCTACCACAATACGGATGCGTTGGCCGGCTATCTGCTGCAGATGGCCCAGACCTGGCCGGCTCTTGTGAAGCGCACCGTCATAGGGAAGAGCCATGAGGGTAAGGACCTGTGGTGCCTGACGATTACCGATTTTTCGGTGGGAACCCCTGAAGAGAAGCCTGCTTACTACGTAGACGGCAATATTCACAGCAATGAGGTGCAGGCCAGTGAAGTGGTATTGTACCTCGCCTGGTATCTTACCGAGATGCATGGCCAGAGTGCCTACATCCGGCAGCTGCTCAGGGAGAAGACCTTCTACCTGGTGCCTACTACCAACCCCGACGGCCGGGACCATTTTATCTCCCGGGCCAACAATACGCATTCTCCCCGCACGGGCCTGCAGCCGCGCGATGACGACCGGGATGGCAAGGTGGATGAGGATGGGTCTGACGACCTCAATGGAGATGGCCATATAACCCTGATGCGGCGCAAAAGTCCCACCGGCCGGTTCTACCCCGATCCTGCCAATCCCCGCCGCATGCTACAAGCCCCTGCCGACCAGTTTGGCGGATGGGAGATCCTGGGCTACGAAGGCGTTGACAATGACGGCGACGGCAGTGTCAACGAAGATGGTCCCGGCTATATCGACCCCAACCGCGACTGGCCCTGGATATGGCAGCCGCGTATGATACAGGGCGGTGCGGATAAGTATCCGCTGAGCTTGCCTGAGAACCGCGCCGTTGCCGATTTCATCCGCGCCCACCCCAACATATCGGGCGCCATGTCTTTCCACAATACCGGGGGCATGCTGCTGCGCGGGCCCGGTAACAAGGAAGATGCGCCTGCCTATAATGCGCAGGATGTGGCTGTATACGATGCCCTGGGCAAACTGGGAGAGAGCCTTATGCCCGGCTATCGCTATATCAATACCTATGAAGACCTTTACCAAGTGTATGGCGGCCAGACCGACTGGATGTGGGGCGCGCAGGGTATTTACAGCTTTACCGGGGAGTTGTATAACTCCTTTGTGTGGTTTGGCCGCACCCTGCCCGGCGGATGGTTTACCGACGAAGAGAGCCAGCATATTTTTGACAAATACCTGCTGCTGAACGAAGCCTTTGTGGACTGGACTCCCTACAAGCACCCGCAGTATGGCGACATAGAAGTAGGCGGGTTCAAGAAGCAGTTCATGCGCATCAACCCCGGCTTTCAGCTGGAGGAGGAATGCCATCGTAATACCGCCTTTATGCTTTACCATGCCTGGAATACCCCCCGGCTGCAGGTGCAGGCTGTGCAAAGCAAAGACCTGGGGGGCGGACTGACGGAACTGACCGTTACGATCCTGAATGACCGTTTGACCCCCACCCGCAGTGCACATGAGATCCATCACCGCATGACCGCGCCGGATGTGGTTACCCTCACAGGTAACGGTCAGGTATTGAGCGGCCTGGTGATTACCAACCCTGACCTGGGCCTGGTCAGCATCCCGGAATCCCCGGAGGCGGACCGCCTGCTGGTATCCGCAGTGCCGGGCATGGGCAAGGTTACCCTTCGCTGGATCGTTAGGGGAAAAGGCCCCTGGACGCTGGAATATCGTTCCCGCAAAGGAGGCGTTTTACGCACAGAGCTGAAATAAGCCACCCTTTTTGCCGTTAGTTATTTGCGCAATGCCCCGGCAGTATGCCCGCACCATTGCCTTTCCGCTAACTTTGCGACATGCATTTTCAATACCCTTGGGTTCTCTGGTTTTTGCTGGCACTGGCTATACCCATACTGGTACATCTCTTTAATTTTCGCAGGCCCCGCCGGTTGTTGTTCTCCAACCTGCTGTTCCTGCGGCAGGTGACAGAGGTGGTGCAGCGCCGCCTCAAGCTCAAGCAATACCTGCTGCTGGCCACGCGCCTCCTTCTTTTTGCCCTGCTCATATGCCTGTTTGCCGGCCCCTATATTCCCCGCGAGACAGGTACTGCTGCCAAAGGAGGCGGCACCCCATCTGTGGTCATTATCATAGACAACAGCCGCAGCATGAGTGTGCAGGATGAACGCGGCAACTACCTGGAGCAGGCCCGCAAGCTGGCCTATACCCTCATCCAGAGCCACGGCAGCAGTGCGGAGTTCCAGGTGCATACTACCGGTAACCTGCCTTTGGGAGCGCCTTTTGCTCCCCAGGGACAAGCGTTCCTGCAACTGGACCGCCTGGACTATGCCGACAGGGCCGTCGGCTATGCCGAGATCCTGGCCAACCGCAGGCTCTATTTCAGCGAGGCGGCCAATCCCCTGCATCGCCTTTATTTTATCAGTGATTTTCAGCAGCAGACGGTGCTGGCCGATACCGTGTCTGCATCTGCCCTGGAGGCGGATGCCGTGCAGGTAGCCTTTGTGCCGGTGGGTGGCCGTCCGCAGCCTAACCTGTATATCACGGAGCTGGCATTCGAAGGCGCCTTGCTGGAAAAAGACAAACCTGCCACACTCAACCTGCGGGTGCAGAACGATGGCACAGAACCTGCCAACGGCCTTACGCTGCGCCTGGTGGTGGAAGGCAAGGCCACCGGCGTATCCCAGGTGGATGTGCCCGCAGGGGAAAGCCGGGAGGTGCAGATGGTGTTCACGCCCAGCCAGCGCGGGTGGCAGAGCGCTTTTGTGGAATTGCAGGACCCTGCCGTGGAGTTTGACAACCGCCGTCATTTTTCGTTCTATATACCCGACAACAGCCGCATCCTGCTGGTGACGGGCGAAGAAGACCCCAGGTACCTGCGCCTGTTCTTTGGCCAGCTTACCCGCCAGTATAAACTGGAAGAGACGGATGCCCGCAATTTCCCCGGCAAGCGCCTGGAAGACTATGCGATGATCATTATGGCCGGTGTGCCGGAGGTCAGCGCCGGCCTGGCTACCCGCCTGGAGACCTGGACGCGGCAGGGTGGGGGACTACTGGTGTTGCCTTCGGAAAAAATGGATATTGCCAGCCTGAATACCTTGCTGGGCCGCATGGGCGGTGGTAATTTTGGCAAGCTCCATACCTATGGGACCCCCACGCCGCTGGCTATGCCGGACCTGCAGGATGTGCTGTTTGAGGGCGTATTTGCCAAAGCGCGCGCGCAGGACAAGTTCGACTCTCCCGCTATCTCCCGCATCTTCACCTATGCGCCCACCCAGTCTGCCGTACACTTCGTACCCCTTAAGGATCAGTCGGGCAAACCCTTCCTGGTGCGGGTGCCTGTGGATGACGGTATGCTGTGTGTATTCACCAGCTATCCTTCACTCACCTGGTCAGACTTCCCGCTCAAAACCAGCTTTGTGCCCGTGCTGTATCGCACCGCTTTGCTGCTCAACCATATGGCCCGGCAGGAGCTGTACCAGACACTGGGCAAGTTCCAGCTGCGCAAGCTGAAAGCCCGGGATAATACATCCATCCGGCTGGTCTCCCAGCAAGACCGCAACCTCTCCATGGTGCCCGACCAGTATGTGCAGGCCGGCCAGACGTTCCTCAACTTTGAGCGCACGGGCGTAACTGCCGGTAGCTGGCACATTCAGTCCGGGGATACCACGCTGGAAAAGATCAGCTTTAACCTGCCCGCTGCCGAGAGCGACCTCCGTACCCTGCCGGCAGACAAGCTGCGCGCATACCTGGATGAGGCCGGCGCCGGTTTTGTTACGCTGCTGGATGCCCACGAGGCCGTCTTGCGCAAGCAGGTGGAAGAACAGGCCGGAGGCATGCCTCTCTGGCGTTACTTCCTGCTGGGGGTATTGCTGCTTCTGCTGGCTGAGGCCCTGATTATCCGGTTTGTCAAATAGTCCCCTCCGGGGCCGGGATCTGCCGCATGGCCGGGTAACTTCCGGCTCCGGGCGGAGCGCAGGCTATGCCTTGCCCATAGGGGCTGCCCGCAGATAATTCCCCCGGCGGCCTGCCACCCGTCAAGGGATTTCCATTAGTTTCGCACCTATGGTCAACATATTGGTTTGTAACGATGACGGCATCTTTGCCCCCGGCATTCATGCACTGGTAGAAGCCGTTAAGGGATTTGGCAAGATCACCGTGGTGGCCCCGGACAAACCCCAGAGTGGTATGGGTCATGCCATCAGCGTGGGCAAGCCCCTGTGGGTGAAGAAATACAAGGAGTTTGGGCCGGACATTGCCGCCTGGCAGACCAGCGGCACCCCGGTAGATTGCATCAAGATGGCTACGGGCGAACTTATGGATGTCCGGCCGGACCTGATCGTCTCCGGCATCAACCACGGCAGTAACAGCAGCATCAGCGTGTTCTACTCCGGCACCATGTCCGCAGCGGTGGAAGGTGTGCTGGAGGGTATTCCCTCCATTGGCTTTTCCCTGCTGGACTATAGCCTGGAGGCCGATTTCTCCGCAGCCAAAGTAGTGGTGCGCGAGGTGGTGCAGATGGCCCTTACCCACCAGTTGCCCCCTGCCGTGGCCCTCAATGTCAATATTCCCGCCCTGCCGCTTGCCGAGCTCAAGGGCATTAAGGTCACCCGCCAGAGCGCCGGCCGCTGGGTGGAGGAGTTCGACAAGCGAAAGGACCCGTATGGCAACGACTACTACTGGCTGGTGGGCGCCTTCCACCTGCAGGATGACGGCCAGGACACCGACGAGTGGGCCCTGCGCAACAGCTACGTCAGCGTATGCCCCGTGGAGATAGACGCCACCGCCCACCACGCCCTGCCCCTGCTCAACCAGTGGGATCTGAATAAGGCGAAGCTAAACTGAAGCTATTTCTCTCCTCAAGTATATTACCTATCCCCCCATGAAAACCGCCTACCTTTTCCCCGGCCAGGGGAGCCAGACGCCCGGTATGGGCAAAGACGTTTACGAAGCCAGCGAGGCCGCCCGCAAGCTGTTTGCCGAGGCCGACGAAGTGCTCGGCTTTCCCATCAGCGACATCATGTTCCAGGGCACGGCCGAGGAACTCACCCGCACCAGCGTCACCCAGCCCGCCATCTATATCCACTCCGTAGTGCTGGCTTTGCTGACTGATGTGCGCGGCAAGGCGCAGATGGTGGCCGGGCATAGCCTGGGCGAGTTCAGTGCGCTGGCCGCCAGCGGCTGTCTTAGCTTTGCAGACGGCCTGCGGCTGGTGCAGCAGCGTGCCGATGCCATGCAGCGCGCCTGCGACGAGCAACCCAGCACCATGGCAGCCATTATTGGTATGGAAGATGCTGCGGTGGAGCAGCTTTGCGCCGATACGCCCGGTATCGTGGTGCCCGCCAATTACAACAGTCCCGGCCAGCTGGTGATCTCGGGTGAAGTGGCGGCCATTGAAGCGGCCGTGGCGCTGGCTAAGGAACGCGGTGCCCGCATGGCTAAGGTATTGCAGGTAAATGGTGCCTTCCACAGTCCGCTGATGGCCAGTGCACAGGCTGCGCTGGCCAAGGCCATAGAAACCACCCGTTTCAGTGCGCCCGCTTGCCCCGTGTACCAGAACGTCACGGCGGCGCCCAGTGCAGATCCCGCGGTCATCCGGCAGAACCTCAACGCCCAGCTGACCGCCCCTGTGCGCTGGACACAGTCGGTGCAGCGAATGGCCGCCGACGGCGCCACCCACTTTGTGGAAGTAGGCCCCGGCAAGGTGCTGCAGGGACTGGCCAAGCGCATCGTGGAAACGGCTGAGGCCAGCGGCTACAGCAGCCTGCCTGCCTAAGGCTGTGTTCCAGCGTCATCCTGAGCGGAGCGAAGGATCTTACTCTACTGGCACAACAGGATATGGCCCGGATGCTGTATTTGTACTTTTTTCTTGATAACAAAGTACCCAAAAATCAAGGCTGAACCGAAAAGGGCGGCGTGCACGGCCTTTTGGCGGCCCAAAACAAACTTGCCCCCTTACAGGGGCTCAAACAGTGTGGTTGACTGTTCACCTCCACACAGCTCCCTCTTTTCGCCCTTTTCGTTTAGGCCGTTCTTTCCCGCAGGGGGGAGAGCTAGCGGGCATACTCCCCTCCACCTCCCCCCACAGGGGGAGCGTGCTCCCCTCCCCGCGGGAGGGGTCAGGAGAGCAGGCTTTTCCCACCTCGTCATGCCGAATTTATTTCGGCATCCCCGGCACAGCACCTAGCCAGACAGGAGACCCCGAAATAAATTCGGGGTGACAGGAGGAAGGTGGGTTACGCACAGGCAACTCCCCTTTTGCTGTTGGGTGGATAGCTGCCAAATGGGGGAATACATGGGAAAAGATACCATTTGGTGTCAATGGGTATATCATTACTTGTTACTTTGAGGTATATGGAAATTGTCCTGTATCTATTGATTGCCGTGGCGTCCCTGGCGGCAGGCTTCTTCTTTGCCAGAACCCAAACGGGGAACCGTATTTCTGAGCTGGAGCGGCGGAATGCCGCGCTGGAGACGGAGCGGAATGCCCTGGTCTCTGCCGCGCAGGAGGCCCGCACACAACAGGGAGCACAGGAATCCGTAATAGCGGAATTGCGCCGGGACAAAGAGCAAAGTATACTCCAGCTCAACCGGGAGCTGAGTGAAGCCCGCGCGCGGGTGCAGGCTCTGCAAGAGCGCCTGGAGACCCAGAAGCAGGACTTTGAACAGGTGCGCAAAGGTTTGCTGGAAGACTTCCGTAACCTGGGTAACAAGGTGCTGAAGGAGAACAGCCAGGACTTCCGACGGATGAGCCAGGAGCAGTTGGAGGAAACACTTAAACCCTTGCGTGAAAAGCTTCATGAATTTGGCACCAAGGTAGAAACCAGTCATGTCGAACAGGTTCGTTATCAATCTGTTCTGCAAGAACAAATTAAGCAATTAACCTCGCTGAACCAGGAGGTGGGCCAGGAGGCCAAGAACCTGGCCAGCGCGCTCAAGGGTGATTCCAAGATGCAGGGCAACTGGGGAGAAGGTATCCTGGAGACCATACTGGAGCGCAGCGGATTGCTCCGGGACCAGTTCTTCTTCAGGGAACAGACCTTTATGGATGAGGAAGGCAATCGCTACCGCCCGGACGTGATTGTGAAACTCCCTGGCGACAAATTCCTGATCATTGACAGCAAGGTAAGCCTCACGGCATATGAGCAGTATTACAATACGGAAGACCCCGCCCAGCAGCAGCAATACCTGAATGCACATATCGCCAGCATTCGCTCACATGTCCGCCAGCTGGCGGCCAAAGATTACAGCAATCTCAGCGGGCTGGAAAACACACCCGACTATGTATTGATGTTCATTCCGCTGGAACCGGCCTTCAACCTGGCATTGCGTTCGGCACCCGGTTTGTTTGAAGAAGCCCTCGACAAGAAGATAGTACTGGTTACCACCACTACCTTGTTGGCCACGCTGGTCACCGTGCGTTCTATCTGGCGGCAGGAGAACCAGCAGCGCAATGTACTGGAGATCGCCCGGCTGGCTGGCAGTCTGTATGACAAGTTCGTGGCCTTTACAGAGGATGTCCGCAAAGTGGGCAAGCAGCTGGGAGATGCCCAGAAGACCTATGGCGAGGCTATGAACAAACTGGTGGAAGGCAAAGGGAATATCATTGTCACTGCCGAAAAGATCAGGACGCTGGGTGCCAAAACCAGTAAGGAGATTGACGGCAAGTGGCTGGACAGGGCCGGCACACAGGAATTGAACCCCGGGCCAGATTCGCTTTAGCTTGTCTGCATATACCGGTCCAGTACCTCCCAGCAGATAGCCGCCGTCCGTTGCCAGGAATATACCTCCCGCCTTAAGATACCTTTCTGAATAAGGGAATCTCGTAAAAGCGGTTGGGTGGCTACTTGTACCATAGCCCGGGCAATGGCCTGAGGTTCCGCAGGAGAGACCCGCAAAGCTGCGTCTGCAGCTACCTCCGGCATACTGCTGGTATTGCTGGTGATAACGGCCGTTTCGGCGTGCATGGCCTCCAGCAAGGGTAATCCGAAACCTTCGAACACACTCACATAGCTCAGGGCCAGGGCGCCGTTGAGCAGGCGGTTCAGCTCGGCATCCGGCACAAAACCGGTGAAGATAACCTCATCCCGGAAGCGCATTTGCCCGTAAAAACGGATCACATTCTCAAAATCCCAGGCCTTGCGCCCGGTGAGGACCAGCCGGTGCGGCTGGTCTACTTGTTCCCGGAACAGTTCATAGGCGCGCAGCACATTCTCCAGGTTCTTACGGGGATGAATAGAACCCACATAGAGGAAATAGGGGTGCCCCTGGGCGTACTGCTGGCGCACTTCCTGGCGTGCCGGCTCGGGTAAGGGATGGAATACCCGGGCGCTGCCGTTATGGCATACCGTTATTTTGTCTGCAGGTACATTAAATGTATGGGCAATGTCTTGCCGGGAATATTCCGATACGGTAAGGATGTGGGCTGCCTTGCGGGCATACCGCGGGAAGTAGCGGTGGTAATGCCAGCGGTGCGCCCGGTCCACGTATTCGGGGTAGTGCATATAGGCGATGTCGTGCATGACGGGCACCTGCGGTATGCGGGCAGATAATGAGAGATACCCGTCCGGACTAAAAAACACTGCGGGCTTTATCCGGCGCAGGGCATAAGGTACGGCCCATTCAAAGAACATCCAGTACGGCAGGGGGGGGCGCGCCTGGGGGTATAGTACATGGGGGGTGACATTAGGACCGGGAATGAATTGCGGGTCCCAGGGACGGTCGAACAGGAAGTGGAACTGCACCTGCGGGTGGTCTTTGACCAGTAACTGCAATACCTCCCAGCCAAAGCGGCCAATACCCTCCAGTTTGCCGGGCAGGAGTAAACGGGTGTTTACGGCTATGCTTGGAGCAGGCATGGGGTCAGGAATGAAGTTTGAAGTCAAAGAGTTTTAGCAGGAACCCGGTGCCCAGGACAAGCCCGCTCACCAGTATGCCGGCTAGGAGCCAGTGGATGCCCAGCTGCGTGCAGGCCCAGTAACCCGCCCCGCTCACCAGGCAGGTTGCCAGCAGGCGTGCCAGTGTGCCCCAGGCCACGGGCAGAGAAGTATGCCTGTAGGTAAAATAGACATAACCTTTGCAGAGCACCGCAAAAGCCGCCAGTATACCCCAGGCGCCCGCTTGCGGCCCCAGCCTTGCCACGAATAGCCAGGTGACCAGCGTGCTGAAAGGAATGGCCAGTATCAGCAGCAGGTTCACATAACTTTCCTTGCCCGTGGCGGTGAGGTAGGTGCTGTAGATATTGAAAAGGGCGTTTAACAGGAGAGCTATGGACAGGATCCGCAGGCAAGCGGTCATCTGGGCCAGCTCCGCAGGTGTGGAGTGGGAGAACAGGAAGAACAGGTGTTCTGCATAGAAGAACAGGAAACCGCAGACGGCTATCATGGGCACCGCCACAATGCCCTGCCCGGCACGGAAAAGCCGCAGCTGCTCTTCAGTGGGTTTGAGATAACCCTGGGCAAACTTGGCATAGAAGATGGGGAGCACTGTCCACAGGTACATTTGGAACATGGCAAAGAAACGGTAGGCGCCCTGGAATAACCCTGCGCTTTCCGGGCCGTCCCAGCGTTCGAGCAGCAGGGCGCTCAAACGCTCCTGCACCAGGAACAGCAGGAAGATCAGTGCAAAGGGCATGCTGCGTTGCAGGACCCCACCCAGGGGCTGCGGCCGGAAGCTTGGCCAAAAGATCCCATACCGCCGGGCGGCTATTCCCCCGAACACCAGCAGCGTCAGCACGGAAGTGGCCAGTACTGTCCACAGATAGCTGTGCAGGCTGATCCCCGTGTGCAGGAGGACCAGTACCGGGAGGGTAATGATCGTCTTGTCGGTTACGCCCGCCAGGGTATCCAGCCGGAAGTTCTGGCGGGCCTGCATCAGCGCCCGCCAGAAGGCCGTCAGCCCTATGGTAAATTGTATGCCCCCCACCAGCAGCAAGGTGCCTGTTTGCACCCCGCCGTAACCCATAAGGCTACCTGCGCCCAGCAGCAGGCCCATAAAGACTAGTCCGCTCCCCAGCTTGATAGCCAGGATGCGGGGAAACAGCTCGGCATATCTTTCCGGGTGAGCGGCCAGCGTTTTGGTGCTGTACTGGTTAATGCCCAGCTCCGTCACGGCGCCCAGGATAAGCGCCAGTACATTGATAGCCGTGTAGGCGCCCCATGTGGCATGGCCCAGCGCATTCTGCACCAGGTTCTCCACCACCACCCACAGCGGCTTGGTCAGCAGGTTGAGCACTACGATGAGGCCTATGTTCCGGATAAGGTTGCGCGGACCTGCCATGGGCCGGGGTCAGTTTTTTGTCAAAAGTAAGACAACTTTAGGCTAGGCACACCCTTTCCTGCGTTGAAGGGGTGCCTTGGCGCATTCTTTCTATCTTTGTTCGCCCGAAAAACCTTCTTCGTTCCTATTATGTCATCAACTGGCCCTGCTTTTAGCCTGGTATTTGTGGTAAGCGCCGTCAAACGCTGGCGCAAGCTGGTCATAGGGGCTACGGTCGTTACCATGCTGGGCGCCGCGGTGATAAGCATGGTAATCCCGGAGTACTACCGTGCCGTGTGCATTGTGTTCCCCTATAGTCCCCGCACGAGCGACCCGCGCACCCTGTTCTTTGAAGACGGGGTATCCGAGATCTTTGGGAGCAAGGAAGATGTGGACCGCATCATCAGCATAGGGCGTTCCAAACAAATGGCGCGGCATATGATCAGGATCATGCGCCTGGACAAGCACTACGATATTGACAGCACGGCAAAGGCATTCCGCACCCGCCTGGAAAAGCGATGGGAAAAGAACGTGGATATTGTGCGTAATGACCTGGGTGCCATTGAGATACGCGTGCTGGATACAGACCCTAATACGGCCGCCATCATTGCCAATACGCTGGCGCATGAGATCGATAGCCAGTTCAGGGACGGTATAGACCGCAACAACCAGCAGCAGCTCAAGGTATATGCGCAGAACAAGACCAGCATAGAGCGCAGGGTGGGGGAGTTGCAGGAGCTGCTCAATACACTGCTGCGGCGCAATCCCGGCGCCGTGATCACCAAGGATGGGGTGCAGGGCGCCACACAGCCCGGTGATGTCGCCTATATTCACAGCTATTCCATACAGCTCAGTTTGCTGAGCAAGGACTTGGCGGATGCCACGCGCCGCCTGGAGCAGGTGCAGAGCGCCCTCAAGGCCCAGAACAAATCTATCTTTGTGGTGGAAAGCGCCGAGGTGCCGGAGGTGCGGCACAGTCCCGTGCGTTCTCTGCTCGTATTGTCTGCCGGGCTTATCGCTTTTATCATTCTGGTAGGGGTGGCCTGTTTTGTGGAATTCTATAAGCAATCTCTGGTGCAATTACCCAAAGCATGACCAACTGGCTACGGCAACAGCCACCGCTGTCAGTAGTATTCTGTGGCTTTGCGGCTTTGCTGGCTGTAAGCGTGTGGCTGTGGGTGGGCCTGGGTAATCCCCTGCTCCTGGCTATTCCGCTGGTAGTGCTTATGGCGGGTATTCTGCTCATGGATTACCGCATCGTCTATGCGCTGCTTTTGTTTGCCATTCCTTTCTCCGAGCAACTGGAGATCGTTCCGGGCCTGAACCTGGACATCCCTACGGAACCGCTCCTGGCCATCTTTATGGTCATATGCGCATATCAGGTGGTTACCCGGGGCACGATCACCCGCGAGCTGTTAACCCACCCACTGGTGTGCCTGCTGGCGCTGCAACTGCTATGGGCCGCCCTCACCACGCTGCCCAGTCCCCAGGTGGCGGCTTCGCTCAAGTTTATTGTACAGCGTTTGTGGTACATAGGTGCGTTCGTCCTGCTACCGGTCTACCTGCTGCGCCAGGGTGCAGACTATCGCCGTATCCTGCAGGTCATAGGCTACGGCCTCTTTTTTGCTTTGTTACCCCTGTGCATATGGCAAACGCTGGATGGGCTGGACTGGCAGCGTGTGAACAGCATTGTGGGGCTCTTCTTTGTCAATCATGTGGTTTATGGCTGCATAGCGGCCATGGCTATTCCGCTGTTCATCGCGCTCTTTATCTGGCGCCGGCAGGCGGGACATACGGGCGGTTTCTGGCTGCTGGCTGCCGGGGTGGCGGCTTATGCCACGATCTTCTCGTATACCCGTGCCAGCTGGCTGGCCGCATTGCTGCTGCCCCTGCTTTGGCTGGTGATTCGCGCCCGCCTGTTCGCATACTTCATGTGGGCGGCTTTGCTCGGCACGGCCGTGCTGGTGTACTGGATCCTGGACCAGAACCGCTACCTGGACTATGCTCCCCATTTTGAGGAAACGGTCACCCATAAGGAGCTGGACAAACACCTGAAGGCTACAATGGAGGGGCGCGACGTATCCAGCATGGAGCGCGTATACCGCTGGGTGGCGGCCAAACGCATGGTATTTGAGCATCCGTTGCTGGGCACCGGTCCGGACTCCTTTTACCCCGAATATTTCTCCTACACCGTAGAAACGTATCGTACCTATGTGAGCGATAACCCCGAGCAGTCTACCACACACAATTATTTCCTCATGGTGGCCGCTGAGCAAGGAGTGCCCGGCACCCTCCTGTTCCTGGCAGGTGTGGTGTATTTCTTCCTGCTGGCCAATCGCCTTTATATGCGGAGCACAGATCCTGCCATGCGCACTTTCCTGATGGGGGCCATGCTTATCCAGTGTATGTTCCTCTTCCATCTGCTCATGAATGACCTGGTGGAAGAGAATAAGCTGTCTTACCTCTTCTGGTTGCTGCAGGGTATGGTATTGCATTTGCATATCTCTACCCGCGCTGCGAACCGGGCAGCAGACAGTGATTAACTGGCGGATGGCCCGTTTTAATCTACCCCTATAGATCCCTGGCACCGGGTCGTATCCTGTACTCCCATCTGACAGCTATCCACCCAACAGCAAAAGGGGAGTCGCCTGTGCGTAACCCGCCTTCCTCCTATCACCCCAAATTTATTTCGGGGTCTCCTGCCCACCACCGTGCACACGTGTCATCCTGAGCGTAGCGAAGGATCTCTGCTTCTGTCGGAATGACCCTCCCCCCAACGAGGGGAGCACGCTCCCCCTGTGGGGGGAGGTGGAGGGGAGTATGCCCGCTAGCT
>JAHBTG010000049.1 GCA_019638695.1 Bacteroidota bacterium | reverse complement strand
CCGGGCCTTTATTCCGCTCTCCCCCCGCCATACCACAACACTCATCCTGAATGAAGAGTGGCTGGCAGCCAGCCGCTCTTCCGCAGACCATCTTATCGACTGGCACGGGTACCGCCTCACTGAGAACCGCACATGGGCATTTCTCCGCTTCCGGCTGGACAATCACCACCTGCTGGATATAGGAGGGATGGTACAAACCCGCATGCCGCTGTCGCACACACCGGAGGATGTCTCGTTCTACAGCGCCCTGGGGCTCACCATCCAGGGCCCCTTTGGCAATATCTGAGGTTGAAGCGGGGCTGTGGCCCTGCATCAGGGGCCCTTGAAAGTTGCCGTTTATACGGCAGTGTCGGAGTGAGAGGATTCGAACCTCCGGCCTCTTCGTCCCGAACGAAGCGCGCTACCGGGCTGCGCTACACTCCGAATGTGTGTTGCCCGGCAAAGATAAGGAAATGTAGCCGTATGTAAAAGCAAAAGCACTACCCCCGCAGCTGGGCGCGCATCCACCGCTCGGGAATTTCATCCTGCTGGGCGCGCTGGTAATCCGCTTCTGCACAAGGCACCAGCAACGGGCGGGGCATCCCGCCTCCGGGAGATTCCAGCGGCACTTCCATCCACCAGCGGTGGGTTTCCGGGTGCTTGTAGAACACGATCTCCTGCACGCTGCCCGTCATGGGCACACGGTAACGCTGCAGGTTACTGCGGTCGGCCTTGGGCTGGTCGGCCAGGCGGTTATACCACCCCTCCATAAAATACCAGAGGATCAGCGCCGCCAGGGTAGCCGTCTGTCGACGGATATCCAGTTTGGCATTGACCTCCGTCAGAAAGAACGCATTGGTACGGTAGCCCATGCCCACAAAACGTGCCAACTGGCATACCTCTTCTGCCGTGAGACCCGCAGGAGTAGGATGACTGGCGCCCGGGGCATCGGCATAGCGCACTGCGCTCATGTCAAAACACACCATATCGGCCAGGCGCAGCGTAGGTTCTGCCAGACGCATATCACTGCGGATATCTCCCAGCCGCAGCAGTTCAAACTGGAGAATATCCATCGCCTCCCGCTCCGTTTCGCTCACCAGGTAACTCTGGGCAGCCACCACGGCAAAGTTATCCAGGCAGGAAGGGTGCATGCTGATGATGCGGTGATTCACACTTTCATTGGTCAGGCGCACCTCGCTGTCCCAGATATCCAGGTAGTTATCTATGCACACCATGTTAATATGGCGCTCCAGCTGCTGGTGTCCCTCATACAGCCCCACAGCCAGGTCCTGGGTACCCCCGATGACCAGCAGGGTCTTACCTGCCTTGAGGATAGTGCCGGTGACAAAAGCCAGCGCTTCATAATACCCCTCCAGGTCCTCCTTGGGCGCCAGGTTGCCCAGGTCGGCAGCCTTGAGCGCACGGGGCGCAGAAAGCTGGTAGAGGCGGTCGCGAATAGTATGGGCGCTAGCCACGCAACCGGGCTGGTCGGCATGGCCGCGGTCTTCGCATACTCCCAGGATCACCAGGTCGGCAGCCGCCCAGTCCGGGAACTGGGTAATGAACTTATCGAATACATTACCCAGCGCATGCGGATTCGGCTTGTAGCGGCTATCCAGCTTTGAGGCATCAATAGGTTCAAAAAAGAAGGAAATGTCCATTACTTTTGTGAAGATGCACGAAAGTAAAAGGATTCTGGTTACAGGCGCCTCAGGATTTTTAGGCCGCCACGTGGTGAGCGAAATGCTGGCAAGTGGATATCTGGTGCGCGCGCTGGTGCGGCGCAAGGATCACCCGGCGCTGGCGCCCTTTGCCGGGCGTGTAGAGATCGCAGAAGGCGATATACTGGACACGGATGCTCTGGCCGAAGCCTGCAAGGACGTATGGGGAATTATCCATGCGGCAGCTACCGTAAGCTTCTACAAGCCCCGGCGCGCTTTGCTCAAACGGGTGAACCACGAGGGCACCGCACATGTGGTCAACTGCGCCCTGGATACCGGGGTGCAGAAGCTGGTATATGTCAGTTCCATAGGAGCGCTGGGTCCGCCGGATAAAAACGGACTGCTGCACGAAGGCTGCAAATGGGTGCGGGAAGATGCCGTATCCTGGTATGGCTATACCAAACACCTGGGCGAGCTGGAAGTGCACAGGGGTGTGGCAGAGGGGCTGCCCGCCGTCATCTGCAACCCGTCCATGATCATAGGCCCCGGAGACTGGCACACCAGCTCCCCGGCGCTGGTCCGCTCCGTAGCCAAAGGGCTGCGGTTTTACCCCAAAGGGGGCAACGGCTTTGTGGGCGTATGGGATGTAGCCCGTGCCTGCCGCCTGTTGCTGGAAAGCGACCTGCAGGATGGAGAACGCTTCGTACTCAATAGCGAGAACCTGAGCTTCCGGGATTTCTTTTCCCGCACAGCCGTGGCGCTGGATAAAAAACCACCCTTCATACCCGTTCCTACGATACCGGCCCAGATGACCGGCTGGCTCATAGAACGGTGGGCAGATCTCTTTGGTGGCGAACCGCTCCTCACACGGGAGACCGCGGCCAGTTCGGGCCGCACCCGCCGCTTTAGTGCAGACCGTTTCAGGCAACAGTTTACCTTTGCATTCGAACCGATGGAAGAGGTCATCTGCAAAACCGCAAACGCTTATACCCATGGAACTGCACGTTAACGGGAAAACCCGCACCATTAAAGCCGCCAATCCCAGCATCACCAGCTACCTGCAGGAATATGAACAAATATTGCCCACGGAGAAAGGTGTAGCCGTAGCGCTGAACGGACAAGTAGTGCCCCGCAGTGAGTGGACCGCCACATCTCTTAAAAGCGGAGATGTCATTGAGATCGTGCGGGCCTTCCAGGGCGGGTGAGTGGCTGGCACTGCCAGTGGTTACCATACGCCAATGCGCTTACCTGGTTACCTCTGGTATGATAGCTTGTACACTTTTACCTTGCTATCCCTCCCAACAAACCGGTACTCTTAATCCCTCCCCTCTCAACAACACAGCTGAATGACCCGGGAATCAAATGTTGATGTAATTATTATTGGCGGGAGCTATGCAGGGCTTTCTGCAGCCATGGCTTTGGGACGCTCCCTGCGCACAGTGCTTGTCCTGGACAGTGGCCAGCCTTGCAATCGCCAGACGCCGCATTCTCACAACTTCTTGACACAGGATGGGGTGCAGCCCGCCGTCATAGCAGCGCAGGCCCGCCAGCAGGTGGCCGGCTATCTTACAGTTCAGCTCCGTAATGACACGGTCATTGCAGCAGAAGAGCGCCCCGATGGTTTTGAGGTCACTACCCAAACAGGCCAGCGGTTCCAGGGTCATAAACTCATTCTGGCAACAGGCATACAGGACAGATTGCCCGATATTCCCGGGTTTGCAGCATGCTGGGGCATTTCTGTGATACATTGTCCTTATTGCCACGGCTATGAAGCCCGCGGAAAGCGCACCGCCATTTGGGCAAATGAAGAGCATACCCGGCATATGCTGCCACTGGTGTATAACCTCACCCAACAGCTTACTGTGCTTGCGCACGGTGCGCCAAACTTCCTGGCAGAACAGCGGGCCAGCCTGCACGCACACAATATTCAGATCCTGGAAACAGATGTCGCCGCGCTTGAGCATGACAATGGACAGCTTACCGGCATAGTATTCAAAGACGGCAGGCGAGAGTCCTTTGAGGTCATATATGCAGGGGTTCCCTTTTCGCAGTTTGACATCGTAGCCAGCCTGGGCTGTGCACTTACAGAACAAGGACGCATACAAGTAGATGCCTTTCAGCGCACATCTGTAGAAGGCGTTTTTGCCTGCGGAGACAACAGCTCGCCCTTGCGCGCTGTAGCCCAGGCGGTATCGTCCGGCAACTTTGCAGGGGCCGTGGTGAATATGGAGCTTGCCACCAGGCATTTCTGGCAGTAGTAATTGCTCACAAATGCAGGCTACAAAATCTGGCACCACAAGGTGGCAGGCAGTTTTTCCTTATTTTTGCCTCCTGCCAGGCAACAATGCCTGTGCTACACACCTCCAATAGCATGTTTGAGAACCTGAGCGACAGGCTGGATAGGGCCGTCAAAACCCTGAAGGGGCAAGGCAAGATTTCCGAGATCAACGTAAACGAAACGGTGCGGGAAGTACGCCGCGCCCTGCTGGATGCAGACGTTAACTACAAGGTAGCCAAAGAGTTCACCGACCAGGTGAAGCAAGCTGCCATAGGACAGAACGTGCTCACCAGCATCACGCCCGGCCAGTTGTTTGTCAAGGTGATGAACGATGAGCTGATCAAGCTCATGGGCGGCAAACACGAGGGCATCTCCTTCAGCCAGCGCCCGCCCACCGTCATCCTCATGGCAGGATTGCAGGGAAGCGGCAAAACCACTTTCTCCGGCAAACTGGCCAATATGCTGCGCGAACAGGGCCGCACGCCCCTGCTAATCGCCTGCGACGTATACCGGCCGGCAGCCATAGACCAGCTGGGCGTGCTGGGCGAGCAGATAGGCGTGGAGGTCTACAAGGAAACCGAGAACAAGAACCCCGTTCAGATAGCGCAGAACGGCATTGAGTATGCCCGCAAGAACGCTAAAGACGTCGTCATTATCGATACCGCCGGCCGCCTGGCGGTGGATGAGGAAATGATGAACGAGATTGCCGCAGTTAAAAAAGCGGTGCAGCCTAACGAGATCCTCTTCGTGGTAGACGCCATGACGGGGCAGGATGCAGTGAATACGGCCAAAGCCTTTAATGACCGGCTGGACTTTACAGGGGTGATCCTTACCAAGATGGATGGCGACACCCGCGGGGGTGCAGCGCTTTCCATCCGCGCTGTCGTCAGCAAACCGGTGAAGTTTGTGGGCACCGGCGAAAAGATGGACGGCATAGACCGCTTCCATCCCGAACGGATGGCCAGCCGTATCCTGGGGATGGGCGATGTGGTCACCCTGGTAGAACGCGCCCAGGCGCAGTTTGACCAGGAACAAAGCGAAAAACTGGAGCGCAAGCTGCGCAAGAACCAGTTTGACTTTGAGGACTTCCTGCAGCAGCTCCAGACCATCAAGAAGATGGGGAACCTCACCGACCTTATCGGGATGATCCCCGGCATGGGCAAAGTAGCCAAGAACGTGGATGTGGATGACAAAGACTTCAAACGCATAGAAGCCATCATCCAGAGCATGACGCGCAAGGAGCGCCAGAAGCCTGAGCTGATTGACGGCAGCCGCCGCAAACGCATTGCCGATGGCTCCGGCACCTCGGTGCAGGACGTCAACCAATTGCTCAAGCAGTTCAACGAGATGAAGAAAATGATGAAGACCATGAACAAGCTCTCCGGCAGCGGACGCAAGCTGCAAAGCATCAGCCAGCTGCGGGGGCGGTAAGTTCTTTGGCCATGTATCTTCCCAGTCTGAACTAATCTGCCACGGAGTATGGTTAATTTTACATGGCTATGCCCCAGGTAACCGTAGATCCCAACAGCGGCTTTTGCTTCGGCGTGGTCTATGCCATAGAGATGGCAGAGGACTTCCTGAATGCAAACGGACAGTTATACTGCCTGGGAGACATCGTACACAATGACATGGAGGTGGACCGCCTGCAACAAAAGGGACTCAAGACCATCTCTCATGAAGATCTGAACGAGTTGCGGGATACCACCGTACTTATCCGCGCGCATGGAGAACCCCCCAGCACCTATGAGACGGCCCTGCGCAACAACATCACCCTGGTAGACGCCAGTTGCCCCGTGGTACTCAAACTGCAGAACCGCGTGCGCGCCGCCTATGAACCCGATACGCAGATCATTATATTTGGCAAACCCGGGCACGCGGAAGTGAACGGGCTGCTGGGGCAAACGGAGGGCAAGGCGGTCATCATACAAAATATGGAGGACCTGGACCAGGTAGACTTCAGCAAACCCACCGTGCTCTTCAGCCAGACGACCAAAAGCACGGATAAGTTTTATGCCATACGGGACGAGATCACCCGCCGCGCGCAGGAGCAGTTCAAGGCCAACGATACCATCTGCCGGCAGGTAAGCAACCGGGAACCCCAGCTGCGGGTCTTTGCCACCCGCCATGATGTCATCATCTTTGTGGCCGGACGCAAAAGTTCCAATGGCAAGGTGCTCTATGAGGTGTGCAAAGCGGCCAACCCGCAGACCTATTTTGTGAGCGAGGTGAGCGAAGTCAACCCCGACTGGTACCGCCAGAGCAACAGCGTGGGCATCTGCGGCGCCACAAGCACACCACAATGGCTCATGGAAGAAGTAGCCGGCTTTATCCAGAGCGGTTCCATACCGGGCTGATAACCCAGGATAATCCAGAAACCCATTTAATATACCCTCCCCATGCTAAAGAAACCTTTTGTCATCAACATTATCACAGCGCTGGTATTGGTTGCCGCCGGGCTGTACAGTTACCTGAGCAATGAATCGCGCCCCGCTACGGCGCTGATTGGTCCCGGGCTGGGCGTACTGCTCCTCCTCGCTACCCCCTGGATGAAGAAAGAGCACCCTGTGGTAGCCCATATTGTAGTCTTGCTCACCCTGGTATTCGCCATTGTCAGTATTTATATGGCCATCAAAAGCACCTCGGTAACCGATCCCGCGGTGATGCAGCGGCGCATCCTCGTATTCAGTGTAATGGCCGCCGCCTGCCTCTGGGCCACGCTGATGTACGTGCTGGGCTTTATCGAAAAGAAGAAAGCCAGAAGAGCCGCCGGGCAAGCCTAGACCTATGACCATTCAGGAAGCGATCAGCCCCCTGGAAGAACTGGCGCCCCGCCACCTGGCCGAAAGCTATGATAATGTGGGATTGCTGGTGGGCCTGGCACAGGCCGAGTGCACGGGTGTGCTCTTCTCCCTGGACTGCACGGAAGCTGTAGTGGCAGAAGCCCGGGCGCTGAACGCCAATCTTATCGTCAGCCACCACCCTATCTGGTTCGGCAGCCGCAAGCACCTGCTGGGCGATGACTATGTGAGCCGCACCCTGATGCAGGCCATTCGTCATGATATCGCACTCTATGCCTGCCATACCAACCTGGACAACATCGCCTCGGGTGTGAACCTGGCGCTGGGCACACAACTGGGACTGCAAGACCTGCAGATCCTGGCGCCGCAGCCGCCGGATATGTCTACAGGTGCAGGCATGCTGGGCACTTTACCCGAAGCTATGACGGTGCCTGCATTCCTGGCGCAGGTGAGCCGGGCGCTGGGCACGCCTTACCTGCGGTGGGCAGGGGCTCAGCGCGTACAGTCCGTAAAACAGGTGGCCATTTGCGGGGGTTCGGGCAGTTTTCTCATTCCCAGGGCGCTGGCAGCGGGTGCAGACGCGCTCCTCACCGGGGACATTACCTATCACAAATTCTTTGACGGAGAGGAACGTCTGCTGCTGGTCGACGCCGGACATGCCGAGACCGAACAATTTGTGCCTGCACTGTTAAAAGATTGCTTTATGCAGAAATTTCGTAGCTTTGCAGCCTATTTGTCCAAAGTACCCACCAACCCGGTTCAATACTACATCCATGGAGAAAACCGTTGAACAACGCCTGTCTCAGCTGGCTGCCCTGCAAAAAATAGACTCTCAGCTGGACAAACTGCGCCAGATACGGGGTGGCCTGCCCGAAGAAGTACAAGACCTGGAAGACGAACTGGAAGGGCTACGCACGCGCATCCAGCGTCTGGAAGAGGAAATTACCGGAACCCGTAAGGAAATTGCCAACCGCCAGGTGATCATCGAAGACAGCCGCGAACTTATCAAGAAGTATGACAAGCAGCTGATGGATGTGAAGAACAACCGGGAGTATGAGGCGCTGAACAAGGAAATTGAACTGGCCAACCTGGAGATCCTCACCAGTGAGCGCAAGATCAAGATATTCAGCCAGGAAATAGAGGAGAAGGAAGCCAAGCTGAACGAGGTGCAAGCCAAGTTTGACGAGCGCAAGAACGACCTGGATGAGAAGAACAAGGAGCTGGAGATCATCATCGAAGAAACCCGGGCAGAGGAAGAGAAGCTCCGGGCAGAGAGCGCCGAAGCCTCCAAAGACATTGAGCCCCGCCTGCTCAAGGCCTATGCCAAGATCCGCTCCAACATGCGCAACGGCCTGGCCGTAGTCACCATGGACCGCGGCGCCTGCGGCGGCTGTTTTGCCATCATCCCCCCGCAACGCCAGGCAGAGATTCGCCAGCGCAAGAAACTCATCGTGTGTGAGAACTGCGGCCGCATCCTGGAAGACCAGTATTACTTCACAGGAGAAGCGGAAGTTGCCGTGGTAGAAGAGCCCAAGAAGACCTCCAAGCGCAAAGCCGCTACCAAAGCAGAAACCGAATAGCCCCAGGATTTGGGTTGCTTTTTTCGCCAACTTGCAGCCATGAGGCTAGTGAGGGCTATTGCTTTCGTCTGGATACTGGGCTGCGGGATATCTGTTGTCCATGCACAACCCGATAGCTACGCCGCCTACCGGCAGCAAATAGAGCTTCAGTTACTGGATTTCCAATACGATGCGGCAGGCCAGCTCACCCGCTTTTACCTGGCAGACGGCGATATCCCCAGGTTCTACCAAAACCACAGCCTGTTTCTCAAAGCCTTCATCTGGCAGAAGGGCAGTGATATGGATGCGTTCCTGGCAGATGCCTCCCTGCAGGACAGCTACTTTGCCCAGCATAAGGTAGAGGATCCGCTCAACCGGGTATTCCATGCAGAGATCATCCTCAAGATAGCCATTATCCAGGTATTACAAGGCAATCACCTGAAAGCCGCCTACAGCCTGCAAAGCGCCTGGGCTATCCTGCAAAAGCAGGTGAAAAAATACCCCGACCATCCCCAGAACGACCGCCTGCTGGGCATCTTCCACCTGGCTTTCAGCGGGGTGCCTTCGGAATACAAATGGGTGCTCGGTATCTTTGGGATGGAGGGCGATTTCAATACAGGCATCCGCTTGCTGGAGCGGGCCGCCCGCGAAGCACCTTATCTTAACCTGGAAACCCAGCTGGTGCTCTATTATGCCGAGCGAAACCTCAAGGCCGGTATAGGAGACGCTTCGCACCGCATAGACAGCCTGCACACAGCTCACCCGGATATACTGGCGGTAAGCTATCTCTATATCCATAACCTGCTGGACAAAGGCAGCCACGCGGTAGCCCTGGCAGAACTGCAGCGGGTAAGCGCCCGTGCAGCCCAGATGCCCTATATCCATTACCAGCTGGGCAAAGCCTGCTACTATACCGAGCAGTTTGACGAGGCCATCGTGCATTTCCAGAACTACGTGTATACCTACCCTGGCAAACTGTTTGTGGCGGATGCGCTCTTCAAAAGAGCACTCAGCTACGCCCTTTCCGGCAACCGGGTGAAAGCCCGCGCGGCTTTTCATGAAATGGCCAACAGCTATGCCTACCGCACAAGCCAGTTTGACGAGGACCAGTATGCACAGGCGCAGGCAACCTGGTACCAGAACAAGCTTTTCACAGACGTGGAACAGCAATTACTCTATATGC
The DNA here is from genome assembly GCA_019638695.1 of Bacteroidota bacterium. GTDB lineage: Bacteria > Bacteroidota > Bacteroidia > J057 > JAJTIE01 > JAHBTG01. The sequence continues at coordinate 11,454 of JAHBTG010000049.1, read as the reverse complement.
GCTACCAGACCGACGGAGGCAGGCCGCAGGAAGCGCTGAAAAAGGCACAGCCGCTATTGGCTACGGCGCCCATGCTCAGCAATGACGAACGCACGGAACTCTACTACCGCCTGGGCAGGGCCTATCACCTGCTGGGCAGGTGGGATGAAGCCAAGACCTCTTACCGCAACGCCATCGTCCAGAATCCCATCCGGGCACTCTGGATGAAGGTGTATGCGCACTTTTATATCGCACAGATCATGGAGCAGCAGGCAGAATGGCATGACGCGCGGCGCTATTATAAAGAGGCCCTCCAATACAGCAGTTATCCCTTTCAGAAGAGCCTGGAGCAGAAAACCAAAGCCGGGTTGAGCCGCCTCAAGCACAAGAGATACGACCTCCCGGAGGGCAACTAGCTCCGCCGGAGCTCTATCAGGGTAATCTCGGGCCGGATGCCTACCCGGCCCTGGTAACCGATAAACCCGAATCCACGGTTTACATACAGGTACTGCCGGCCTTCTGTATACAGCCCGGCCCATTGTTTGTACAGCCATTTCACCGGGCTCCATTTGAGCCAGGAGAGTTCCACCCCAAACTGCATACCATGGGTATGCCCCGCCAGGGTCAGGTCAATATCAGGATAACGGGTGCGGATCTCGGCATCCCAGTGGCTGGGGTCATGGCTCATCAGCACTTTGAACGGCACGTTTTCCGTGCCTGCATAGGCTTTGGGCAAGTCTCCGGGGCTCACAAAACGCGCACTGGCGCTCCAGTTCTCTACGCCCAATAGCGCTATCTGCTGGTCTTCACGGGTAAACAGCACATGCTCATTAAGCAAGAGTTTCCAGCCCATTTCGCGTTGCAGGGTCAGCATATCTGCCATATTCCGGGCCTTGTCCTCCGCACTGGGCCACTGGGCATATTCGCCATAATCATGGTTACCCAGCACACTATACACCCCCATAGGCGCCTTGAGCTGCGCAAAGGTCTGTTTCCAGTCAGTCATCTCCACCGTGCGGTCATTGACCAGGTCACCCGTGAACAGGATCAGGTCCGGTTTCAGCGCCAGCACCTGGTCTATGCCGGCCTGTACGCCGGCCTGGTCACTGAGACTGCCGGAATGGATATCACTGAGCTGTACCACACGCAGCCCGTCAAAAGCCGGGGGCAGGTTGGGGAAACGCAGCCGCATGCGGTGCACCCGGTAGGCATAGAGATTGGAACGCCCCCACATCAGCAGCCCAAACAGTAACCCCGCCACTGTGATACCCAGCCAGGAAAGAAACGTAGCCCGCGAAATGCCTGTGCCATCCGTCAGCTGCTGGGGGCTTAGCTTGCCATACCCCCACAGACCTATACGGCGCAGGTCATCCACGATCAAAGGAAATACCCCCACGAGCTTGCCCAGGTATATGCTGAAGATACCTGAGAACAGGTAAATGGCTATGCCCCCGCCCTTGAGGTTAGGAGGGCCTATACGGAGGAATATATAGAGCATGGCTACCAGCCCAAATGCTGCTACCAGCCAATACCCTGCATAGAGCGTCATACGCCCCCGGTAAGGAAGGCTCTGGCTTACGTGGCGCACGGCCTGGAAGAAATAGAGATCCAGCAGCAGGAAGAAGCCGAGGAATAAGAGAAGTCCGGTCAATGATCGCATGAGGGAAACAACAACAGCCCCCGCCATTCAGTTGCAACCCCGCTTCTTTTAGGATAAACGGTTATTTCTATGGACGAATTTTATCCATAAAAAACAACTCTTGTTTGCAATCGGGAAAAGTTCATATCTTTGTCACATGGTATTTACCTATCTATACGGCTCCTACTATTACCGCTCTGCTCGCGCAATGCGGACGTAATCCAGTGTACTATAGGTTCTCCCGACCAAGCCTGAGATTGCTCCCCGCAGTGTCAGGCTTTTTTATTTTATATCTGTTTCTACAACCCGTAATGCTTTCCTATCATGTTTATCTCCCAGGAATTTGAAAAGTACACGCCCCAGGACCACCAGATGTGGCAGCGCCTCTATCACCGCCAGATGGAGGTACTGCACAATCGTGCCGCCAGCGGTTTTATGGATGGCCTGCAGGCCCTGCAGATGGGGCCGGAAGGCATCCCCCATTACGGGCAGCTCAGCGACCGCCTGGAACAAGTGACCGGGTGGCGCCTGCAGGGCGTCACGGGTATTGTGCCCAACGATGTCTTCTTCCGGCTCCTGGCGCGCCGGCAGTTCCCCGTCACCACCTGGATACGCCAGCCCGCCCAAATGGACTACCTGATGGAGCCCGACCTCTTTCATGATGTCTTCGGCCACGTGCCGCTGCTGGCAGACACGGCCTATGCCAGTTTCCTGGAAGCGCTGGGACAACTGGCCTTACCCTATATGGATAACCCGCTGGCCATAGAACTGCTCAGCCGCATCTACTGGTTCTCCGTAGAATTTGGCCTCATTGCAGAAGACAATGCGCTGCGTATCTATGGCGCCGGTATCCTGAGCAGCCCCGGGGAATCGGTCTTTTGTCTCAGTCCGCAGGTGCCCCGCTTTTACTTTAACCTGCAGGAACTGTTCCACACGCCCTATATCAACCACCGTATGCAGGACCGGTATTTCGTAATCGAAAGTTACGACGAGCTTTATGCCTGCACTACCCGCTTGCCCGGGTTGCTGGACAAGGAACTGAAACTAGCACAGGGCTTTGCACACGAGCTGCTTTCTTACGGACTGGTGATTCCCCGGGAATTGCTCCCCCGGCCGGTAGCGGCAGACCGGGAATAATATCCCAAAGTCTTGCCAAAGGCGTGGTTGGCTTCTCATATTTACAGGAACCAAACATGAATCATTCAAATGACATTCCCTGTACTTGTGAATGCCTTTCGGCTATTCGCCCAAAAGCTAACCTGGCCATCACCTGCAGTACATACACGAAGCGCTATTTGCGGCATGCCAAAGCTGCCGTGGATCTTACTGGTGCTGTATGGGGCCGCCCTGCCTCGCCTGCATGCCCAGGAAACCTTGCGGGTGGTAAGCTATAACCTGCTGAATTATCCCAACGTCAGTACCATACCCAAACGCGAGGATACCCTGCGGGTAATCCTGGAGCACCTGAACCCGCATATCCTGTTGTTCCAGGAGCTGAATACGGAGCAGGGCGCCAATAGCATCCTCAGGCAGTCGCTGGAAAGCTGGGCGCCCAGCCGGTACACCCGGGCACAGTTCGTACCCAACGCCACCGGCGCTTCCTACAACCAGCATAATATGCTGTACTATGACAGCACCCTGCTCCGGCTCAAGTCTCAGCAACGCATCCCCACGCAAACCCGGGATATCAGCATCTATACTGTATACTGGAAAGACCCGAGCGCTGGTGCGGACACTGTCTTCCTGGACATCTTTGCACTGCACCACAAAGCGGGCAATACTGCATCAGACCGGGCAACCCGCCATGCCGAGGCAGACTCATTGCGCAAATGGCTCACTGCCCGGCCCGGCCATCCCAACCGCCTGCTGCTGGGTGATTTTAATGTGTATCGTGCGGACGAACCTGCCTACCGGCTGGTCACCAGCGCAGACAGCATGGCAGGCTATTTCCGGGATCCCATCCAGCAACCCGGTAACTGGAATGACAATGCCGGCTTTGCAGGTATCCATACCCAAAGCACACGCACCGCCAGCTTTGGCGGGGGCGCTACCGGCGGCCTGGATGACCGTTTTGACCAGATCCTGATCTCACCCGCCCTATACAATGGAGCGCACGGGTTTACCTATATCAGCGGGTCGTATCAGGCAGTGAGCAATGATGGTAACCACTTCAATCAATCCCTGCTGGCTGCTCCGCCGAACACCACCCTGCCCTATCCCGTGCTCAGCGCACTGTACCATATGAGTGACCACCTGCCCGTGACCCTGGAACTGCGGCTGGATGAGACTGTGGCCACGGCACGTTCCAAGCCACCCGACGCGAGACCTGCGACTGCCTTCAAGGCAACCAACCCGGTGCAGCAAACACTACACCTACACTACACCGGCATCACGGCCATAGAAGGAACACTACAAGTACGGGACCTTACAGGTCGCATACTCCTCTCCGAGCCACTCCAGGTCCGGGAAGGCGGGGTATACTCCACAGAAACCGGCCACCTGTGTGCAGGCAGCTACTGGCTGTTCATTACAGGCCAGCAGGGGCTGCTGCTGCACCGGCAGTTGCTGCTCAAGCCCTAGCCGGTCACCAGCTTGAGGCTGATATCCAGACTTTTATAGGAATGCGTCAGGCTACCCATGCTCAGGAAATCCACCCCGGTTTCCGCTATCTGCCGGGCATTCTCCAGCGTAATATTGCCGCTAGCCTCCAGGGGAATGCGCTTGGCCGTCAACTGCACGGCACGGCGCATATCTTCCAGCGACATATTGTCCAGCAGGATACGGTCCAGCCGGCCAAAATCCAATGCGAGCTGTACATCCGCAAGGGTACGGGCCTCCACCTCTACCGGTATCTCCAGCCTGTGCGCCCAGAGGTACTCGTGAGCAGCTTCCAGTGCCGGTACGATCCCCCCAGCAGCATCGATATGGTTATCCTTGATCAGGATCATATCGAACAGGCCGAACCGGTGGTTGGTGCCGCCGCCCAGCTTAACGGCCCATTTCTCCAGCACCCGCACCAGCGGGGTGGTCTTGCGGGTATCCAGCACCCGGCAGCCGGTGCCTTCCAGCAACTGCACCACCCGGTGTGTTGCGGTGGCAATGCCGCTCATACGTTGCATCACATTCAGGGCCAGGCGCTCCCCCATTAGCAGGGTACGCACCGGCGCCTGTACTAAAAATGCTACATCTCCGGGTTTTACGGCAAAACCGTCCAAAATTTGGACACTTACCCGGGCGCTACTATCCAGTTTTGTGAACACTCTGTGCGCAAAATCGACACCGGCCAGGATGCCCGTGTCCTTTACCAGGCAGCGGGCTGTACCCTGCTGAGCGGGCGGGATAGTGGCCAGGCTGGTATGATCCTGCCACTGCGGGCCCAGATCCTCGGAAAGCGCATCCTGTACGAGCCGGTCCAGCACTGCATCGGAGAGATATAAATAGGAGGTCATGCGGGCCAATTAGCGCAAAAAAAAACGGTTCTGCAAGAATTACAGAACCGCCTCATACACACAACATATTTAAAAAACGTCAGTTCTCCAGCTCGAACCGTATTTGTTCAATCACGTAAGTGTTGCCGCTTCGCTTGATGAACACATTGGTATCGAACTTACCGCGGGTACTGTAATATTCGCCCACGGCGTAATAGGTATTACTGCTGCTGCCCTTGTGCAGGATCTTAAAGCTGCGCACGGGGTAGTTCTGGAAGAACTCCTTGACCACAAATGTGGCCTGATCTTTGGAATAGATATCCTCCCGGTCGGTAATGGTCACCTCCACCTGGCTGCCAAAGAAAGAAGCCAGCGTACCGGCATCTCCGGCCAGGATAGCGCGTTCAATACGGGCAAATACTTCATCGGCCTGTTGGGCCTGTGCGGGAGCATTACCGCCCGCCAGGAGACCGCTTAGAAGGATGAGCAAGATAATTCGCATATGAGAACTCATGCGAATCCCGTGCCAAACTATTGCATGCGGGTGAGCAAATGAATAAATAGTTTGCGAAAGACCCAGAAAGCCTCTAACTGATACGCGCCGGGCAGGTCATGCACATCATGATAGTGGGGCGGACCGCCCTGGGTATAGAAAAAGAGGGCCGGGATACCAGCCTGTGTAAAGGGGTAATGATCACTGTTGGGCCGGTTTTCCCTGGATTGCAGGGGATAGATGCACTGCAATGAATCATTGAGTGCCGCCAACGGGGCATACAGTGCAGGGTAGTCCTTGCCGGCAACGGTCATAATGCCTTTGCTGCCGTTGGCCATCAGGTCAAAGTTATACATGGCACGGGTGCGGGAAAGCGGCCAGCAAGGGTGCTGCACATAATGCCGGCTACCCAGCAGCCCCACTTCTTCTGCACTGAAGAACAGAAAAGCCAGGCTATAGGGGTGTTCCACCCCGGGCTGTGCAAAGTACCGGGCAAGGCTTAGCAGAAAGGCTACTCCGCTGGCATTGTCGCTGGCGCCATGGAAAGTGGCATCCCCCACCCTGCCCAGGTGGTCATAGTGAGCACCCAGTACAATCAGGGTATCCGGCCGCCGGGTACCGGGGAGATAGGCCGCTACGTTGCGGGTGACCTCCTGCTCACGAAGCTGTGCCTGCACGGCCCATTGTACCTTACGCACCCTGGCCGGAAAAGGCAGGGCGTCTGCCTGCACATGAAACACGGGAACCGGCCATTGCTCCTGGCTGTAGCTATGGGTAAGTTTGACCTCCCGCACCACAATAGCCGCCGGGCGGGCATCCCGTATCAATGCAAATATGCGTTCATAGAGCGAAACCGTCTGTTCCCGGGAACCCTGGGGCAGATCGGCATCGAGGACGACCACTTTGCCGGCCAGCTTACCGGCAGGCAAGCTCCCGGACCGGGCATAGCCCGCATATACGGCCTTGCCTGTGGTCAGCCCACGGGCTGGACAGGCGCCATTGGGCATAAAGTCATACCCCAGGCGCAGGGGTTGGCCCAGGAGTACCAGCCGGGCATCCTGGAGCACGTTCACCTTGAGGGTAAAAGACTGCGTATAACTGCCGTCACAGAGCGGACTAAGCCCTGTTTTGCGCAGCTCCTGCACCAGCCACCGGGCTGCCAGGGTATGTCCTTCATGCGTATACCCCCTGCCCGCCATGTGCGGGGCACAGAGGGAATCCACATCTCTGCGTGCCTGCTGCATAAGGCGCAGACTATCCAGTACCGGGGCTTCCAGCGTGGGTTTGTATACTCCTTCTTCCACCACCTGGCGGACATCCAGCTGGGCATGCAAGGGAACAATGAAGCAAAGCAGGACTCCGGCGGCAACCACCCAAGTCAATATAAAACTCAACAGTAGCCGTGCATTTTGCGGGGTTGTAACATATGGTACTGCAGTTTTCATGTACAAACCAATCCTGCTAAAGTCAGCAACTAACCGGCAACTCCCTGTACAATGTCATAACATTTGCCGTCTACAAAGCGGCTGCACCGGTTCTTCTCCTTAAAAAGCTCGGGTTTCATAATGGACACACCCAGCAGCATACGGGCACACTCCTGGATACCCTCCGTAATGGACGGGTGCGGATGGGTAAGCTCCGCCAGTTCGCGGATGCTCTGCTTCATGGCGATCAGCATGGCAGCGGCTTCAATGGTGCTGCTGGCGTGCGCCCCCACGGCGCGCATACCCAGCAGGCGCATTTCCGGGTCGTCCGTAACAATGAGCTTAAAAAAGCCATTGTCATTGCGCATGGCAATGGCACGGGGAATGTACTGGTAGTTGTAACACGCTACCCGGTAAGAGAGGCCCATGTCCTGGGCCTGCTTCTCATTGAGCCCCACCCCGGCAACCTCCGGCTGCAGGAACATGATGGTACTGATGTTGTCATAGCTGAGGGCCACGCGGTTATTGCCAAAGATACGTTCCACGGCATGCCGGCCTTCCATCTCCCCTACGTTGACCAGGCAGATGTCTGCCGTGAGGTCGCCCACGGCATAAATATGGGGCACATTGGTCTGGCTGTCTTCCACCACAAACTGGTGGCGGGCGTCCAGTTCCACTCCTGCTTTTTCCAGGCCCATGTTCTCTATATTGGTCACACGCCCCACAGAGATCAGCGCTTTGTCCACCTCATGGGTTTCTTCCCTGCCATCGTCATACGTGAGGGTATAGCGCACGCGCCCATTATGGAGCTCCATGGTCTTGAGCGCCGAATTGCGGTGAATGACCACCCCGGCACGCTCCAGGTTATTGGCCACCACCTGCATGATGTCCTCATCCTCAAAAGGAATGAGCTGGGAGCCTTTATTAATGATATGCACCTTGGTGCGCCCAAAATTGGCAAACACGGTGGCAAACTCGCAGCCGATCACCCCGGCGCCCAGGATCACCAGGCTCTCAGGAAAATCTTCCCAGCTATGAATGCCGTCACTGGTGACGATGATCTTTTCATCTATGGGGATATTAGACAGGTAACGCGGGCGGCTGCCCATAGCCAGTATCACATGCGCAGCCTGGATATATTCCGTGCTGCCGTCCGGCCGGTCTATGGCTACCCGGTGAGCATCTTCAAAACGGGCAAAACCCTGCATAAACCGGAAGCGCCCGGGGTGCACATCTTCCTGCAACCGCTTTAACTGGTGGGTCAGGTGATGGGTGCGCTCTTCCACAGCGGCATTCACACAGTGGACAATGTCCCTGTAATTAAGCTCATAGTCCTTCACCACATACCCGCGGTCTGCAATGGACAGCTTGGTAATATCCTTGGAAAGCTCCCAAAGCGTTTTGGAGCTGAGAGCGCCATCCCACACACCGGCTCCCCCCACATGTTTCTTCTCTACCAGCAACACCTTGGCGCCAAAATCCAGGGCCCGCACAGCAGCGGCATACCCGGCAGGTCCGGCACCAATTACACACACATCATAGCTTTCCATCAGGTCTTTGAATACAGTAATTAAGAGACTACCCCCCAACAAGGGCGCAAAATACATAAAACCCCAAGGCAGGGCAAATGGTGCAATTTTCAGCGGATTTCCTTTAGTTCGGGGTACTGCTGCAGCATGCGGTACAGGGTACTCTTGCCCACATCCAGCACCCTGGCAACCGCCAGCACATTGCCCTGGTACTTCTGCAGCAGGCGGGCTACCAGCCTGCGCTGGTATTCTGCCAGGGTATATTCCTCCCCGGTGTCTTTATCCGCCGCCGCGGGCGTAATGCGGATATCCTGGGGTTGTATCGTATGTCCGTTGGCCAGCACTACGGCCAGCTCCATTACGGCACGCAGCTCCCGGACATTGCCGGGCCAGGTATGCGCCGTCAGCCTGTCAAGCGCCGGTGCGCTCAGCAGGGTAACGGGCAAATGATGGGTCTTGCAGTAATCCTGGACAAAATGAGCGGCCAGCACCGGGATGTCTGCCACACGCTGGCGCAAGGCGGGCAGCACAATGCTCAGGCCCAGCAGGCGGTAATAGAGATCCTGCCGAAAGGCTCCGGCATTCACCTGCGCCATGAGATCGCGGTGTGTGGCGGTAATGAGGCGGAAATCGCTACTCACCAGCTGGTTGCCCCCTACCCTGGAAAAGCTGCGTTCCTGGATGGCACGCAGCAGCTTCACCTGGATGTGTGCGGGCATTTCGCCCAGTTCATCCAGTAAAAGGGTGCCGCCGTGGGCCTGCTCCAGCTTGCCGATATGGCGGGCGTGCGCCCCTGTAAAGGCTCCTTTTTCATGGCCGAACAGCTCGCTCTCCACCAGTTCCTGGGGAATGGCCGCCACATTCACCGCCACAAAGGGGCCATGCGCCCGCTTGCTTTGCTGGTGAATGAGGCGGGCAGCCACTTCTTTGCCGGTACCGGTCTCCCCGGTAATGCCCACCGTAATCTCAGCCTGCGCCGCCTTGGCAATGAGTTCCCGCACGGCGTCCAGCTCAGGACTGGTGCCCACCAGCGCCACACCGGGGGTTTTGCCGCTCAGCGCCTTGTGCAGGCGGGCATTCTCCTGCTCCAGCCAGCGGGTGCGCTTGATATGCTGCACTGTAGCCAGCAGCTTTTCCTGGGTATCTGCATCCTTGAGGATATAATCATAAGCCCCCTGTTTGAGCAGGCGGGCGGCCACAGCCACATCTTCCTGGCCGGAAACGATGATGACCCTGGCAGCGGGCTGGCGCTCCAGGATGCCGGGAAGCATGGTCTCGGCAGTGCCGTCCGGCAGGTAATAGTCCAGCAAATAGATATCTGCCGGTGTATGCAGGCTCTCCTTCAGTTCGCGGGTGGTGGCATAATGTGTTACCTCATGCCCCGGATCCTGTTCCAGCGTATACCGCAAGACCCGGGCATACAACGCATCATCTTCTACAACAGCAATATGTACGGTTTGATTTGTCATGCTTCCCTGATCATGTTGGGCATACCTGCGGGCATTCATTATTTTACGCAGGCAGGCTTTGCAAAAAAAGAGATTTTTATCGGTATGAATACTCATTTTACAGTAGGGCGAAACTCTATGCCAGAAAAAAAACATTAACTATGAGCAACTACCGCTATATAAACTTCACAAATGAACCCGCCGTTTTTAGACATGCTGCCTATGGCCATCATAGGTGTGGATATTCATGGGACTATCCGGGTATGGAATACCTATACCCACCAGCTGCTGGGATGGCCGGCATCCGAAGCTACAGGCAAAAGTTTTGACGAGCTCCTGTTTGACGAACAGGGGCGTATGACACAGCGGCAGCTGATCTATGAGCTGCTGCTGGAGGCCGAGCACAGTACACAGCCCGACTGGGTACTGCTGCCCACCCTGCACCGGAACGGCCGCAGCATGACGCTGGAACTGCAGGTGCGCCGCGGGGAACCGGACGGGCCGGATGTCCACGGGTGGCTGTTCCTCAGCGACAAAAGAGAAGCGATGGACGAAAAAACGGAATGGGTGCGCCTGCATGCCGAACTGGTGAATACCTATGAAGCGCTAAAGCAGCATAACCGCCAGCTGGATACGGTGCTGGCCAATGCCCCCGTCATTTTGATAGAGCTGGACTGCCACGGTTGCTTCCGGTTTGCAGATGGGGCGGGCTTGCAGGCCTTGGGGCTAAGTCCCGAATTCCTGCATGGCAAGCCCGTGGAAACCCTGTATGCCGCCGAATCCAGCATCCTTGACCTGCACCGGAGGGCCATGCAGGGAGAGACCTTCTCTGCAGAGAACCAGCAGGGCGGGAATGCTTATCTCAGCCATTTTTCACCCCTCTATAATACCCAGGGACAAGTGGACGGGTACACGGCTGTTATTAACGACATTACTCCCCTCAAACAGGCGGAAGCGGAATTGCGCGCGGCACAGGCGCGGCTGGCAGAAAGCCTGCATGCCCGGGAACAGTTCCTGGCCCACATCAGCCACGAGCTCCGCAATCCGCTGCTGGGTATCCTGGGGATAGCAGAGCAGCTGCAGCAGTCTCACCCGGGGCCGGGTAATACAGATATGATACAGGCCCTGAGCGCCCAGGCCCAGTTTATGCAGCGCCTGGTGGAGGATCTGCTCACCATCACCAAGCTCAAGAGCGGCGCATTCTCGGTAAAACCCCAAACCTTTGAACTCAACCGCTCACTGGAGCGGGTGGCTCAATGGGCCAGCATACAAGCAGAGCACAAGGGACTGTCATTCCAGGTAACGCATAACCTGCACACCCCCGTCCACTGCTGGGGAGACGCCGTGCGCATGGAACAGATCCTGCTCAATATCCTGCAAAACGCATTGCGCTATACCCAGACAGGGGGTATCGGCCTGCAACTGGAGTTTCACCAGCCCGAAGGCCAGACGCATGGCGAACTGAAATGGACAGTGAAAGACACCGGGCAGGGTTTTCTGCCCCACGGAAGCGA
>JAHBTG010000048.1 GCA_019638695.1 Bacteroidota bacterium | reverse complement strand
CAGCGCACTGATGGCATGCAGCGTGAAGAACCATCCGCGCGTCTGGTCCACCCCCTCTGCAATAAAGTCTGCGGGGTAGTTCCTGCGGAAGATGTCCTGATTTTCAAAGGGATAATGCCACTGGGCAAAAGGCATGGCCCCGCTGTCGAACCACACGTCTATAAGGTCCGGCTCGCGGTACATGGGTTCTCCGGTGCTGTCCGCCAGGACGATCTCGTCGATATAGGGGCGGTGCAGGTCGAGGAGCCCTCCCCCTGTGGGGGAGGTTAGGTGGGGGCTAATGAAGTTTGCACGTATTTCAGACAGGACTTCGTTGGCAGATTCAAATACATGCTTGTTTGCGAAACGTATCACACGAATACCAAGTTGGTTCAGGTATTCTGTCCGTTCCTTGTCATATGCTTGAGCTGCTTCGGTATGATGAACTTCTCCATCTAGTTCTATTGCCAATTTTTCTTCATAACAGAAGAAATCCACGATAAAATACCCAATACTGTGTTGTCTTCTGAACTTATGCCCGTCTAACTGCTTGTTTTTCAGGTGTTTCCACAGCTCGGCTTCTGCAGACGTCAGGTTCTTGCGAAGTGCCAGACGTTTTTCCTTCATTTCCTTTAGCTTATGAGCTGAAAACTCTGGATGTGCGGTATAACCGCCCGTGGACTCATCTTCTAGCCCTCCCCCGTCCCCTCCCTCAGGGAGGGGAGTTCCTTCCCCTGAGGGGGAGGTCAGGTGGGGGATTATCCTGTCCAGGTACTCCCGGTTGGCAGCTGCATTCACGTCTTTGGTTATGGCGTGTTGCAGGGCGTCGGCCAGCTCTGCCAGGCTGCCTATGCACGTTATCTTGGTACGGCTTTTATTCACCCAGATGGGCAGAGGGATGCCCCAGAACCGGCTGCGGCTCAGGTTCCAGTCCACCAGGTTCTCCAGCCAGTGGCCAAAGCGGCCCGTGCCGGTGCTTTCCGGTTTCCAGTTGATCTCCCTGTTTTTGGCTACCAGTTTGTCCTTGGCCTTGCTGGTGGCCACAAACCAGCTGTCCAGCGGGTAGTAGAGCACCGGCTTGTCCGTGCGCCAGCAGTGGGGGTAGTTGTGCTCGTATTTCTCCACGCGGAAGGCCCGGTTGCGCTCCTTTAGGTGCACGCAGATGTCTACGTCCAGGTTCTGGTAGTGGGGGTCGTCGGTGTAGTTCTTGACGTAGCGGCCGGCCCATTCTCCCATTTCGGGTACATACTTGCCTTCCCTGTCTACAATAGGTTGCAGGCTTCCGTCTGCACCGCTTACTCCTATGGGACTGATACCAAACTGGTCTGCCACCCGCTTGTCATCTGCCCCAAAGGTGGGGGCAATGTGCACAATGCCCGTACCGTCTTCCGTGGTGACGAAATCACCGGGAATGACCTCAAATGCCTTGCCCTGGGGAGTGATGTAGGGCATGAGCTGTTCATATTGCATACCTTCCAGCTCCTTACCCTGCTTTTCTGCCAGCACCCGCCAGGGTAGCTGGTTGGGGTTCTTGGGCCAGTCGGCGGGAGGTAAGAGCCCTCTCCCGTCCCCTCCCTCAGGGAGGGGAGTTCCTCCCCCTGTGGGGGAGGTTAGGTGGGGGTTGGGTACTTCGCTTTCCGGGGCAAAGTAGGCGTTCAGCCGGTCTTTGGCCAGCCACACATAGATGCGCTCTCGCGTGTAGGTATTGAAGGTTTCTACCAGCGCATAGGTGATCTTCTCGCCCACGGCCAGGGCCGCATTGGCGGGCAGTGTCCAGGGGGTGGTTGTCCAGGCCAGGAAGAAGATACTGGTCTTTGGAATCTCAAGATTTATGGGTTTGGTATTACCAATTAAGTCGAGAAAAAGAGATTCAGCGATCCATGGTTTTATTTTATTAATGGCTTCGCTTTTGATTGCAAACATGGCTATACAGCTGGTGTCCTTCACCAGGCGGTAGCAGCCGGGCTGGTTCAGTTCATGGCTGCTCAGGCCGGTGCCTGCTGCGGGGCTGTAGGGCTGGATGGTGTATCCTTTGTATACCAACTGCTTGTCATACAGGCGCTTAAGCAGGTGCCAGACGCTTTCTATATAGTTGTTCTCATAGGTAACGTAAGGGTTCCCCAGGTCTACCCAGTAGCCCATCTGCCGGGTCAGTTGATCCCATTGCTCGGTATACTTCATCACCTCGCGGCGGCAGGCGGCATTGTATTCCTCTACCGAGATCTTCGTGCCGATGTCTTTTTTGGTGATGCCCAGTGTCTTTTCTACACTCAGTTCTATGGGCAGCCCGTGCGTGTCCCACCCGGCTTTGCGCTGCACCTGGAAGCCCTTCAGCGTTTTGTACCGGCAGAACAGGTCCTTGATGGTGCGGGCCATGACGTGGTGAATACCCGGCGCGCCATTGGCAGACGGAGGGCCTTCGTAGAAGGTGAAGGCGGGTTGCCCTTCGCGGCTGGTGACGCTGGCTTCAAAGGTGCCTTGGGCTTCCCACAGGGCCAGTATCTCCTTTTCCCATGTAGGGAAGTCGGGTTGCTTGGGCTGGGGGTAGCGCGGACTAGTGGCAGTTTCTGGCATGCGATTACGTTTGGAGCCTGCAAAAATACGGATTCTTGGGCCGCCCTGAACCGCCTGCTCATCCACTTGTAACATACCCATGGGCTTTTGTGTGTACAATAACCCAGGGTGGGGAAAACTGCCTGCTGCACGGATAGTTTGCCGGAATTAACTTGCAACACTATGTCTCAACCGCAGCTTACCCAGGGGGAGCTCCAGCAAGTGGAGCAGCAATTACAGACTTTGCGTAACGAACTCGCCAAGACGCTGGTGGGCCAGCAGCAGCTGGTGAACCGCATGCTGGCGGCGTTGCTGGCCGGGGGGCATATCCTGCTGGAAGGGGTGCCCGGCCTGGCCAAGAGCCTGGCGGTCAACAGCCTGGCCAGTTGCCTGGGGCTGCAGTTCAGCCGCATCCAGTTCACCCCCGATCTGCTGCCTGCCGACCTGACCGGTACGCTTATCTATAACCAGCAGCAGGCTTCCTTCCAGGTGCGCAAGGGCCCGGTGTTTGCCAACCTGGTACTGGCCGACGAGATCAACCGCGCTCCCGCCAAGGTACAGAGCGCTTTGCTGGAAGCCATGCAGGAGCGGCAGGTTACCATTGGTGACAATACCTTTGCGCTGCCGCAACCCTTTATGGTGCTGGCTACGCAGAACCCCATTGACCAGGAAGGTACCTATTCCCTGCCGGAGGCCCAGATGGACCGTTTCCTGTTCCGGGTGCACCTGGACTATCCCAGCGAACTGGAAGAACTGGAGGTCATGCGCCGTATGGCCTCTACGGAGCCGCTGCCCAGGCTGCAGCAGGTGATGACCGGTGAGCAGGTACTGGGCCTCAGACGCCTGATCAACCGGGTGCGGGTGGATGAGCAACTGGAACGGTATATCCTGCGCCTGGTGCGGGCTACACGGGATCCCCAGGTGGTGGGCAAGGCAGCCCTGGCCGGCCTGATAGCTACCGGCGCTTCTCCCAGGGGAAGCATCTCGCTTAACCTGGCGGTGAGAGCCCATGCATTGTTGCAGGGCCGGCATTATGCTTTGCCCGAAGATGCTAAGACGCTGGCACCCGATGTGCTGAACCACAGGGTGCTTACCTCTTATGAGGCGGATGCCCAGGGACTGAGCAGCCGGCAATTGGTGGAGCAACTGTTGCAGGCCGTGACGGTTTAGCCCTATCCCGGGAGCTCCCGGCTGAAAAATGTGTGAGGTTCCATCAGAAAGCTATTGCTTTTTGCGTTTTTTCTAGCGAAATAAGCCGGTAAATTCGGCTAACGTTAAGTACAACATCCTCCCAGCATAGCTCGTACTCAAGTGGAGTAGTCTGTGGCACACTGCTCCTCGCGGCCAAGCGGTCGCCACCGCCAGGCGTTACAGTCCGCCTCAATGCACTGTTCCTCCTCCATACATATTCTATCCTTATCTACGTACAGGTATGCTACATCCGCATGCTGAACTCCGCCACACCGGCAACCCCCATATCGGGTGGGGTGTGTTTGCCACCCAACTGATTCCCCGGGGGACCATTACCTGGGTTTTTGATGAACTGGACCTGGTGCTGTCTCCCGCTGCGCTGGAGGCTATCCACAGTCCGGCGCTCCAGGAACTTGCCCGCAAATACAGCTACCGGGACGACCAGGACCGGTATGTGCTCAGCTGGGACCATGCCAAGTATGTGAACCACAGCTGCAATGCCAATACCCTGAGCCCGGTCACCAGTTTTGAGATAGCCGTGCGGGACATTCAGCCCGGGGAAGAAATCACCGATGATTACGGGTATCTGCGCCTGGAGCGTGCTTTTACCTGCGGGTGTGGAAGCACCCAATGCCGGGGCACTGTGAGCCCGGAAGACGAGCAGCAGCTGCAGGAGCATTGGGCAAACCTGCTAGCCGCGCCGCTCAAACAAATGGCTGCCGTGCCCCAGCCGTTACTGGCCTATGCCCACCCGGAAGCCTTACAGGATATAGAACGGTACCTGTCCCTGGCGCGGGTGCCCCGCTAGCTTATTTCTTTTTGCCAATGACGATGCCGGGCTTGCCCAGTACCACCTTGGGGCGGGGTTTGTCCTCGCCGGCAGGGGTATCCGGGGAGGCAGGTGCCTGGCCGGTACGCTTCTTCCAGGCGTCTATCAGGTGGCGCACTTCCTTGTATCCGTGGCTTTCCCGGTAGCTTTTGTCAAAAGCCGGGTCAAACATATCGGCATCGTCATAGGCCGTGCTGTGCACGTCTGCCGTTCGAACCACCCATATGTTCACACACTGAAAGCGCCGGGCATACTGTTCCTTGGCAAACAGCAGGGCCATCTCTGCATTGGGCGCGTGTACGATGCCGGCATGCGTATGCTGGTCGCCCCGGCTTTGCTGCACGAAGACCTCATACGTCTGCCACTGGTCCATCGGCTGCTGGGGGGGGAGCTCCGCAGGCAGCTCCACGCGGTTTACCCGGGGGTCCAGGGATGTGGTTTTATCATCCATGATTCTGGTTTCTCTCTCGTATAAGTTAATCAGGTAGAGGGCTACGCCAGCGGCATTACATACGCTTCCTGGGGCTGGCGCAGGGCCTTGCGCACCCATTCCCCTTTTTCTTCGGCATAGCGGCGCACGGCCAGCCGCTCGGCATTGCAGGGGCCGTCTCCGTTGATAACACGCATGAACTCGTCCCAGTCGGGTTCGGTATAAAGCCATTTACCCGTTTCGGGGTCTTTGCGCAGGGCGGGGTCGGGCAGGGTGAGGCCTAGTTCCCATATCTTGGGCACATACATATCCAGGAACTGCTGGCGCATATCGTCATTGCCGGCCATCTTCACCTTCCAGCGCATCAGGGTTTCGCCATGTACGGAAACCTTATCCGGCGGGCCGTGGAAGTGCATGATAGGCGTCCACCAGCGGTTCATGGCTTCCTGCAGCATGTTGCGCTGGGCCGGGGTGCCGGTAGCCATGTGCACGCACAGGTCATACCCATAGCGCAGGTGGAAGCTTTCTTCTGCACAGATGCGGTCCAGCGCCCGGCAATAGGGGCCATAGCTGCCTTTGCTGTTGGCCACCTGGTTAATGATGGCGCCGGCGTCTATCAGCCAGGCAATCACGCAGGTGTCCGCCCAGGTAACCGCCGGGTAGTTGAAGACGTTGCTGTATTTGCTTTTGCCGGAGATCAGGTCGTTGATCATTTCCTCGCGGGGTTTGCCCAGGGTTTCGGCAGCGGCATAAAGCAGCTGGGCGTGGCCCACCTCATCCTGCACCTTGGCAATAAGGGCCAGCTTCCGTTTGAAACCGGGGGCCCGGGTGATCCAGGTGCCTTCCGGCAGGGCGCCTATGATCTCACTGTGGGCGTGCTGCTCTATCATGCGAATGAGCTGGCGGCGGTATTCATAGGGCATCCAGTCCTGCGGCTCTATCTTCTCTCCGCGGGCAATGCGGGCTTCAAACTCGGCCAGCTTCTCAGGATCTTCTTCGTGCACCTTGCGGCCGTAGTTCTCTACATCGGTTATACTCAGGCTTCCGTACATGGTTGAGGAGGATATTTTGGAAATAACAGGAAATAGGTGTGTTGGGAAGGAAGTAATATTTACAGGGATGTGTAGTGTTGTTTACAGGCATAGATGATGATTTCCGTTTCCGTAGCCATATAAACCAGCCGGTGCTTTTCATTAATCCGGCGAGACCATTTGCCTCGAAGTTCATGCTTCAGGGGCTCTGGTTTACCTGTACCTTCAAACGGATTTCGTGCACATTCTGCAATCAGGCTCCATGCTTTCTGAGCAAGCCTGGGTTCTGATTGCATAAGTTCCTGAAATTGTTGCATGGCAATAGCAGTAAAAGAAACATTTCTCATTTGCGCTTGTGCTGTTCAATAAATGAGCTTACAGCCTCAAAATTCTCAGCTTCAAACAAACGATTCATATGTGCAATATCATCGGGAGAGAACTGTACTTCCGGCGTTTGTTTTATGGAGGCGCTCAATGTTTTATCTTGATAAAGGGTGTTGGTATCAGACAACTCAGAAATAGCAATCTCCACTTGCTTACCCTGCATATGGGTGAGCAGAGCACGCAAGGCATCCAGCAACTGCTCTACTTCTGCTTCTTCAGACTGTATGGTGAATGTCGTTTTCATACCTCTAAAAGCTCTTTAATAACCCCTGTAATAGTATACGTGCCAGCAATTCGCCAAGTTCCCGGGGTGTTTTTTCGCCGTCGGGCTTATACCACTGGGGCATGAAGTTGAGCGCGCTGAGGACCGTGAGCGTAGCAAATTTAACGTCCGCCTCACGAAACAAGTGGCTTTGCATGCCTTGTTGGATCACTTCGCGGAACAACTGCTCATACTGCTCCCGCAGCTGGGCGTAGTGGGTGCGGCGCTCGTCGCCCAGGTGCTGCCATTCCCGCAGGAAGATGGTGGCGCTGTTGAGGTGGCGGCACAGTACCACCGCATGGCCGGCGATCATGGCCTCCAGTTTGGCGCGGGTGCCCAGTGGTCCCAGGGCTATGGGGGTTACCGTTTGCAGGAAGTCATCTGCACAGGTCATAGCCAGCGCATGGAGGATCTCTTCCTTGGAGGCGAAATGGTTGTACAGGCTGGCGGGTTCCATACCCACTGCCTGCGCCAGTTCCCGCACAGATGTGCCTACGTAACCCTGGCGGCTGAATAGCCGGGCTGCTGTATGCAGTATCTGCTCGCGTGTGCCAGAGACCTGTGGGGAGGCTTGCATGTTAAAAGGCTTATTTCTGCCAATAATACAAAAAAGGAACGAACGATTGTTCGTTTGAGCCGTAAAAAGGCAGGGGAAACCGGCCCTGGTAAAAATTTCCAGGAAAAATCTCAACATATTTTCATTTGGTATTGATAAAGTTGTAATTTTGCATTCAGAAAAAAGAGCGTAGGTCTATTGCACCGGATGCGTCCGGTGACTCACAGAACCCTCACCCGCATAGGCTTGGCGCTCACACCCCTGCAGTGTTTTCTCTGTAAGCGTACAGTAGCAGGAACGTAGCCAGCCTATGCACAAGCACCTTCCAGTTGCTTTGCCCATGCGGTCAGAAGTTTGCCCTTCCAAAGGTCAGATAAGTTGCGTGCACGCCTTTTTTTGTCACTTATTTGAATCATTTTGAATAGTTTTCAAGACTTTGGGCTCCCAGAGCCCATCCAAAAGGCAATTACTGCCGCGGGCTATGAAATGCCCACCCCTGTACAGGCCCAGGCCATCCCCCCGGTGATGGAAGGACTTGATCTGCTGGCCTGTGCCCAGACCGGCACCGGCAAGACTGCCGCTTTTTCGCTGCCTATGCTCAGCCTGCTGTTGCAAGACGAGCGTCCCCGCAAATCCCGCTTCCCCCGCGCACTGGTCATTTCTCCCACACGGGAACTGGCCCAGCAGATCGCCGACAATGTGCGTACGTATACCCGTTTCTGCAAGGTGAGCCATGAACTGGTGATGGGCGGTGTGCCTTTCTTTCGCCAGGTAAAAGCCCTGCAACAGGGCAGAGACGTGGTGATCGGTACCCCCGGGCGTATGCTGGATCTCATCCGCAAGGATATTCTGCGCACGGATGATGTGCAGTTCCTTGTGCTGGATGAGGCAGACCGCATGCTGGATATGGGCTTTATTGACGATATCCGCGAGATTGCTCAATACATTCCCGGTCATCCCCAGACCCTGCTCTTTTCAGCTACCATGCCTCCGGCTATCCGCCGCCTGGCAGACGATATGATGACAGAGCCTGCGTATGTAGAGATTCAGCCGGAGATCACGACCGCGCAGAACGTCACCCAGCAACTGCTGCATGTGCGCCGTGAGGACAAACAGGCGCTCCTGGAGATGCTGCTCCAGGACGAGGCTCAGGGACAAACCCTCATCTTTACCCGCACCAAAGCCCAGGCGGATAAATTGGCCGATAAGCTTAATGTGCGGGGTTATCGCAGCGAGGCCCTGCATGGCGATATTCGCCAGAGCCGGCGCCTCAAAGTGCTGAAGGACTTCCGTGGCGGGTATATCCGTATCCTGGTGGCTACCGATGTGGCTGCCCGAGGCCTGGATATTAAAGGCGTGGACCATGTCATTAATTATGATCTGCCCAATGAGCCGGAAACTTATGTGCACCGCATAGGCCGCACAGGCCGCGCAGGTGCCAGCGGCATTGCCATCTCTTTTTGTGACCGTAGCGAGCGCACGTTCCTGCGGGATATTGAGCGTACCATTAAGCAGGAAGTACCTGTGCGTGCAGATCACCCGTTTGCCATAGAAGTCTCTGCAGAGCGCCTCAATACCCAGCAGGGTGGCGGTGGCGGCGGTTTCCGCCAGAAGTCTTACCGTGGCGGTGGTTTCCGTTCTGGCGGCGGTGGCGGTGGCGGACGCCGCAGGTTTGCCCGCAGCCATTAAACATTACCTCTGAACTTTGTGAGAAAGGAAGCTTTTACCGGCTTCCTTTTTCATTTTCGGGCTTTCTGCAATTCATCCAGTACCACTTCTATCACATATTCCTGCTGGGTATCTGTCAGCAACGGATAGATAGGTAGGCTGAAGATGCGGGCATACATGTCTTCGGATGCGGGCAGGTCCCCGGGCTGCCAGCCCAGCTGGCGATAGGCGGTGAAGAGGTGCAGCGGCTTAAAGTGCAGGCTCAGTCCCACGCCTCTGGCCATGATGCGGGTCATCAGTTCATCCCTGGTGCAACGGAGGGTGCCGGGCTCCAACCGCACGATATACAGGTGCCAGGCCGACACGGACTGGGCTGCAGGCATCAGCGGTTGCAGTTGGGGGTGGTGGGCAAAAACCTCTGTATACCGTCTGGCCAGTTGCGTGCGTCGCTCGTGCATGGCCGGCACCCTGGCCAGTTGCACCCGGCCCAAAGCTGCGGGGAGGTCTGGCAATGCGCATTTATACCCGGGTAACAGAATGTCATACTGCCGGAAGCCGGGTGTACTGCCATGGCCTTGTTCCCGGGTATAGGCATCATAATCCAGCCCGTGATTGCGCCACAAACCCAGGCGGCGTAGAGCCTCCGTTTCCTGCACCCACACCATACCCCCTTCCCCGGTAGTCATGTTCTTGTTGGCATAAAAGCTGAAGCTGCTGCCATAACCCAGGCTGCCTGCGCTTTGTCCCTTCCAGCTGCTTTCCAGCGCATGGGCGCAGTCTTCTATGATATATAGATCATGCTGCCGGGCCAGTGCTGTCAGGGCGTCCATATCACACATATGTCCTGCCACGTGCACCAGGATCATCGCGCGGGTGCGGGAGGTCAGCCGGGCGGCCGCTGCCCCGGGGTCCAGTGAGAGACTGCCGGGCACAACATCTGCAAACACGGGCACCAGGCCATTCTGGAGTACCACATGCGCTGTGCTGGCAAAGGTCATGGGGGGTACAATGACTTCGCTCCCCGCAGGAAGCTGCAGAGATGCCAGCAGTATGCGCAAACCATCGGTACAGCTGTTGACTGCCAGGGCATGCCCCCCGCTTTTGTAGGTGCAGAACGCTGCCGCAAAGGCTTGCGATTCTGCCCCGGTGGTCAGCCAGCCGCTGTGCAGGACACGCAGGGCAGCCGCTTCTTCCTCAGGGCCCATCAGGTAGCGGTGGTAGGGTACTTCCATCTGTTGCGGCTAAGTTACGGCCGGGCCTTTGCCCGGCAAAATGAGGTGCCTGTTTCTTTTCCGCTCTAGTTTTATTTTTTTAACAATTTCCACGTATATATCTGCAACCCGGTGGCGTTAAATGCGTATAAAACAGTAGTTAGTTAGGTTAGTGTGTAAGGGGAGGTCGCAAGACTTCCCCTTTACATTTTAAAGAACACAGACCCGGAAAACGGCTTGGGCCCTGCATGGGCAGGTACCTGTAACCGGCTTCGATGGCCACAGGTTCTCTGGGTATATTGCATGGGAATGCGACGCAGATAGGGTGGTGATAGGGTCCGTCCAATTTTTTAAGAAACTAACGCTTGATAAGCTGCGAGTTCTCTGCATTTTTGCAGGGAAAGCTTTGGGCTCATGGTATCTGGTGGCCGGGTACTGCAAGGGCCTTTGGTTGAACTCTTTTGCCGGTTTGCTCGTACCATACAAATAGACAGCTCATGCGCCAGGAGAAAATACAATGTCAGTTCTGCACGGCCCGGCATGGTTCGTTGTTTCGCTATTGCAATGAGCATAGCCTGCAAGCACTGGATGAGCACAAGACCACGCATGTCTATAAAAAGGGGCAGATCCTCTTTTTTGAGGGTAACCAGCCCCTGGGGCTTTTTTGTGTAAACCAGGGTGCATTTAAGGTATACAAGACGGGGGTGGATGGTAAGGAACAGATCATTCACCTGGCCAAGCCCGGGGATTTCCTCGGTTACCGGGCATTGATTGCTAATGAAAAGTATACGGCTACCGCCGAAGCGCTGGAGACCAGCACCGCCTGCCTTATACCCAAAGACGGCTTCTTTGAGGTGCTGGAAAGGCAGCCCGAACTCTCCCGCAAGCTGATGCAGAACCTCTGTATGGAACTGGGTGTGGCCGCAGAGAAGCTGATCAGCATGGCCCAGAAATCCGTGCGGGAGCGCCTGGCCGAGACCCTGCTTACCCTGCTCCAGAGCTTTCAGCAATCCCAAACCAATACTATTGCCCTGCAACTGCCCCGCGAAGACATTGCCAACATTGCGGGAACCAGCACGGAGACCGTTATCCGGCTGCTCTCCGAGTTTAAGCAGGATGGCATGATAGAAATGTCCGGCAAAAAGATACTGATCCTGGATAAGGCAGCTTTGCAAAAAGTGGCCCGCTCATAGCGGGATTTTTAGCCATCTTTCTGTCAAAACTGATTTTGGTCATTTTTTGTAGGCGGGGTGTAGTCTTTTTTTGAGATATCCCGGAGTATACGCATGCAGTATGCCGGATCTTCCGGGGGAATATCAATGAAAGACTATGCGAAAGGTTTGTTTGGTCCTGGATGGGGGAAAGGAATCCCATGGTCTGGTGGACAGGGTGCTGGCATGGCATACCGTCGATAACCTGGAAGTAAGCATTGTCCTGTGCCCGCATGTGCCGGATAGTGAATCGGCGCCTGGCGCCGCCTGCCGCCCGGGCGGGGCAATCGGCCGTTGCGCACACCTGGGCCAGGACCTGGTGGCCCGGTTTGAATTACTGGGGGTGAAGACTGTCCGCACTTGCGAGGGGCCTGCCCTGGAGGTCCTTTCCGGGGAAAGTGCCGGTCACGATATCCTGATCATGACCCGGGATATGTTTGGCAGGGTATACAGGCTTTCCGGCGGGCGATTGACGGATAAGGTGTACTGCCCCCTGTTCCTGCCCGGACCCGAGCACCAGGCGCTGGAGCGGACGGTGCTGCTGTGCGACCCTCCTTGTGTGGAGCAGACCTTGCAGTTGCTGGGCCCTCTCCTGGACGGCAAGGAACTGGTGCTGCTGAATACACGGGCCAATTACTCACCGGAGGCGGAAAAGCAACTGGTTCGGTATGTACAGACGCATTTTCCCAATCCTGCTTATTACTATACCACGCACCTGGAAGAGCGGGACCTGCGGGTGGTGATGAAGCCCAACAGCCTTGTTTCCCTGACCTTGCAAGGCTGGGAACAGGATGCCCCGGTGTTGCAGAGCTTGCTGGGCAGCGCCGGCTGGGCGCATAATGTTTCGATCTTCTTTACCGTGTAATATTATGGGAGCCGACCAGACAAGGTGTTTTCATTGCGGCGATACCTGCGGGGCCAGCCCGCTGGTCTATGACCATCACCCCTTCTGCTGCCAGGGTTGTCAAACGGTATACCAGATTCTGCAGGAGCATAACCTGTGCCAGTACTATACGCTGTCTGCGCAGCCCGGGCAAAAGCAGGCATCGGCGGTGAGCCCCCAGTTTGCCTACCTGGATGCGCCTGAAATGGTGGACCGCCTGGCTGTCCTGAGAGATCCCCGTTCTACTACCGTTGTCTTTCGTATCCCTGCCATTCACTGCAGCAGTTGTATCTGGCTCCTGGAACATGTGCACCGCCTGCATCCGGGCATAGGCCATGCTGAGGTCAACTTCCCCCGCCGCGAAGTAACCGTTACCTACCTGCATGACCAGGTGCGGCTGAGCGAGGTGGTATCCTTGTTGCACAAAATAGGCTACAGTCCCCAGCTGAACCTGGACAGTGCGGATCCGGCCGCTCACACATCTGGCGCCGTAGACCGCAAACTGCTGTATAAGCTGGGGGTAGCCGGTTTTTGTTTTGGCAATATCATGTTACTCAGCTTCCCGGACTACCTGGATACCGGAGCTGTGCAGCAGCAATACCAGCGGCTGTTCAATATCCTGAACATTGTACTGGGCTTGCCGGTATTCTTCTATAGCGGGTGGGATTATGTGCGCAGCAGCTGGCTGGGCATCCGGCAGCGCCGGTTTGTGATAGACCAGCCGCTGGCCCTGGGTATGGTGGCTATGCTGGGTATCAGCCTGTGGGAGATCGGTGCAGGTATAGGCCCCGGCTACCTGGACAGTATGGCCGGGCTGATCTTCTTTCTGCTGCTGGGCCGGTTCTTCCAGGCCAAAACCTATGCGGCGCTGGCTTTTGACAGGGACTACAAAGCCTATTTCCCGCTTTCCGTGCTGCGCAAGGATGCCGCGGGTCTCAGTCATCCCACCCTCGTAAGCCACCTGAAGCCGGGAGATACCATAGTGGTGCGTAACCAGGAAGTGGTGCCCACAGATGGAATAGTCCTCTCTCCTTATGGAGGAGAAGTGGATTATAGCTTTGCTACGGGGGAGCAAGACCCTGTGCCTGTGAAAAAGGGCGAGATGCTGTATGCCGGGGGGCGTGTACAGGGTACTGCTATTGAACTGAGCGTGCTGAAAGCCACCCAGCAAAGCCATCTCACCCGTCTCTGGAACCACCCTGCTTTTCAAAAGACCTATCAGGCCGGTCACAGCCAGCGGCTGGATCGCATCAGCAAATACTTCACCATAGGTATCCTGACCATCGCCGGCAGTGCGGCCGCTTTCTGGGCGCCTGTAGATATCCATACGGCCCTGTATGCCTTTACCTCTGTGCTGGTTGTGGCCTGTCCCTGTGCGCTGGCCATTTCCACACCTTTTGTCTTTGGCCATATCACCCGCATCCTGGGCCGCAACGGCCTGTACCTGAAGCATAGCGCTGTGGTAGAACGGCTTGCCCTGGTAGATACGGTGGTCTTTGACAAGACAGGCACCCTCACCAAACCCCAGGCGCGCCAGCTGCGCTTTACCGCTTCGGAAGGGGTGATGACGGACGAGATGCTGGGGGCGGTGGCTGCTGTGGCCAAACAAAGTACCCATCCCCTGAGCCGGATGATAGCTTCCCAGCTCAAGGGTTACCGTACACATGCTCCGGAAATGGTGCAGGAAGTACCGGGCAAAGGTGTGGCCGGAGTGGTGCTGGGCAAAGAAGTGCTGCTGGGCCGTGCGGATTTTGCCCGGCCGGCAGGTGTTGTTCCTGTTAGCGAAGGCAGTTGTGTACATGTGGCCATTGACGGTGCCTACAAAGGAAGCTTTGAGCTGGAGCCCGAGTATCGTGAAGGTATAGCTCTTCTGCACCCGGCACAGACCCGGCTGGACACCCATATCCTCAGTGGGGACGCTGCTGCAGAAGAAATGGTATTGCGCAAATGGTTCGGCCCAGTTCCCATGCACTTCAAGCAAACCCCGGAAGATAAGCTGGCCTATGTGGAGGCTCTGCTGCGGGCACGCAGGCAGGTGGGGATGCTGGGAGACGGGCTGAATGATGCCGGTGCACTCCGGGCAGCCAGTGTGGGCATCGCTGTCAGCGACAATGCCGCTATGTTTACCCCCGCAGCAGACGCCATCCTCGAGGGAAAGGCGATGGCCAGGCTTCCCCGTATGCTGAAGATGGCCAAGGCCAGCCTGGGCATTGTGCAGGCCTGTACCGTGCTTTCCCTCCTGTACAACTGCGTGGGGGTGTTCTTTGCCGTGCAGGGGGAGCTTTCCCCTATACTCGCTGCGGTGCTCATGCCGGCTAGTTCCATAGCGGTGGTTACCCTCAGCACTGTACTGAGCTATCGCAAAGCCCGCCAGCTGGGATTGTCCCCGGGCAATACCCTGGCAGAACCGGCGGTGATTCCCGCCTAAAAACATGATTTTTATCATGTTTTTACCTGTTCTAAATCAGTGAATGCCATATCTGCCGCATCTAGTTTTGTGCGTATGGAAGTCATCTTCTTGCTTATAGGATTCAGCCTGTTCGTGGCGCTCATCTTCCTGGTCATTTTCATCTGGAATGTGCGCAGCGGCCAGTATGAAGACACGGAGACCCCCGCCATTCGCATGCTGTTTGACAATGAGCCTGTAAACCCTAACCCCCACAAAGATGAGTGATTCACTGACAACGCCATCTGCAGACGCCCGGAGCCATGCCCCTGGCGGCCCGCTGGAGCACTTCCGGTATGACAACCAGGTCGTCTGGATGTTCATCATGGCTACCATCGTCTTCGGGCTGATAGCTATGGTGGTGGGGTTGCTGGTGGCCATGCAGATATTCAGCCCCGGTATGAACTTCGGCACGGAGTACACCACCTTTGGCCGCACCCGTCCGCTGCATACCAATGCCGCCATCTTTGCCTTCGTGGGTAACCTCATCTTTGCCGGGGTATACTACAGCATGCAGCGCCTGCTCAAGACCCGCATGTACAGCAACCTGCTGAGCCGCATCCATTTCTGGGGCTGGCAGCTGATCATCCTGGCCGCAGCCATTACCCTGCCGCTGGGATACAACACCAGCCATGAGTATGCCGAACTGGAGTGGCCCATAGATATTGCCATTACGCTGGTATGGGTGGTCTTTGGGATCAATATGGTGGGCACCATCCTGGTGCGCAGGGTGCGCCATATGTACGTGGCCATCTGGTTCTACCTGGCCACCTTCGTCACGGTGGCCGTGCTGCATATCGTCAATTCGGTAGAGTTGCCCATCTCCTGGAATAAGAGCTACTATGTCTATGCCGGTGTGCAGGATGCCTTGGTGCAGTGGTGGTATGGGCACAATGCGGTGGCTTTCTTCCTCACCACTCCCTTCCTGGGGCTGATGTACTACTTCCTGCCCAAGATGGCCAACCGGCCGGTGTATAGCTACCGGCTCAGTATCGTACACTTTTGGTCGCTCATCTTCCTGTACATCTGGGCGGGCCCGCACCACTTGCTGTGGAGCAGCCTGCCGGACTGGGCGCAGAGCCTGGGCACAGTATTCAGCATCATGCTGCTGGCCCCTTCCTGGGGAGGTATGCTCAATGGCCTGCTTACCCTGCGCGGCGCCTGGGACAAGGTGCGGGAAGACCCTATCCTGAAGTTTATGGTAGTGGCCCTTACTGCCTATGGCATGGCCACCTTTGAGGGGCCCATGCTCTCCCTCAAATCGGTCAACTCCATCGCCCACTTTACAGACTGGATCCCGGCACACGTGCATGTGGGCACGCTGGGGTGGAACGGCTTTATGATCTTCAGTATCCTCTACTGGCTGGTGCCCCGTCTCTTCGGCACCTTGCTCTATAGCCGCAAGCTGGCCAATGCCCACTTCTGGATCGGCACGCTGGGCATTCTTTTCTGGGTGCTGCCCATGTATTTCAGCGGCTTCACGCAAGGACTCATGTGGAAGGAGTTCAACGAAGACGGGTTCCTGGTCTATGGCAACTTCCTGGATACGGTGACCAAGATCGTACCGTTCTATCACCTGCGTGCGCTGGGCGGCGCCTTGTACCTGGCCGGGTTCTTCCTGCTCATCTATAACCTGTGGAGGACGGTGCGCCAGGGCAAACTGGTGAAGGATGAGCCCGACAGCGCGCCTGCGCTGGCACATAACCTGGTGCCCGACGGTAAGTACGCCTGGCACCGTGTGCTCGAACGCCGGCCCATACAGTTCACAATCCTGGCTACCATTGCCATCATGATCGGGGGCATTATAGAACTGCTGCCCACCTTCCTCATCCAGAGCAATGTGCCCACCATCACCAGTGTCAAGCCTTACACCCCGTTGGAGCTGGAAGGCCGGGACATCTACATTCGCGAGGGCTGCAATGCCTGCCACACCCAGTGGGTAAGGCCCTTCCGCAATGAGACGGTGCGGTATGACCCCGTACACCAGGAGTATAGCAAGGCCGGTGAGTTTGTGTATGACCACCCCTTCCTCTGGGGCAGCAAGCGCACCGGGCCGGACCTCCACAGGCTGGGCGGCAAATACCAGGATAGCTGGCACTACCGGCACATGCTGGACCCCACCATTACTTCTCCCGGCTCCATCATGCCGCCCTATGCCTGGCTGCATGAGCGCACCCTGGATGCCGGCCTGATCGAAAAGAAAATAGGCGCCATGCGTGCCCTGGGGGTACCTTACCCTGATGGCTATGAAGCCCAGGCCAAAGCAGACCTGGACAAGCAGGCGCTGGAGATCAAGACCCGCCTCGATACCGAGCTGAAACAGGGCCGCAATAAGGTGAATATTCCGCAGGACAGGGAGATCATTGCCCTCATCGCCTATCTGCAGCGCCTCGGCAAGGATATCAAGGCCAAGCCGCAACCCGGGGAATCTCCTGATCCTGCACAGAAGCAGATAGGCCAGCAACCTACCGCCACCCTTCACCAGCCCTAAGCCATGAGACAGTTCCTTCAAAACCTGGACCCTGCGCTGGGTATCTACCCGGTCATTGCCTTTGTGCTGTTCAGCCTCTTCTTTATCGGTGTGCTCATATGGGCCTATACCAAGGACGATGCCAGTATTCAGCGCCTGAAGCGCCTGCCCTTTGATGAATCCGAAGCTACTACTAATGTGCCCCAGTCATGAAATGCCTGCGTTTGTCTGAACATACACGCCGTGTGTGCCTCTCCTTTCTTTGGTTGCTATGTGCCGGCCTGGGCAGTGTATATGCCCAGGACCCGGCTGCGGAGGCCACTTCCTCTCCAGCCGCACCAGCCGCCGCAACGCTCGGCCAGTCGGATCTCCTTTGGTTCCTGGTGGGACTGGTGAGTCTGCTGATACTGGTCATTTTCATCCTGGTGATTGCCACCATTATCTCCATTGACTACTTCTTCCGGGAGAAGTATGGCTACAGCATCCTGCCCAGCTTCCGGTTCAAACTGCAGCTGAGCAAGCTGTGGGGCACCCAGGCCCGGTCTGCCAGGCAAAAGATGGACGAAGAGCTGAGCCATGACTATGACGGCATTGTGGAGCTGGACAATGCCCCGCCGCCGCTGTTCAACTTTATCCTTTATGGTACCATCGCCTATGCGGTCATTTACCTGTTTGTCTTCCACGTATTTGACCTGGCCCCGCTCCAGCAGGCAGAGTATGCCGAGGAGCTGCGCCTGGCCGAAGTGGCCAAGGCGGAGCGGATGAAGAACATGAAGAACTTTGTGGATGAGAACACGGTCATTGTGCTGGAAGACCCCGCCAGCCTGGCCAACGGCAAACGAATCTTTGCCGAGAACTGCGCTGCCTGCCACGGACAGGCAGGGGAGGGGATCAACGGGCCTAACCTCACGGACAAGTACTGGATACATGGCGGGGGCATCCGGGATGTATTTAAGACCGTGAAGTATGGGGTTACGGACATGGGTATGCTCAACTGGGAGACGGTGCTCAAGCCCTCCGAGATCGCGGAGGTCTCCAGCTATATCCTGTCCCTGCAGGGCTCCAATCCGTCTAATCCCAAGGAACCCCAGGGAGAGCTGTGGGCGCCGAAGGATAGTGTTGCCGCTGATGCCCGGCCGGAAACCGCCGCACAAGTCAAATAGATACCTCATACTTTGGCTACCTGACAGTTACTCTTTTGCCAATGTCTCTTGATATACCAAGTATATGGAACCCGATCTTCCGGTGAAAGCCCCCGCTTATGTGCGTGCCGACGGTACGCTGGGGTATGATATGGATGAATCTTTCCGGGACTCCATCGGTACCCTGGATGAGAAAGGGAAACGGAAGTGGGTGTTTGCCAAAAAGACTAAAGGGCGTTTTACTACGCTCCGAACGCTTGTCAGTATTGTGTTGTTAGGATTCCTGTTTGCTGCACCCCTGGTGCGGATAAACGGGAATCCGCTTTTATTGTTCAACATACTGGAGCGCAAGTTCTATATCCTGGGACAGCCCTTCTGGCCCCAGGATTTCTACCTGGTCGTCCTGGGATTTATCGCCAGTCTGGCTGCGCTGGCCCTGTTTACGGTAGCTTTCGGGCGCATATTCTGCGGGTGGATCTGTCCCCAGACTATCTTTATGGAGATGGTGTTTCGCCGCATCGAGTATTGGATAGAAGGCGATGCGCCCGCCCAGAAGCGACTGAGCGCCCAGTCCTGGAACCTGGAGAAGACCTGGAAACGCAGCCTCAAGCACCTGGTCTTCTGGGGCATCTCCTTCCTGATAGGGAACACGTTCCTGGCCTATATCATCGGTTCCGAGCAGCTATTTGAGATCATCACCAGCTCTCCGGCTGATCATATCGAGGGCTTTATAGGAATGGTGGTCTTTACCACGGCCTTCTACCTGGTCTTTAGCCAGTTCCGGGAACAGGTGTGTATTGTGGCCTGCCCCTATGGGCGCCTGCAGGGTGTGTTGCTGGATAACAACAGTGTGGTGGTGGCCTACGACTACAGCAGAGGAGAGCCCCGGGGCAAGTTCCGCAAGGGAGAGGAGCGCACGCTGGGCGACTGCATCAACTGCTACCAGTGCGTGCAGGTGTGCCCCACCGGTATAGACATCCGCAACGGCACCCAGCTGGAGTGCGTCAACTGCACCGCCTGCATAGATGCCTGTGACGATATCATGACCCGGATAGGCAAACCCAGGGGACTGATCCGCTATGCCTCTCAGAACGAGATTGCCCTGAAGCAGCCTTTTCGCTTCAGTGGGCGTATGAAAGGGTATGCTGTGGTCGTTGCCCTGCTGCTGGGCCTCATCCTTACCCTGCTGTTTACCCGCAAGGACGTGGAAACCACAGTGCTCCGCATGCCGGGCTCCACCTACCAGGAGCTGAAAGACGGCAGCTATGCCAATATTTACAAATACCAGCTGATCAACAAGACCAACCGGGATATGGCCATTGAGCTTCATCTGCTGGAGCCC
The DNA here is from genome assembly GCA_019638695.1 of Bacteroidota bacterium. GTDB lineage: Bacteria > Bacteroidota > Bacteroidia > J057 > JAJTIE01 > JAHBTG01. The sequence continues at coordinate 1,540 of JAHBTG010000048.1, read as the reverse complement.
ACCGGCGGTAAGGCAGAGGTTACCCGGGCCGATAAACACTTGGTCGTGCCCCGGGGCGCTATGCTGGCCGGGCAGCTGGTGGTGACACTGCCTTATGACCGGATCAAAGGGCTTAAAACAGAAGTGACCATTGGGGTATATGTGAACGGAGCCCTGGCAGACCAACAGACCGTGAACTTTCTGGGACCCATTAAATAAGCCTGTTATGATAAAGATCTCCTGGGGAACCGCCATAGCTATTGCATTGGGCGCCTTTATTGCCATCATGATAGGGTTCCTGGTGTGGGGGATGCGCGCCGGCAGCCAGGTGGCTGCGGAAGACCATATCTATGAGAAATCCCTGGTCTACCAGGACGAATTGGACAAAAAGAACAATGCTGCTGGTCTGCCCGTTGCTGCCCGTGTGCGGGTGACGGATGCCGGGCAGTTTTTGCTGGTGGAGCTGCCCCATCGTCCCGTAAAGGCACACCTGTACCTGGTGAGGCCCAGTGACCCCCGCCAGGACCGCGATTTCCTGGTGCAGCCCGATACTACCTATCGTCAGCGTATTCCCCGGGGAGAGCTGCGTTCGGGACGGTGGAGCGTGAAGCTCTACTGGCAGCATGCAGGCAAGGATTATTTGCATAACCAGGTACTTATTCTGCCCTAAAGAGCCATGTGGTATCTCACCGCGATAGTTATGGGCCTGGCCGGTAGCCTGCATTGCGCCGGCATGTGCGGGCCGCTGGCGCTGGCCTTACCCGGCAGAGGCGCCTGGCGCCAGCTGCTGGGCGGGCGGTTGCTGTACAACATCGGCAGAACCGTTACCTATAGCCTGATGGGCGCCATTGTGGGCTTGCTGGGTTTTGGCCTGGCTGCCAGTCCCTTGCAGCAGTATCTCTCTGTCCTCAGCGGGGTAGTTATCCTGCTATTGCTGCTGTTTTCTGCCACCCTTGAGAGAGCCGGTAGCGGCCCTCTCGGGCGTCTCAGTTTCGCGGTGCGCAGCCGCCTGGGCCGCTTGCTGGGGAGCAGACCCGGCCTTGCGGGGCAGTTTGCCATAGGACTGGTCAACGGCCTGCTACCCTGTGGACTGGTATATGCCGCCCTGGCAGGGGCTGCCGGCACGGGTGGGGTAGGGAGCGGCATGCTCTTTATGGCCCTCTTTGGCCTGGGTACCCTGCCCATGATGCTGGCCCTGTCATTAGCTGGCAGGCGGCTGTTTTCCATACCAGGCGCCCGCCGTTTGGTACGTATTTCCACGGTAGCGATAGCCCTGCTGCTGATCATCCGGGGGTTGAACCTGGGTATTCCCTACGTCAGTCCCCAGATCGTGCAGGCACGGCAGGGGGAGGAACCTCAGGTGAAGTGTGGCGGCAGTTGCTGCCAGTTGAAACGTATCGACTAGTGCGGCTGCTACCCGGTTGCACCGCGCACTGCACACCTCCGGCGTCATCCTGAGCACAGCGAAGGATCTCTGCTCCTGCTGGCCCCCCACTTTCGCGGCTTCAGCCGCGTGAGCTGTATCCTTCTCTGTCCTGCTGGTGCATCATGGTACAGCCAA
>JAHBTG010000047.1 GCA_019638695.1 Bacteroidota bacterium | reverse complement strand
CGAGGGCGATGGAGGTGAACGCCGTCCCTGGCAAAACCGTGAGGACCGTGGAGGCGAGCGCCGTCCCTGGCAGAACCGCGAGGGCAATGGAGGTGAACGTCGCCCCTGGCAAAACCGCGAGGACCGTGGAGGCGAGCGCCGTCCCTGGCAAAACCGCGAGGATCGCGGTGGTGAGCGCCGCCCGTGGCAAAACCGTGAAGACCGCGGAGGTGAGCGTCGCCAATGGGAACGGAAAGACTTTCGTCAGGATACTCCGCGCAAAATACCCCGTTACCCTTCAGAACCGGGCGAAACGCTGCTGGAGAACGTGGACAGCGTGCGTATCAACCGCTACATTGCCAGTACCGGATTTTGCTCCCGCCGCAAAGCGGATGAGTACATCAAGGCCGGGCAGGTGACCCTTAACGGTAAGCTGGTGGAAGCGCCCGGTGAACAGGTGGTGCCTGGCAAGGACCAGGTACGTATAGCCGGCCAGCTGATGATAGAAGAACAGCCTGTTTATATTCTGCTGAATAAGCCCAAAAATACCATCACTACCTTAAGTGACCCGGAAGGCCGCCAGACAGTGATAGACCTGGTGAGAGGGGTAAAGGAGCGGGTGTTTCCCGTAGGTCGCCTGGACCGCAATACAACAGGTATCCTGCTGCTGACGAATGATGGGGCGCTGGGCAAGCGGCTGACGCACCCCAGCCATAAAGTGCGCAAGATCTACCATGTGGAACTGTATGATGTGCCCCGCAGGGAGGATCTGCAGAAACTGGCAGATGGCATAGAGCTGGAAGACGGCTTTATCCAGGCAGACCGCATAGATTATGTGGATGATATTGTTGGGCCCAAAGTGGGTATAGAAGTGCACAGCGGCCGTAACCGTATCGTCCGCCGCATGTTTGAGCACCTGGGTTTTGAGATCAAAAGCCTGGATCGCGTTGCTTTCGGCCCGCTGGAAACCAAAGGAGTGCCCCGCGGCGAGTGGCGCTATCTGGACAGCAAGGAAATTACGCAGCTCAGGAAGCAGAAGTGACCGTTGGGCCCGGGCGGTATACGAAAGCGAGAGCCTCGGGCATTATGACTTTGTGCGTTTAAGTGCATAGGGCACCGTATACTCTGCCGGAGATTACCCTAAAGTCATTTTTTACAAAAGATGCCTAAACACTTGGAACTGATTTTTAATTTTTAATAGCTTTGGACGCTGTAAAAAATACCCTTTTAACACAACACCCTTAAATTCTCCAGAATATGTCTGAGACCGCATCGTTTGACACTGGCGCAAACTTCAAGCCCGCTTCGCCGCTGAAAGGCTGGTTTGGTACGATTGTAGTCGTCCTCTCCATTGTCTTTGGTTACATCATCTATGAAGGTATCATGGGTAGCCCCTCCAACTTCGAGGGTAATGACCCTGTGAATGGCCACCCGGTAGCAGAAGGTTTTGCCAAATGGCTGGGCCTGTTCTACAAAGGGGGTGTGGTAGTTCCCTATGCACTTGCCCTGCTGATCATCCTGATCACCATGTCTATCGAGCGCACCATCTCCCTGAGCCGCGCCTCAGGCAAAGGCAATCTGGACGTGTTTGTTTCCAAGATCCAGAGCCACCTGGAGCGGAACGAGCTGCAGCCTGCCCTGGACGAGTGCGACCGCCAGCAGGGTTCGCTGGGTAATGTCACTAAAGAGGTGCTTGCCAAGTACAAGGAAATGGAAACCGAGCAGGGCATGGACAAAGAGCAGAAGATGCTGGCTATCCAGAAGACGCTCGAGGAATCCATCACCTTGGAGGTCCCCCTGCTGCAAAAGAACCTGGTGTTCATTTCCACTATCGTTTCTGTGGCTACCCTTATGGCTCTTCTCGGTACCGTACTGGGTATGATCAAGGCCTTCTCTTCACTGGGTGCCAGCGGCGCTGCCGACGTAGCCCAGCTTTCCGTGGGTATTTCCGAGGCCCTGGTAAACACTGCCCTGGGTATCTTTACTTCTGCTGTGGCTACCATCCTGTATAACTACTATACCAGCAAGGTAGATGCCCTGACCTATCGCATGGATGAGGTAGGCTTCTCTATCGTGAGCACATTTGGCGAAAAGCACTAATCCGCACGCATGAAACCGAAGATAGCAAAGAAGAGCACCTTCATCGACATGACGCCGATGGTGGACCTTGCCTTCCTGCTCATTACGTTCTTCATGCTTACCGTGAAGTTCACTAAGCAGGAGACCGAGAAGATCGTCATACCCGGGTCCACTGCGCAAAAAACCATCCCTGCCCGCAACCTGCTTATTATCTATGGTAACAAGGAAGGTAAGGTGCGTGTGGGCATCACGGAGCAGGCACAGCGCGATAAATGGCTGCTGCGTATGGGAGATCTGTACAAGATCCAGTTCACCCCCAAAGAGCTGGAGGAGTTCCGCCTGCTCAACGAGGTGCCTGTGGACATCCGCAAGATGAAGCAATACCTGGGCCTGCCCAAGGAAAAGCGCGAAGCCTTTTACAAACAGTATGGCGGCGTGCCGCTGGATTCTGCGGATAATCAGCTGGACAAATGGATCTTTGAAGCGCGTATCGTGAACAAACAGGAGGCCAATGAGGACTACCGTATCGCTATCAAAGCAGATAAGGATATGCCTTACCCGGTCTTCAAAGACATCACAGGTACCCTCAAGAAGCAGCGGGCTAACAAGTTTAGCCTGATTACCAACAAAGAAGGTTCTTAATTCACCCCTAAAAAACACAGAACGCTATGGCAGCAGATGTAGGTGGCGGCGAAGACAGTGGCAAAGGCAAGAAGAAAGGCCGGGGGAAAAAAGGTACGCCCCGGGTGGATATGACCCCCATGGTGGACCTCGGATTCCTCCTCCTGACCTTCTTTATCCTCACAGCCACTATGGACGACCCCAAGTCCATGCCTATTGTGGTGCCCGCCGATAAAGAGGCAAATGACCCCCCGCAAGATCCCGTGGCAGAAAGCAAGGTGATGAATATCATCGTCTCCGGGGAAGACCGCATCTACCACTATATGGGCAAAACCCGTGGAGAAGGTGATGGCGGCGGTATGGAATTGCAGCAGGTGAGCTATGGCAAAGGTATCCGGGATAATGTCCTCAAAAACAAGGAAAGGCTCAAGAAAAGCCGCTTTGCCACCAAGGACGATCCTGATCCCATGATCGTGATGATCAAGATTGCCAAAGATGCCCGCTATGCCAACATGGTGGATATCATTGACGAAATGAACATCACCCGGCAGACCAAATACATGCTCATAGACCTTAGTAAACAGGAGGCCGAGATTGTGGCCGACTATGAAAAGGGTGAGGGCATGGCCAAGTCTTCGGTAACCAAAACCCTCACCGAGTAAGTTTGTTAGACAACGATTACGGATGTGTTTGAACCCTAAGTACGCTCAGGTGTAACACACTCAAAAGAACACACTATGGAAATTCTGAAAGCAGATTTGGACGACATTCTCTTCAGGTTCAAGAACCGGTCCTACGGTTCCTATGACCTGAGGAAACGCTCTGCTCGCACCCTGCTGGTGGCATTTGCCCTGGGCGTATTGCTGGTGGGCACCTTGCTGGCCCTGCCGGTGATCATCAATGTCATTAAAGGCCAGGCCGAAGCCGAGGAAACCTTCCAGGCCACGGAGACCACCCTCATGGACGCGCCCCCGGTAGATAACGAGGAAGAGCTGCCTGAAGAGATCAAACAGGAGCCGCCGCCGCCGCCTACCCGTGAGGAGATCAAATTTACCCCTCCCGAGATTGTAGAGGATGATAAGGCGCCTGAGGAAACCACTATCAAAAGCACTGAAGAGCTGCTGGATAAAGATGCCGACATCGGCAAGAAAGATGTGGAAGGTGATCCTAATGCAGACCGCATGCCGGAGCGCATTCCCGATAATGTCGGTAACGGCAGCGGAGATAAAGTGCCCGTGCCTGTAAAAGAACCAGACCCCAATGCCTTTGTGGCCGTAGAGCGCCAGCCGGTGGCTGTGAACATGGATGACATCAAGAAGCGCATCAAGTATCCCGAAGTAGCCCGTGAAATGGGACTGGAAGGAAAAGTAATGCTGCGTATCATGATCGATGAAGAAGGTAATCCCAAAAAGCACCTGGTGCTGCGCAGTCCCCATCCCAGCTTTACAGATGCGGCGGTGAAGGAGATTTATAATCTCAAGTTTACCCCTGCTATCCAGGGTGGCAAGCCTATCGTCTTTTGGGCTACGGTGCCCATTGATTTCTCGCTCAAGAAAAGATAAGCGAGTCTGCCGCAAGAAATTCGAAAGCCCGGGCAATAGTCCGGGCTTTTTGCTGCGTTATACTCATACATAATGGCCTCATCTCCCTGAGGAATGCGCCCGGACGTTTTGTGCGCCCGGTTCTTACATAGCCTTTTTCGTTAAGGCGTTGGTTTGAGAATAATGTGCCGTGCACAGAAGGTTACCTTTATGGTATTTTTAGGAACTTGTATATTTTTTATGATTTTGATATAAAATAATGAATGAATGGTGCGTTACCAGAATAGTATTTACACTAAACTCAAGTATCATGTCCATGCACCCTCATGATTTGGATGACTATGTCTTCCGCCGCAAGAACCGGTCCTATGGCTCCTATGACTTGCGCAAACGGGAGAGCCGCACCCTGCTGGTAGCCCTGCTCCTGTCCAGCGTCAGCCTGGGCGTTTTGTTGTCGCTGCCTGTGATTGCCTCTGCTTTCCATGATCCTGCGCCCAAAAGCCCTGAGGACGATTTGGGTACAGAATATCATATACCCGCAGACCTTCCGGAGGACCCAGCACCCGATCCTGCTCCACCGCTCCCCACGCCTCCGCCCCCGCCTTCCCGCGCCGAGATCAGCTTCCGGCCCCCGGAGCTTACGGATGATACGCAAGCGCCTCCCACAGCCACCATAGCCGATAACCGGGAACTGCTGAATAGCGATGCCCTGGTGGGGAACCAGGATACGGATCCGGGAGATCATCCCGGGGATGGCTTACCTACACGTTTGCCGGGGCACCCGGAGACGGGTGGAAACGCTGTGACAGAGCCTTTTGTAGACCCTGTTCCGCCGGACGATAAGTTTATCCCCGTGGAACGCCAGCCCATAGCCGTTAATCTGGATGATATTAAACAGCGTATCCAGTATCCGGAGGGGCCTAAGGCAATGGGTATAGAAGGCAAGGTCATTCTGCGCATCCTGGTAGGCAAAGAGGGAGACCCGCAAAAGCACCTGGTATTGCGCAGTCCTCACCCGGCCCTCACAGAAGCCGCTGTCAAGGAGATCTACCGCCTCAGGTTTACCCCCGCTATCCAGGGTGGTAAGCCTATCCTGTTCTGGACAACCGTGTCCATAGACTTTCAGCTACGCAAGTAAATCGCCTCCGCTCTGCAAAATGACAAGGGCGCTGTACACCTCCGTGTGTCCGGCGCCTTTGTTTTGTGTTACTTTGCAGTGTTATGCGTGGTTACGAACTGATGGTCCGTATGGGCTTTATTACGGGTGCTGTCATCATAGTGATGAGCATCGTCGTCCTCTTTTATCCGCCCGATTTCCTGGTAGAGAAGGGAATCCCGCCTTTTGTGCTGAGCGCGATACTCTTGTTGTATGGTGCTTTCCGCATCTGGCGCGCCCGTGTGATGCAGCGGCGCCTGCGCAAGAAACCATGAGCCGCACGCTGGGTAACCAGGCCGAACAACTCGTTGCCGACTGGCTGGTGCAGCGAGGGTATGAGGTACTGGCGCGTAATGTGGTTTTGCAGCATGGCGAACTGGATATCGTCGCCCGGCAGGACAGGGAGGTGGTGTTTGTGGAAGTGAAGGCCCGCAAAGGAACCTGGCCTCCGGAACTGGCCGTTACGCCCGCCAAGCAACGCACACTGGTACGCACTGCCACCCTTTATATGCAAGCCCGGGATTTGGTAGATTTGCCTGCCCGTTTTGATGTGATTACCGTTAACCTCTTTGACCATACCCGCCCGGACATCCGGCACCATACGGATGCTTTCCGGCCTGATTTTTCTCTTTGATCTTTAGTTTAACTATGACACCGGACCAACACAAGACTTTGCAGCAAAGGGTAGGCGCCCTGAGGAGGTATCTTTGACGTAGATGCCAAAAAAGCGGATATCGCCGCCCGGGAAGAACAGGCTGCCGCCCCGGGCTTTTGGGATACCCCCGAGGAGGCAGAGAAGGTCATGAAGGGCATTCGCTCCCTCAAGGTGTGGACAGATGCCTATGACCGTGTCATGGGGTGTATGGATGAGCTGGACCTGGCCATAGAATTTCAGAAAGAGGGCGCCCTCTCGGAGCAGGAGCTTGAAGAAACCTTCCTGCGGGCAGAGACCGCCGTCACGGAACTGGAGCTGAAGAATATGCTTAGTGGCGAAGAAGACCAGCTCGATTGTGTCATAGACATTAACAGTGGCGCCGGAGGCACCGAGAGCCAGGACTGGGCAGAGATGCTCATGCGCATGTACCTGATGTATGCCGAAAGCCACGGTTATAAGGTGACCATGATAGACGAGCAGCCCGGTGAGGGTGCCGGTATCAAAAGCGCCAGCCTGGAGATCAAGGGGCCGTTTGCCTACGGATACCTGAAGGGAGAAAGCGGAGTGCATCGGCTGGTGCGCATCAGTCCTTTCGATTCCAGCGCCCGCCGGCATACGTCGTTTGCCTCGGTGTTTGTCTATCCCATGGTAGACGATACCATACATATAGAGGTGAACCCTGCCGACCTGGACTGGGATACCTTTCGTGCCGGCGGTAAAGGCGGCCAGAATGTGAACAAGGTGGAGACTGCCGTGCGGGTTACTCACCGGCCCAGCGGTATCGTGGTAGAATGCCAGCAGGAACGCAGCCAGCACCAGAACCGTGAAAAAGCCATTCAGCTACTCAAAAGCCGGCTCTACCAGAAAGAACTGGAGCGCCGTATGGAAGAAAAAGCCAAAACGGAGGCCGGCAAGAAGCGTATAGAGTGGGGGAGCCAGATCCGTAACTATGTCTTCCACCCCTACAAGCTGGTCAAGGACCTGCGTACCGGGGTGGAAACCAGCAATGTGCAGGCGGTGATGGATGGAGATCTGGATGACTTCATCAAGGCATTCCTCATGGAATTTAGTCAACACTAAGTTTGCCAACGCTCCCTTCCTGTCTTACCTTTGCGGTATGACTCGTGTGACCATCAAAAACAACGGTGCCATTCGTCTGGAAGGTGAATTTGAGATAGTAGACCAGGAGGGTAATGTTTTTAACCTGAATGGTCGTACTGCCGTGAGCCTTTGCCGTTGCGGTCTCAGCCAGAACCTCCCTTTCTGCGATGGGGCGCACAAAGGTAACTTCCATAGCCCCATCCAGGCATTTGAACTTCCGCCCGCAAAATGAATAATTCCACCACCATCTCCCCGGCTGCGCTTGCCGCACTGGGCCTGGACACGCAGCAGACCTTGCCAGGCGCTTCCACAGGACAGCAGTTTCTGCCCATAGCCAATACCCATGAAATCATTCACAGCTATTCGCCTGTGAACGGAGCGCTGATAGGCACTGTGGCCAAAACCACCGCCGCCCAGTATGACCAGGTAGTGCTCAGGGCCCAGGAAGCCTTTAAGGTATGGAGAGAGGTGCCGGCTCCCCAGCGCGGAGAGATTGTGCGCCAGATAGGAGACGCCTTTCGCACGCACAAAGAGCACCTGGGGTGGCTCGTGAGCTATGAAATGGGCAAGATCTACCAGGAAGGCCTGGGAGAAGTGCAGGAGATCATCGATATATGCGACTTTGCCGTGGGACTCAGCCGCCAGCTCTATGGCCTCACCATTCCCAGCGAGCGCCCCGGGCACCGCATGCAGGAGCGCTGGCATCCCCTGGGCATAGTGGGGGTCATCTCCGCCTTTAACTTCCCCGTTGCCGTATGGAGCTGGAATGCCATGCTGGCTGCCGTATGCGGCGATGTAACTATCTGGAAGCCCAGTGAAAAAACGCCCCTCTGTGCCCTGGCCTGCCAGCATATCATACAGGACGTATTGCGCCGGAATAACCTGCCGGAAGGTATCTTTAACCTCACTGTCGGTGAGGCCGAACTCGGGCAGCTCATGTCTGCAGATACCCGCATAGACCTGGTATCCGCCACAGGTTCCACCCGCATGGGCAAGGCGGTAGCCGGCACCGTGGCCAGCCGCCTGGGCAAGTTCCTGCTGGAACTGGGCGGTAATAATGCCATTGTGCTTACTCCCCAGGCCGACCTCAAACTGGCGTTGCAGGCCATTGTGTTCGGGGCTGTGGGCACCTGTGGCCAGCGGTGTACCAGCACGCGCCGGCTTATCATCCATGAATCCGTCTACGACAAGGTCAAAGAAGCCTTGCTCAAGACCTATCAGAGCCTGCCCGCCCGCATAGGCAGTCCGCTGGATAGCCAGACGCTGATCGGTCCGCTGATAGATGCCGATGCCGTGCGCATGATGCAAGATCGTTTGCAGCACGTGCAGGCAGAAGGCGGTACCCTTCTGTTTGGCGGGCAGGTGCATACGGCGCCCGGCCTCGAAGGCGGCCACTATGTAGTGCCTGCACTGGTGGAGGCGCGCAATGAGATGACAAGCGTGCAGCATGAGACTTTTGCGCCCATCCTGTACCTGCTGAAGTACAGCACCTGGGAGGAAGCCATAGCCCTGCATAATGGTGTACCCCAGGGTCTCAGTTCGGCCATCTTCACCGGCAATTTCCGCGAGGCAGAGCAGTTCCTGAGCCCTTCCGGTTCGGATTGCGGCATTGCCAATGTCAATATTGGCACCAGCGGTGCCGAGATTGGCGGCGCCTTTGGCGGGGAGAAAGAAACCGGGGGTGGCCGGGAAAGCGGCTCGGATGCCTGGAAGGCCTATATGCGCCGCCAGACCCAAACCCTGAACTATTCAGAGGCGCTGCCTCTGGCACAAGGTATTCGTTTTGATATCTGATTCGCTTGCTGTTCCTGCCTCCCACAAATTCGTACAACCCCCTTTTTAGGCATTTCATCCGCCCTTTTATTGATATATCGATAAATTGATTTGCCCTCATTCAAAAATCAGTATGTTTGCAGCAGAGGCCGGGGCTATATGCCAGGCCGTGTAATGTTAACTCGTACTCTCATCCACAGAATCTAAATACACAACTGACTATGAAGTCACTAGAAGAACTCAAGAACTTTTTTAACACCGAACTTACAGATGATCTGAAGAAGGTGGATGCCATGCGCAAGAAGATCGTTGCCAAAGTAGTCGTACTTATGGTGGTCATCGCATTGCTTATGGTGGCTGCGCTTATAGGCATTACCACTGCCATGAGCGGAGACGACGGCGGAGGCTATCAGATATGGGGCTGGTATGCCCTGATCGTTGTGGTATTCCCGGCCATCGGCTTTGTCATGTACTATGACGTTACCGGCGACAAACGCTTTCACATCATCTTCAAAACCCGGGTTATTGAGCAGATCGTCCGCTTCATCAATCCCCATTTCACCTATATCTCCCATAAGTTCATCCCCCCCAACCTGTTTGTAGACAGCAAACTGTTCACAGACCTGCCTAACAAATACAAGGGAGATGACTATGTGTTTGGCGACCTGGGCACTACCAAGATCGCTTTCTCAGAAGTGCACGCCAAGCGCAAAGTAAAAAAAGGCGATGGTAACAAAACAGAGATGCGTAACATCTTTGACGGTATCTTCTTTGTAGCCATTACTAACCAGAAATTCTCCGGCACCATTATTTTGCCCAAACACCAGGCCTTCGAGCCCGAAAAACTGGGCTTCAAACCCGGCGAATACAGCGAGGTGCTGCACCCCGATCCTGATTTTAACCAGTACTTCAAAGTATATACGGCCGAAAAAGATACGATCTTCAACAGCTTCAATACCTATCGCGAAGTCTTTGAAGACCTTGTTTCCTACAAAAAGAACCATAAGGATGACATTTACGTGTCTTTCATCGGCAGCAATATCTATGTGGCCATCTCGCACAAGAAAGAGCTCTTTGAGCCCCGCCTCTACTCCACATTGCTGGACTTCAAGATCATCCAGGAGTACTACGATGTGATGTACGAGCCTATGATCATCTTTGAGAAAATCGGTATGGTGGATTCTGGAAAAATTGCCCAGAACGCCTAGAACCCATGTTCTTTCCAACTACTGGGGCCTGCCTTTTGGGGCAGGCCCTTTTTTTTGAGATTCAGGCCCCAAAAACTCAAAATGTAGTTACTATGTCATGTTTTTTTGTATATTCGTGGGTGTAATGGTGTTTCTCACCTTGGGAAGCCAACTCTTTGTGAAAATACCCCTGCTATAAAACGATCGTTTCACTTTATCCTGTTTCTGCGCGATACGTCGCTCACCTGTAGACATCTTATTGAGAATACTCTCTCTCCCATCTAGGGGAGGTGCCCTTGCAGGAATAACAGCTTCCCTTTTTTCCCTTTTTGTAATTCACTTTTTCTTCGTATGAATATCTATGTTGGTAATCTGTCGCACAGTGCGACAGAAGATGATGTGCGCGAGCTGTTTGGTGGTTATGGTGCCGTAACTTCCGCCAAGATTATCCTCGATCGCGAGACCCGCCAGTCGCGTGGGTTTGCGTTTGTTGAAATGGAGGACGATACTGCCGGCAGCCAGGCTATTCAGGAACTCAATGGTGCTCAGTTCATGGGCCGTCCCCTGCGCGTGAATGAGGCTCAGCCCCGGGAAAGCAACGGCGGCGGCTTCAACCGCGGTGGCGGTGGTGGCGGCGGCTTCAACCGCGGTGGCGGTGGTGGCGGTGGCTTCAACCGCGGTGGCGGTGGTGGCGGTGGCTTCAACCGCGGTGGCGGTGGTGGCTATGACCGTGGTGGCGGACGCTCTAAGTGGTAAGCCTGACATGCCCCTGGGCATGTTTCATTATACTGGAAAGCCGGCTCACAGAGCCGGCTTTCTTGCTTTCAGAGCACTGAGTAGTGGATAGATGTTGACGCGGAAGTCCAAAGGGCCGGGGCATAAGTAAACTACCCGGGCTCTGCCTCTGGATTCCGGGCAGGAGAATACTCGATGTGGTATGCTAGCCCTCCGGGGTGATTTCTTCTTCACTCCACTCAAAATTCACCTTGGGCTCAGGTTTTTTGAGCCAGAGATCATAGGTGAACCGGAAACCCATGTGTAGCCCCCCGGCATCCCATCCGGTAGGAGAAGAAGACCAGTGGTTAAAGGGGGAGATACCCGGTGCGTTGCTCAGATGGCCCTGTAGCCGCCAGGGTCCGCTTGTCAGTTCTGCCGCCAAACCCAACGGCATGCGGTAAAAGCCGTTTACAGGATGCTGGCTGTAGAAAGGATTTGCATTATAGACATAGTCTGCTACCAGTGCTATACAGGAGGTGGCCTGCCAGCGAAGGCCTGCTGCCACCACCAGGTTACTGTGGCTATCCATCACACGCGCTCCTTGTGCGTTGAAGTAGAAACGGTCTACATAGTTGCGGTGCCAGAAGCCCGGCATTGCCAGCAGGCTCCACCGCTGGCTCAGCCGTCTGCTGGCTACCAGCATAGTGGCATAGCCAATGCGATGGCTGCCTTGCCCAAAACGCATCAGTCCCGGCATTTCCTCTGCGTTGGGACGGGTATCCACACCCATATGCTGCATCAGCGTCAGAGTAAGCGGGTGTTTCCCTTTTTTCTGGCGGTATACTTGTACAGACAGGTACCCTTCTGCCAGTTGCCGGTGGGTGCTGCGCGCAATGCCTACTCCCAGGCGATTGCTGAGACCGTAGTCTGCCGCCAGTTGGATATCCCCTGGTTTATCAATGCCCAGGAATGTATTGGCTTCGCCAGGTGCGCCTCCCATCTGCCCAAAGCGCTGGGCAAACTGGATGCGTAACTGGTGCTTGGGCAGCATGGCTCCGCTGGGTATATGCACCAGCCGCAGCTGTTGAAATCCGTTGGGTATGGGGTTGCCCTCCAGTATATCTGCAATCGTGTCTTGCGCATATCCCTGGCTCCAGGCGGTCCAGAGTAACAGTGCGGCAACGAGCAGGCGGTACAACATAACCGGGTGTTAAAGAAGTGGCTAAGCCACCAGTTGTACCATTTCCTTGCGGTCCGGACCCATGGAAACAAAGGTAATGGCCTGTCCCAGTTCGGCTTCAATAAAATCCAGGTACTGGCGGAAGCTGACCGGCAGCGCATCGTCCGGGCCAAAGCCCGGCCAGCCCGGGAAACTGCGGTATACCGGCTTCAGGGCACCCTCGCTGTCAAAAGGGGGATAGTCCTGTACACGGCCGTTCAGCTCATACCCCACGCAGACCTCTACATGGTCCATGCCTGCCAGTACATCTGCTTTGGTCATGACCAGGTGAGTAACCCCGTTGAGGCTGCAGGCATATTTGAGCGCGGGCAGGTCCAGCCAGCCGGTGCGGCGGGGCCGTCCTGTGGTAGCGCCAAACTCGCCACCCGCCTGGCGGATGGCTTCACCCTGTGCATTATCCAGCTCTGTGGGGAACGGGCCGCTGCCCACGCGGGTACAATAGGCTTTGAAGACGCCATAGACTTGCGTAATGGCCGATGGGGGAATGCCCAGGCCGGTGCAGGCGCCTCCGGCCGTGGTATTGGAGCTGGTGACAAACGGGTAGGCGCCGAACTCCACATCCAGTAGGGTGCCCTGGGCACCCTCTGCCAGTATATGCTGCTGCTGGGCCAGGGCCTTGTGCAGTAATACTTCCGTGTCCGTAATGGTATAAGCTTTCAGGGCTTCCAGGGCCTCCAGGAATGCTTGCGTATCGGCTGCCCGGTCTGCGGCATAGCCCAGTGCGTGCAGGTATTCGTAGTGAGCCGTTTGGAGGGTATCCAGTTTCTCTGCAAAGCGGGGGGTGAGCACGTCTCCCATGCGCAGCCCCTCGCGGCCATATTTGTCGCGATAGGTGGGGCCTATTCCCCGCAGGGTGGAGCCTATTTTGGCCTGGCCCTTCCGTTGTTCGGAGAGCTTGTCCAGGTGCACATGGCTGGGCAGGATCAGGTGGCAGCGGGTGCTGATGTACAGGTGGCTGCGCACATCCACACCTTTGGCTTCCAGCCCGCGGATCTCCTGCAGGAGTACCGCAGGGTTGATCACTACACCGTTGCCGATGATATTGCGCACACCCGGGCGAAAGATGCCGCTGGGGATCTGGTGCAATACATACTTCTGGCCGCCAATGATGATCGTGTGGCCGGCATTGGGCCCTCCCTGGAAGCGGGCTACCACATCCACGCGGTCGCCCAGCACGTCCACAACCTTCCCTTTACCTTCGTCTCCCCACTGAAGGCCTAACAATACGGATACTGGCATGATATTGCCTTATGTGTGTATATGAATAATGAATGCGGTTAGATGACCTGGAGCCTGGCCAGGCCCTCGCGCTCAGAGTCTACAATGCTGAACACGGAGTTTAGCTTGGTGATCGTCAGCAGATTGCTGATGTTCTGGCTGGGGTTGCAGATTACCATCTCCCCGCCTTTACCCCGTACTTTGGTGTACAGCGTGATGAAGATACCCAGCCCCGTGCTGTTAATGTGGCGCAGGTTGCTCAGGTCTATCAGGAATTTGTTCACGTCTTTATCCAGATAAGCAGTGAAATCATTCTTGATGTTGGTGCGGTCTACTTCGGCCAACAGGCTGCCTTCCAGTCGGAAAAAGGCAATACCATCATTAATTTCATGGGTGTAAGTCATTTCACTGTTTTCCATTGGGTACTAGTTTCTCGTTTTGCCCTCGCAATCAGCACGGTTACAATTGCCATAGAGGAGCAAAGAATGGCTTTTTACTGTAAAATTAAGTAATTTTCCTATCATCTCCTGGATTTCATTGACCCGCGGGTCGCAGAACTCCAGAACTTTTCCACAGTCTGTGCAGATAAGGTGATCGTGCTGGCGGTAGCCAAAAGCGCGCTCATATTTGGCCTGCTGGCTGCCGAACTGGTGCTTCACCACCAGGTCGCACCCCACCAGCAGATCCAGCGTATTGTATACCGTGGCGCGGCTCACCCGGTAGTTCTTGTTTTTCATGTGGATGTAGAGGCTTTCTACATCAAAATGATCATTACGGGAATAGATTTCCTCCAGAATGGCAAAGCGTTCCGGCGTTTTGCGCTGCCCGTTATCATCGAGGTGGCGGGCAAAGATGCGTTTCACCTCCTCAATGCGTTCCTGTACCTGTGCCTGTGGGCTTTCGGGCATATAATCTGCTGGATAAACAATGCAATTAGCCTTGCAAAGGTACGCATTCAGCCCCACAAATTGCCATTCACAGCCGGTTTTGGGCAGATAATTCTCCTCCATTTTTTTCGCCCGATTCCT
This sequence comes from Bacteroidota bacterium, assembly GCA_019638695.1. Lineage (GTDB taxonomy): Bacteria > Bacteroidota > Bacteroidia > J057 > JAJTIE01 > JAHBTG01. The sequence continues at coordinate 8,056 of JAHBTG010000047.1, read as the reverse complement.
TTTGCTTAATTTGTCAAACAGGGTGAGAACTCTGTTCACTAAATCACCGTGCGTATTCGTTTCACATTCATGAAGAACTATCTGCCGGGCTTGTTGGGGGGGCTGTTGCTCCTGTGTGCAGGTGCATTCCTGTTCCCTGCCAGGGCGCAGTATGTCCAGTGGACTGCTAATAACCTGCTCAATGACCTGGTGCAGGAAGGCATGTATCCTGCCGGGGTTACCGATGCCGCCGGAAACCTGCACATCAGCTACTGGAACCGGGAAGCAGACCGCCTGGTGTATGGCATGCTCTCCCCCAATGGACGGACCGTCTCCTGGGAGATACCCGAACCCGATGTTGCCGGCGGATTGCGCTCAGCCATTGCGCTGGACCAGTATGGCCGGCCGCATATTGCCTACCTGGCCAATGTGGGGAATGAGCAACGCATACGTTATGTACGCCTTTCGCTGGCGCTGCAATGGGAAGCGGCCGTTGTGACCACCACCAGTATCGGCCGGTACACGCCGCTGGCCGGGCAGACCGATTTCTACTTCCAGCCTTCTGTAGATATTCTGGTAGATGAGAACGATAATCCTACCATAGCCTATTTCAACGCCCCCAACCTGGCGCATTGTTCAGACTATACCGCTTCGCCTTACCTGGAAATGTGGCGCGCCTTCCTGGTAGACGGAGCGTGGGTGAACTGGCGCAATGCAGAGTATCTCTGGAACGGCGGCGGCGGCAAGCTGCCCGACCAATGTTATTGTTATGCCGGGGTGCGCTATGGGGAATCCGTGCAGCTCCTGCGCCACCCCGCACATACCCATAACATAGCCGTTGCCACTGCCATGTGCGAAGGCCAGATCTGGGAATTGCGGGAAACGGATCCCGGGAATATCTATTTTCCCTGGAACCCTGTGGTGCTCGACAGTTGCTGGAGAGCCGGCATGGGGGGCGCTTCCACCGGCCCGGCCCGTCACGAAACCACATTGGAGGGAATCTCCGCCCGCTTCAGTCCCAACGGTACACTGCATGTGGTCTATGGTTCTTCCCAGAACCACGGTTTCAATACCTCAACGACCAGCGGGGGAGTGCCCAATTTCTTCAATGCCCTGGTATACCTGCGCCGTACACCGGCCAATAGCTACACCTATGTGACCCTGAAGCCCGATGATACCACACCTGAGTATCGCAACTCTACTTCAATGGCGCTCAAGGGCGAAGATTCCCTGTATATCGTATATGCCGAGCGCCATACCGGCGAATATCGCCTGCGGTTTTCCTTTAATGGCGGCACTACTTTTTCCACCGAGGAATCTGTGTTGCCCTTGCCCGGTGCCCGCATGAAAGCACCCCTGGCTATCCAGGGAGACTCCCTGAGCATTCTCGTAGGACATACCCCCAGCCAAACCCTGTGGCTGGGTCGCCGCCATATCAGCATGGCTGGTGCCTGGCGGTGGTCGGCCCTTACCGTTTCCCAGAAACGCGGGCAGGAACTGGCTGTCCTGGCGGAACCGGTGGCCGGCGATACCCTCATCCATATAGCTTTTGAGGATCACCTGCAGAAGAAACTGTGGTATGGGGTGAGGCAGGGAGGTAACTGGAGCTATACCCAACTGGCGGGGGGAGATACCTATGGGCAGCTGCATATACACCGGCTGGCGAATGACAGCCTCTATATTACCCATGTCCGGGGGGCAGATCAAAGCATCTGGATAACCTTTGGGAAAGATGAGAACTGGCAATCTCGTGTGCTGTTCAACAGCCAGGCGGTGGGGGCCCTCTCCGTGGTGCACCAGCCCGGCACAGACAACTTGCATTATGCCTATCAGAATGAAACGGCAGGCAAAGCCTACTACCGCATCCGCAGCCCGCTGGGCCAGCCGCCTTTAGAAGCTGTGACACCCTTTGCCACCGATTACCTGGGCGAATACCTCTCGCTCCAGTTCAATGCCGCATTCTCTCCCCGCATGAGCTTCTGGGACCGTACTAACGGCCGCCTTATCTATGCCCGCCGCCTGGGCAGTAATAACTGGGAAGCACAAGTGGCGGTGGACCTGCCCGCCTCCATAGTAGGTACCTTTACCTCCCTGGCTTTTGACGGGGCTGGTACACCGCATATTGCTTACCGCAATGAGACGGATAATCAGCTGGAACTGGCTGTGCGCCCTGCCGGCACCTGGGAGCGGGAGGTGGTGATCACCAGTCCGGATGTGCCTGTGGGAGAGCCCTCTCAGCTGCGTATAGATGCCCACGGCAAGCAGTGGCTGCTCTATAATGCTGCCGGCCTGGATGACTACCTGCTGCTGCTCTACAGGGATAGCAGTAACGGTCAGTGGCAGCCGCTGGCCATGCCGTTGCCCGAAAGCCGCCCTGGCCGGTATTTTGCCTTCCAGGCCCCGGACAGCAACCAGCTGTATGTGGCCATGCGCAAGCAGGCGCCTACCCAAACGGGCGTTTTGTTCCTGCATGGGCGGTTCTTCCCGCTGGATACCACCGTGCCGCCGGACCCCAGTAGCCGAACGGCGGCGACGCATGCGTTACAGGCGCAGCTGTGGCCCAACCCTGTGGCGCATGAGCTTAACCTGTTATGTGCCCTGCCGGTGGCCGCTTCCCTCAGGATGGAACTGCTGGACCTGCAGGGCAGGGTAGTGGCTGTCCGCCATACCCCCGTGTTGAAGGCTGGCCTGCAGCAACTACGCTGGGAGCTCCCCCAATTGTCGGCAGGCGCTTATTGGTGCCGCCTCCAGGCCGGTGAGCATTCGTCTACCCTGCGTATTCAGAAATACTAATGCTGAGAACCGAACACCTGGTAAAAAAGTACCGCGAACGCACGGTGGTAAATGACGTATCCGTGCAGGTGGCGCAGGGACAGATCGTGGGCCTGCTGGGCCCTAACGGCGCCGGTAAAACCACCACCTTCTACATGGTGGTGGGACTGGTACGCCCCAACCAGGGCCGCATTCTCCTGGATGACATGGACATCACCGAGAAGCCCATGTACAAACGCGCACAGCTCGGCTTAGCCTACCTGCCCCAGGAAGCCAGCGTCTTTCGCAAGCTGAGCGTGGAGGATAATATCAAGGCGATACTGGAGCTGCGTTCCGGATTGAAAAAGAACCAGCTGCAGGAGCGCACAGACCAGATACTGGAAGAGCTGAGCCTTACCCATGTACGCAGAAACAAGGGGGGACTCCTTTCCGGCGGGGAGCGGCGGCGCACCGAGATTGCCCGCGCACTGGCTGTGAACCCTCGTTACATCCTGCTGGATGAGCCTTTTGCCGGGGTGGACCCCATTGCTGTGGAAGAGATCCAGTCTATAGTGGCCGACCTCAAGTCCCGTAACATCGGGGTGCTCATTACAGACCATAATGTGCGGGAGACCCTTACGATAGTGGACAGCGCTTACCTGCTGTTTGAAGGAAAGATCCTCAAACAGGGCACGGCAGAGGAGCTGGCGGCAGACGAGCAGGTGCGTAAAGTATATTTGGGCCAGAATTTCCATTTCTGATACCCACTGTTACATGCTTTCTGCTGTCGTCAAAGCCTTCCTGCGCCGCCGTTACCCGCAAGTGCAGCATGCCCTGTTACATCCCAGGCGCTGTCAGGAGGATGTGTTTGCTCAACTGGTGCTCCAGGGCAAATCTACCCGTTGGGGGCAGACACATGGGTATGCGCATATCCGCAGCTATGCCGACTATGCCCGGCAGGTGCCTGTGCATACCTATGAGGCATTCTTTCCTTATGTGGAGCAGGTGTTGCGCGGGGAGGCCGATGTCCTCTGGCCGGGGCGCACCCGCTGGTTTGCCAAGAGCAGCGGTACCACCAATGACGTCAGCAAGTTTATCCCCATCCCGCCTATTTGCCTGCAGACCAACCACTATGCGGCGGGTAAGGACATGCTGGCCATCTACTTTCATAACTATCCCCAGAGCAGGCTGGCGGGGGGTAAGGTGCTGAGCATCGGCGGTAGCAGCCAGGTGAGCAGATACAATGAGAATGCCCGCTATGGCGATCTGTCTGCGGTGCTGATAGAGAACATGCCGCGCCTGTATGAGCGGGGCCGCGCCCCCGGCCGCCGGGTGGCGCTTATGGATGAATGGGAAGCCAAGCTGGAGGCTATGGCGCGCGAGACCCTCCGGCAGCCCATTACCGGCATAGCCGGGGTGCCCACCTGGACGCTGGTACTGATAGACAAGCTGTTTCAACTGGCGGGCACCCGCAACCTGCATGACATCTGGCCCGGGCTGGAGGTCTTTTTCCACGGCGCCGTTTCCTTCACACCCTATCGGGAGCAGTTCCGCCAGCTGATTCCCCACCCGGGCATGCATTACCTGGAGACTTACAATGCTTCCGAAGGGTTCTTTGCCCTGCAAACGGAACCGGCGGAATACGATATGGCCCTGCTGCCCCACCGGGGCATTTTCTACGAGTTCATTCCCATGAGTGAACTGGGCAGTGAATCTGCCCGCGCGCTGCCCTTATGGGAGGTGGAGACCGGCGTGAACTACGCCATGGTCATTTCCACTATGGGCGGGCTGTGGCGATACCAGATAGGAGATACCGTGCAGTTTACGACCAGCAAGCCCTATTACAAGCTGGTGATTACCGGGCGCACCAGGCATTTTATCAATGCCTTTGGTGAGGAAGTGGTAGTAGGGAATACGGATATGGCTGTGGCCCGGGCGTGCCACCTCACCGGCGCCCAGGTGGCGGAGTATACCGCTGCGCCCATCTTCCAGGATAACCAGGGCAAAGGAGGACATGAATGGGTGATTGAGTTTGCCCGTGTACCGGATAACCTGGGCGCATTCGTCTCTGCGCTGGACGCCGAGCTGCAAACCCTCAATTCGGATTACGCCGCCAAGCGCTATAAGGACATTGCTTTGCAGCTTCCCCGCCTGCACGTGGTGCCGCCCGGTACGTTCCATGCCTGGATGAAGCAGCGTGGCAAGCTGGGAGGCCAGCACAAGGTGCCCCGTCTCAGTAATTCCCGCGAGTACGTGGAGGCCCTACTGGGTTTCGCCTAGGCTCTGGCGCAGCTGCTCGAACTGTGCCCGCTGGGCATCCGTCAGCTTTTGCGGCACTTGTATCTGCACCGTGAGATACAGGTCGCCGTGGGTACCGTCGGCTTTAGGCATGCCTTTGCCGCGCAGGCGCACAGTGGTGCCCCCGGAGGTGCCGGGTTTCAGCTTCACTTCCAGCAGCTCGCCCCCCAGGGTGCGCACCCGCATGGGGCCGCCCAGCACTGCCGTGAAGAGGCTGGCCGATTGCTGTGTGTACAGGTCATCGCTCTCCTGCTCAAACAGCGGGTCTGGCAGGATGCTGAGCTGCAGGTAGAGGTCTCCCCGTTTGCCGCCGGGCCCCGGCCGTCCTTTGCCGCGCAGGCGCAGGGTCTGGCCCTCGCGGGTGCCCGGCTTCAGTTCTATGCGAAACTGCTCGTCGCCCATCTTAATATGCTTGGGGCCGCCCAGGTAGGCTTCTTTGAGGCTGATGGTGAGTTTGGCCTTGAGATCCAGGGGTTCCTCGGCCTCATGGAAGCCACCCCTGTTGCCAAAGAATGTGCGGAAGAAGTCACTGAACCCGCCGCCGCCGAATCCCCCGTAGGTTCCTCCGCCAAAGTCGTCGGGTGCCTGTTGCCAGCCCTGGTCCCGGGTTGTGCGCTGCTGCTGCCAGTTGCTGCCCAGCTCGTCATACTGCTGCCGGGTCTCGGGGTTGCTGAGTACCTCATAGGCTTCGTTCACGTCCTTGAAGCGGGCCTCTGCCGTGGCATCGCCGGGGTTCACATCCGGGTGGTATTGCCGCGCCAGCCGGCGATACGCCTGCTTGATGGTATCGGCATCCGCATCCTTGGGTATGCCCAGTACTTTATAGTAGTCTTTGTATTCCATGTGATGAGTACGAAAATAAGTGTTGTGTTGCCTGACAGGGTGTGTGTATTGCAAAAATCGTTCAATCCGGATTTTGCAGACATTTTGTAAGTCTCCGCCCGTCCCGGCTGCCAGATTGGCATTTGGTTAAGTCTTGTTAAAACACTGGCATAACTTCTGCTGGCGTGCAATGTAGGCCCCCACGGGCTGCGTTTATTCTTGTGTTTCAACTCTCATAAACCTTGTTTTCCACTTCTTAATTCAACAGTATATGGAAACCCTGAAAGCTATCTGGACGCGGCGCAACCTGCAGAGCCTGCTGGCCGGCGCCCTGGGCGGCGGGCTCATCCTGCTGCTCTTTGCCTGGACAATGGGCAGCCCCACGCCCCGCACGATCAGCGAGAAGCAAGAGGCCGTGCCCGCCCGTACGGTGAACATGGCCGCCGGGCTGCCGGTGGACTTTCGCGAGGCCTCGGCGATAGCCATGCCTGCCGTGGTGCATATCAAGAGCGAGATGAAGGCAGACCAGCTGCAGCGCAGGATGCCCAATGACGAGCTGCACCGCTTCTTTGGCATGCCCTTTGACCAGGAAATGCCCCAGCAGCCCAGTGTGGGCAGCGGCAGCGGGGTGATCCTTACCGACGACGGCTATATCGTCACCAATAACCACGTGATAGACAACGCCAGCGCCGTCAGCGTGTCGCTCTACGACAACCGCAGCTTCACCGCCCGCGTCATTGGCACGGACCCCAGCACAGACCTGGCCCTGCTCAAGATAGAGGCCACGGAGCTACCCTTCCTCAAGTTTGGCAACAGCGATGCCCTGATGGTGGGCGAGTGGGTGCTGGCCGTGGGCAACCCCTTCAACCTCACCAGCACGGTCACCGCCGGCATCGTCAGCGCCAAGGGCCGCAACCTGGGCATTGTGGCCGATAAGTACCGTATCGAGAGCTTTATCCAGACCGACGCGGCCGTGAACCCCGGCAACAGCGGCGGCGCGTTGGTCAATATCCAGGGCGAACTGGTGGGCATCAACACCGCCATAGCCACCCGCACCGGCAGCTACAGCGGCTATAGCTTTGCCGTGCCCGTGTCCATTGTGCGCAAGGTGGTGGACGACCTTATGGCCTACGGCGCTGTGCAGCGCGGCTTCCTGGGTGTGTCTATCCGCGATGTGGACGGCAAACTGGCCGGGGAAGAGGACCTGAAGGTGACCCAGGGCGCCTTTGTGGCCGAGGTCAACGGCAACAGCGCCGCCGCCGATGCCGGCATTAAAAAAGGAGACGTCATCACCCACGTGCAGGGCGATAAAGTGAAGAGCGCCAGCCAGTTACAGGAGCTGGTGGGGCAGCGCCGCCCCGGCGACAAGCTGGAGCTGAAGGTGATGCGCGGCACCACCGAGAAGACCTTTACCGTCACCCTCAAGAACCAGAGCGGCACCACCGAGATCGTCAAAGCCGAGACCAACGCCAGCCTGCAATGGATGGGCGCCCAGTTTGAGCCCCTCTCCAAGGAAGACCAGCAGCGGCTGGGCATCTCGCAGGGGGTGAAGGTGACGCGGCTCACGGCCGGCAAGCTGCGCCTCAAGGGCGTGCGCGAGGGCTTTGTCATCACCCAGGTGAACCGCCAGCCCGTGGCCAGCGCCACAGACATCCAGTCTGTGCTGCGCCACCTCAAGGACGGCGACATCGTCACCCTGGAGGGGTATTATGCCAAGGGCGAGCGGGAAGTGGTGAGCTTCTATTACTAGGGGTTCCCTCACAGGGGGGGAGCACACCCCTCCTTAGAAAGGAGGGGAACCCAAACCGTCATGCCGAACTGGTTTCGGCATCCCCGGCACGCGTCATCCTGAGCGGAGCGAAGGACCTCTGCTCTGCTGGTGTGCAGGACGAGCGCATGATGGGGAGCCCACCCCTCCTTCTTAAGGAGGGGCCGGGGGTGGTTCTATTGTAGTGCCCTCCCCCAACCCTTCCCGCGGGGAGGGGAGTGCTCTGCTCTTGCGTGGCTCCGGCCGCGGGAGGCAGAAAACCACCCCTTACCCCTCCTTAGAAAGGAGGGAGCCCAAACCGTCATGCCGAATTTATTTCGGCATCTCCGGCACCGCGCCTGGTAAGGCAGGAGACCCCGAAACGAGTTCGGGGTGACGGGACGGGTAAACGCCCCCGCGTCATCCTGAGCGGAGCGAAGGATCTCTGCCCTACTGGCA
>JAHBTG010000046.1 GCA_019638695.1 Bacteroidota bacterium | reverse complement strand
AATCACCTGGTGCGGCTGCTGCGGGATCTGAACGAGATCAAAGGCCCCAAGCTGCTTCATTGCGTGACGGTCAAAGGCAAAGGATTTGCCCCCGCAGAGGCAGACCAGACCAAATGGCACGCGCCCAGTTTCCATTTCGACAAGATCACAGGCTCCAGCCTGGCCAGCCCCCAACCGGCAGTCCCCCACTCTCCCAAGTACCAGGATGTCTTTGGACAAACGCTTATTGAGCTGGCCGAGACCGACAGCCGGGTGATGGGGGTGACCCCCGCCATGCTCTCCGGCAGCGGGATGATCCCGTTCCAGAAGGCATTACCCGACCGTTGCTTCGATGTGGGCATTGCAGAACAACATGCGGTAACGGTATCTGCAGGCATGGCCACAGAAGGACTGATTCCCTTCTGCAATATTTACAGCACCTTTTTACAGCGGGGCTTTGACCAGGTGGTGCACGATGTAGCTATCCAGGACCTCAAGGTGATCTTCTGCCTGGACCGCGCCGGACTGGTGGGCGCAGACGGCGCCACCCACCACGGGGCCTATGACCTGGCCTATATGCGCTGCCTGCCCAACATGATCGTGGCGGCGCCCATGAACGAACAGGAGTTGCGCAACCTGATGTTCACCGCCATGCAGGATGACCAGACGCATCCTTTTGTGATCCGCTACCCGCGCGGGAATGGCGTGATGACCGAATGGCGCACACCGCTGGAAGCTTTGCCCATAGGCAAAGGCCGCTGTGTGGCCGAAGGCACCGAGGTAGCCATCCTCACCATCGGCCATATGGGCAATATCGCCCAGCAGGCCATCCGGGAACTGCAGGCACAGGGGTTGACGCCCGCACATTACGATATGCGCTTTGTGAAGCCACTGGACGGCGAACTGATGACTGAGATCACCCAAAAGTTTAAGTATATCCTCACCGTGGAAGACGGCTGCCTGCCGGGAGGCTTTGGCAGTGCAGTGCTGGAATGGCTGGCCGATAACCACTGTACCCATGTGCAAGTGAAGCGACTGGGCATCCCGGACCGGGTGGTGCACCACGGCACCCAGGAAGAGCTGTGGGCAGAGTGCGGGTATGATGCCGGGGCTATTGCCAGGGCGGTGGAAGCGTTTGCGGCGGCAGATGCCTTGCGGCTATAATACTCCCCTTGTTAATTTGACAAGAATTAAAATCTGGTTGCCGCGCTCAACAGGAGATAGCACCGGAAACACGTCCTCCCGGCATTAATCCATAGGCTCCAGCCTGCGAACTTCCAGTTTGCCGATGCGGAGACCTTCCATGCTCTGCACCCGGAACTCCCAACCCTCGGTGACAAAGGTATCGCCCGGCTGGGGAATGCCTTCCAGTTTCTCCAGTGCCAGGCCATTGATGGTATCCGCGGGGGTGTCTTCGATCTCCACATCCAGCGCGCGCTCCAGGTCTACCAGGCTCACCAGGCCATCTATCAGATAGCCATAGTCGGTGGGTTGAATGGCCACGGATTCACTGTCAAACTCGTCCTGTATCTCACCTACAAGTTCTTCCAGGATATCTTCCATAGTGACGATGCCGCTGGTACCGCCATATTCGTCCACCACAATAGCCAGGTGGTTGCGCTGCTGGCGCAGTTCCAGCAGCACACGTTGCGCCAGCATATTCTCGGGCACATAGAGGGCCGGGCGGCAAAGCGCCATCAGGCCGGGGGCGGGCTCCGTCCACAGGGCTTTGGCAATGTCCTTCACATGCACTACGCCCAGCACCTTATCCAGGCTGCCGGACACCAAAGGTGCACGGCTGCGCCCGTTCTCAATGAAGAAGTCAAATACCTCGCGCAGGGACTGCCCCTTTTCCATATCCACATAGAACACCCGGTTATGAGGCACCATCACCTCAGACACCGTCAGCTCCGGGAAGATGAACACATTGCTCAGCATCTGGCCCTGGTCTTCCGGCAAGATACCCTTGCGGGCGGATTCTGCCGTCATTTCCTCCAGTTCCTCCGCGGTGATGGTGAGCGTATGGCCCCCGGGCGCTATCTGCACGCCCATAGCCCTCAGCAGCAGATTGCTGGCGCCATTGAGCAGCATGAGGAAAGGATAGAACAGGTAATAGGTGATGCGCATGGGCAAGGCCACAAACAGGCTGGTACCCACGGGCCGGGCCAGGGCCAGGCTTTTGGGGGCAATCTCACCTATGACGATATGCAGGAAAGAAATGATGCTGAACCCGGCTACTACGGCTGTAGTATGCACCGCGGCTGGGCTAGTAACGCCCATCCAGGACAACAGCGGTTCGAGCAACGCCGCCATCACGGGTTCTCCCACCCAGCCCAGGCCCAGGCTGGAGAGGGTAATTCCCAGCTGAGTAGCACTCAGGTAAGGATCCAGGTTGGCCAGGATACTGCGGGCAATGCCTGCATGGCGGTTGCCCTCTTTGATCTTGGCAGACAGCTGGGTATCCCGCACCTTGACGAGTGCAAATTCTGCTGCAACAAAAAAAGCGTTAAGCAAAAGCAGAGCCACTGCCAATAGTATCATCATGGCCTGCCGGGGATGAGGTATGTAAGGGGACTATACGGGTCGCTCATAAATGCGGTCCTTGAACTGCTTCATCAGCTCCCAGGCATGGCGCTTGGCGGTCGTATCTTGCAGCAACCGGGCCAGGTAGGGGAGTCGATAGATCTCTATGCTTTGCATGGAGATAGTTTCGTTAGCTGAGGGGTAAATTTCTTGCCCAAATATAAGTACAAACCGGGTATGCGCAGCGAGCAGCTGTACATCTTCCACAAAAGAAGCAGACAGCAGGTTCAGCTGATGGGGCGCCACGCCCACCGCCGCACACATTTTGTGCAGCAGCTCGCGCAGGTCCGGATCATCCAGGTGCGGCTGAGGGACAACCGCAGCCAGTACGGCCTCCGGAAGATATTGCCATGCAGGCCCGGCCACTTCCTGGGGAGAAGGCGGTTCTGCTGCCGGAACGGTTTCGGCAGAGGCTGTGGCGGCTTCCGCAGCGACAGCTGGCGCCGTTGCCACGGTATCTGTAGCAGGTTGCAAGACAGGTTCCCCGGCAGGAGCAGGCAACGGCCCGGCTAACCAGAGGGTGGGACCATAGAGCAGTTGCAGATCGGCTATCGTTAATTCCATGCGAACTCCTCCTGTGCTTTGGCCAGTATTTCGTCGCCTATCGCCAGGCAGGCGGTTGCTGCCGGACTGGGTGCATTAAGTACATGAATGGCATTCTGATGGGTCTCCCAGGCAAAGTCATCCACCATGCTGCCGTCGGGCGCCAGCGCCATGGCCCGCACTCCACTCCTGCCCGGCACCAGGTCTTCCATCACAAGGCCGGGCAGCAACCGCTGCAGTTGTTTGAGGAAACGGGCTTTGCTGAAAGCACGGCGATATTCATCCAGGCCAAAACGCCAGTGCTTGCAGAAGAGGTTCCAGGTACCGGCATATCCCAAGGCATCGCGGGTGTCCCGGAAGTCGAAATCCGTTTTTCCATACCCTTCGCGCTTAAACACGAACACGGCATTGGGTCCGCATTCCACCCCACCCAGCACCATACGGGTGAAATGCACGCCCAGGAAGGGGAACGCGGGATTGGGTACGGGATAGATCAGGTTGCGCACTTTGTGCATACCCTGTTCGCTCAGGTCATAATAATCGCCCCTAAAGCCTACGATACGCACCTGCGGCCGCAGGCCGTCCATGCGGGCAATACGGTCACTCTCCAGACCGGCACAGGCAATGACATAACGCGCCTGCACTTGTCCGCGGGGGGTTTCTATATAGCTCACATTCCCCTTGCGATAAAGCTGCACAACCTCTGCGCCAGTGATGACCTTGCTATGACGGTTCACCCGGGGTATCAGCTGCGCCAGTGCCCGGCATACCCCGGGGAAGTCTACAATACCCGTATAGGGCACCCAGATGCCGGCAATGCCCCGGCAATAAGGCTCGTGTTCCAGTATCTGCCGGGCATCGATACGTTCTATGGCAGAAAGGCCATTGGCCAGGCCCGTGGCAAAGATCTTGTCCAGCCGTGGCAATTCATCTTCTGTAGCAGCCACCACTATCTTGCCGCACACATCATGCGCCACTTCATATTCACGGCAAAAGGCGACCAGTTCATCCCGCCCCTGCACGCACAGGCGGGCTTTGAGACTGCCCGGCTTATAATACAGACCGGAGTGAATGACCCCGCTGTTATGCCCAGTCTGGTGGGCAGACACCTCCGCCTCCTTGTCCAGCACCGCGATACGCATATCCGGATAGTGACGCTGTATCTTCCATGCGGTGGACAAGCCCACAGCGCCGGCCCCAATGATGGCGAGGTCAAAAACGTTACCGTTCATAGCTCACAAAAATATACAGGAACGGGGGACTTTGCACAAGCTCATGGCAAAGGATCTGTACCGAAGCCCGCTTGCCGTTATATGCAAACGCCTTGTTAACTTTGGATGTATGAAGCGGCTCCCTTATGCTGTGACCCTGCTGCTAGCGCTTAGCGCCTGCAGCCCGGAACCTCCCCGTCCACCTGGAAACAGGCCGCGGCTGACCCCGGACAGCCTGGACTTTCCGCAGGTAACACCCGCGCCGCCGGCAGAAGACCGGGAGCTATTCCACAACCCTTTTGCCCCGCAGGAGTTGCCGCCGTATGCACCCAGACAGGAACGTCCGCTTAAGCCCGGCGAGGACCCGGATGCAGTGGAGGTATAAGACCAAAAAAGGGGGGACTACCACGCATTGCCAAAAAGCAGGCCCAGGTAGAGGTTGGCAAACACCTGGCGGTCGGGCTGCTCATCCATAATTTCCAGGGCACGGCCGTAAACATCTACGGTGCCTCCCAGTTGTATGCTGCGGAGGTATAAAGTACTACCCGCAAGGTTGATATGAGCAAACGCCCGTGCCCGGAAACCCATTACCGTTCTGAGCTCATTCATACCCTGGAAAAAATCTGCCCGCCCCACGATATCGGCATAGCCGAAACGAGAGGCATCATAAGGATAGAGCTCCACACGTGCCTGCGTGGCATTGATGGGCACAGCTACTTCTACATAGTAAGGTTTGAGCAGGGCAATGGCCGGCCCGGCGCCCAGACCGGCAATAACATTCAGTTTATTGTAATGATTGAGCGGGACCAGTGTGCGTTGCAGGCTGAGGGTGGCATTCAGCGTATAGACGTGGTTCTTTTTATCATAGATAAAGTCCTTGCCGCCCTGGCTGGCATACAAACTGCTGATACGCACCTCGCGCTGATCCCGCAGGCTAGCGGCGCTCACATGCAAGGCACCCTGGAACCGGTCGAATAACTGCCGGAAGTAATATCCGTCTATTCCCAGGCCCTGGGTGTGCATATGCGCGCCAAATGCAAGGCCTTGCTCACGCACGGCCAGGTTATCGGTCTGCTCCCGGTAAGGCTGGGCACAAAGCAACCCGGAGCTCCCCAGGAGCAGGCAGGCCACAAAGGATATCAGCCGGGCACACATACGGGCATAGGGCTACTGCACGCGCACAAGTTCCACATCAAACCGCAGGGCAGCATTGCCGGGGATCACCGGCGGAGCGCCGTTCTCGCCATAAGCCAGCGCCGGGGGAATGATGAGAATAGCACGCGAGCCTTCCTTCAGCAGGGCAATCCCTTCTTCCCAGCCGGGGATGACCATACCCTGACCCAGGGGGAACGTAATGGGCTCGCCCCGGCTGAAGCTGCTGTCAAATACCTTGCCATCCATGAGGGTACCATGGTAATGCACGCTCACGGTCTTGCCTGCGATAGCCTGCGCCCCGCTGCCTTCTTTTACTATCTGGTACTGCAGACCGCTGGAGGTCGTTTTCAGCTTGCTTTCTTCCAACGGGTAGGGTTTAAAGCTTTCGGCAATGTCCACCAGCTCCACATGGAATACCAGTTCGCTATTGGGAGGGATAGCTCCGATATCCCGGCTGCCATACCCCAACGCGGGCGGGATAAACAGCACGGCACGGGTACCTACGGGGAACAGGGTAAAACCTTCGTCCCAACCGCGAATGACCTGCCCTTGCCCTACTGTGAAAGAGAAGGGTTTACCACGGTCAAAAGAGCTGTCGAATTTATTCCCATTCGTCAGCAGACCATGGTAATGCGCCACCACTTTGTCTCCGGCCACAGGGGTGCGGCCTTCCCCCATTTTATAGATAAAATAACGAAGGCCACTGGAGGTGGTTTGGATACGGCTGGAATCTACCGGCCAGGGAGGGGTATTCACTTGGGGAAGGGATTGGGATAGAGGTTCTTGTTTGGCCTTGCCGGATGCATTGTCAGACGTTGCCGATTTTCCACGGGAAGAGTTGCCTTTCTGAGGCTTCTCCTTGGGAGCTTTCGGTGACTTCTCGGGTTTCTGGGCCAGTACCGGACAGGCCAGACCTATGGCAAGCAATGCCAGGGCAATGAATTTAGTCATGAAGACAAATATAAGGGGTGCGTCAATGCGGGCGCCATCCGCAGAGTGATTATCGGGCAATGGGTTGTGCATTCGCCACTGCGGGGGGCACCAGCCGGTCAAAAACGGTTTGCTGCTCCAGCGTCAGTTGCTTGCGCACGTCCAGGCGCAGGGCATCGCGCTTCTGAGCCACCTGTGTCATAACCTGCTGGGTCTCGGCCATAATGGCGTCTGCCTTGGCATTATCAGGAGTAGGTTTCTGCATCTCCGCACCCAGGTCCTGGCGCAATTTCAGCACCTTGTCATTCAGGGGTTTCACCTCTTCCTGGTGAGCTTTCTGCAGGCGGGTCACTTCCTGTTTCTGCACAGCCGTAAGGTTCAGCTGGGTAAACGGGTCGGTGGCAATATCCAGCGGACGCGCCGGTTTTGCCTGCGTCTGCAGGGTACCGTTCTGAGCAAACAGGTTACCGCTGAACAACGCAGCGAACAAAGCGAGGACAATACGGGTTTTCATATAAGTAGACATTTAGGCAAAAATTTATTGACATACGAAAATTGGGCAAATTTGTTGCGCCATGAAGACAGATAGTACCGCACTCACAGATATACTGGGTATGGACGTCCACAGCCTGATACCCCATTGCCTGCAAGCACTGCAGGCATTAAAAGCAAATACCGTGCCGGCATGGGGCAACCTCACGCCTCAGCTGATGACAGAGCATCTGTCCGTCACACTCAAATATTCCCTGAAAGGCGCAGTAGTACCCCTGAGGCCCGGCGCCCGCCCGGAAACCCTGGAGACAGACGAACCCATCCCCCGCATGGTGGGCAAGGGCCGGGTATTCACGCCTTACTACCCCGACCTAACCACAGCCAAGATCACATTCGAGGAAGCCCTGCGGCGGTTCTGGCAGAACCCTGATGCTACAGGCATTACCTACTCTACCCACCCGGCCTTTGGCCAGATGGACTTTGCGCGTTGGGACCGTTTCCACCGCAAGCACATCTGGCATCATTTCGTACAGTTCGGATTGTTCACCGCTCCCGTGGCCGGGTAGGACTGTGGAGGGCAAGGGGGCAAACACCCCTGCCCACCGGCCTAAGCGAAAAGTGCGAATAGCGGGAGCGGCCTGTAAGACCCTCCAGCAGGGAGAGGAGCATACAAAAAACGTCATGCCGAATGTATTTCGGCATGACAGGGGACCCACAGGGAAGGGAGTGCTCTCCCCTATGAGAAAATGGGAAGGGGGTCATCCGGCACTATGTAGATTTTTATCGCATTCCCAAAATATTTGGGTGCCAACACTTGGCAAAACCGGGGCTTTATCGCTAGATTTGCAACACCGTTGCAAAGAACTATCGCATTGAACAAGCTCAGGAATTTTTACCAGAAGATCGGCGACATCTCCGGGATGTGGGGAGGGTTCATCTGCCTGCTGCATTGCCTGGCAGTGCCGCTGGCGGGCCTGGTGCCGGCATTGGGCGGCATTGCGGTCATCAGCCTGCACAACCATATGCTGGACCTTGTGTTCATCTTCATCTCCACGGCTGCCGTTCTACTGGCCCTGCGGCACACCCACCGCCTGTGGGTGCGGCTGATCATGGTACTGGGACTATTGTTGTTTGTAAGCGGCACGCTATTGCATGAGGACTGGCCCTGGATGCTCATTCCTGCCTCTGCGGGCTCCGTGCTGCTCATCATAGCGCATAGCAGCAACCTGGCACTGCGGGCCCGCCAGCGTACTTGCCCGGTGCCCCAGGCATAAAGCCCCAGGACAATGCCCTGCTTATAAGTTCCCAGGGTATTGCCAAAAACAGGGCCTCACTACACTTTGTAGTTGTTTTTGCCGTATTTTGGCCCATAAGAAAATCTGTTATCCACCTTAGACTACTGACCTATGGAAGAGCAAGCCATACCCCAGCAACTGGAACGTGTGCTGAGCAAAAGCTGCCCGCAATGCGGTGCGCAAATGGCCTATGATGCCAAGCACCTTAAAATGAACTGCGATAACTGCGGGCACAAGGAAGACCCCCCACAGTCAGCCGATCTGGTGGTAGAACGCGATTTCACCGAAGCGCTGAACCTGAACGATGCGCCCACCGGCCTAAATGTGCAAACCAAGGAATTCCATTGCAACAACTGCGGCGCCAACACCATGGTACCCCCGGACACAGTGGCCTTTAGCTGCCCGTTCTGTGCCAGCAATAATGTGAATGAAGAGGCGCACCAGCACCGCATCATCACCCCCAGCGGTATACTGCCTTTTGCGGTAGAAAAAAAGGTGGCTAACCTGAAGTTCAAGGAATGGATAGGCAAAGGCTGGTGGTATCCCGGCAAACTGGGCAAACTGGCCCGGCTGGATAAGATGGAAGGCGTGTATCTGCCTTTCTGGACCTATGATGCAGACACGGACAGCAGCTGGACGGCAGACGCGGGTTATTATTACTACGAAACCGTATCGTTTACCGACAGCAGCGGCAACCGCCAGACACGCCAGGAACAACGGGTACGCTGGGTACCCGCCAGCGGCTATTACCAGCACTGGTTCGACGATGTCACGGTAGTGGGCTCCCAGGGGGTGCCGCAACGCCGCGTGGAACGGGTATATCCTTATGACCTGAAGAAAGTAGTGAACTACGACACCCAGTATATACTGGGCTGGAAGAGCGAGGTCTATCAAAAGGATGTCAAAGAAGGGTTCGGCATGGCGGAGGGCATTATGAACGGCTATATCCGCACGGAGATCATCAAGCAGATCCCTGGCGACACGCACCGTAACCTGCACATCAATACGCACAAACACGATATTACCTTCAAGCACTTGTTGTTGCCCATGTACATCGCGGCATACCAGTACAACAACAAGAGCTTTCAGGTACTGGTCAATGGCCAGACGGGTAAGATCAGTGGCCAGAAGCCCCTCAGCTGGATGAAGATCACCCTGGCGGTGCTTACCGTAGTCGCCGTAGCCGTGGGTATCTACTTCCTCACCCGTAAATAGCCCTCTATGTGTAACCATGCCCTATCGCAATAACTTTACGCTCAAAGAGGCGCTACAGCACATGTTGCGAGAGAGCGGGCTGGAGGCGGCTTACCAGGCCCGCCGCGTGCTGGCCGAATGGCCACAGGTGGCGGGTGCCCAGCTAGCGGCACAGACACGCCAGCTGCGGCTGGAGAAAGGGGTGCTTTATCTAAACATCCCCCACCCAGGGTGGCGCCAGGAGGTGAGCCAGCAACGGCTGGCGTTACTACAGGCAGTGAATGCCTATGCAGGCATGGAGATCTGCACGGAAATCAGGGTAACCGGCTAGGCTGTCGGGGAGGTGCGGGCACCTTTCTCTACATGGCATACGGTGTCAAAGCCGCCGCGTGTGTTGTATTTCATGACTATCCTGAGGTAACGCGGCTGTAATACGCGCCACAAGTGGTCAAAGATCACATCTGTCACCGGCTCCTGGAAGATACCGTCATTGCGGTAGGAAAACAGGTAGTATTTGAGGGCCTTCAGCTCCACACACTTGTCCGAGGGTTCATACCAGATATCCAGGGTACCGATATCCGGCAGGCCCGTGCCGGGACACACGGCAGAAAACTCGGTGGTATTGATATGAATGAGCTGAGGATGGACGCTGTGAAAGGCAAAGGTCTCCAGGATAGAGATCTTGTCCTCTGCACGAATATCCTGCCGGGTGTCGGCTATCTTGATCTCATGTTTTTGCATAGGGAAAGGGGGGATATGCCAGCGGCTATTCGTCTTCCAGTTCTATCTCGCAGGGCACCACATAGGCGCCGGCAAAGTGTTTCTGCAAATAACGGGCAAACGACAGGGCTTCGCTCTCCGTCTCAAAGTTACCGGCCCGCACCTTGAAATTAGGGGCCTCATATTGCATATACACAGGCTCCTGCACACGCAGTTCCAGGAAATCAAACTGGGCATTATTGGCACCTTCGCGGTTACCGTTATAGATCTGCACCCGATAGCCGTTGGTATTGCGCCAGCTGCGGTAGGGGTTGGCATACTGCATCATGCCTATGGCAATGGTGGTATCCATGTGAAAACGGATGTTCACAGGCTGCTGAAGCGGGGCAGGAGCATCCTTGTGCTCCTGGGTTTCCAGGCGCAAATAGGGGTCCTGAAACGTCACCTGCTGGCGATAAGGTTTGATGTCCAGGGTAGTGCCATAATTAGGAGCAGGTTTGTCCTGGGCCAGGGCCTGCCACGGAAGGCAACATAGCAGAAGAAGCAGATGACGCATGGGCGCAAATTTACACAGTTGAGGTTTCACTCAGCAAAATGCGGGCCGAAGTACCCAGGCGGCTGGCGCCAGCCTGCAAAAGCACCCTGGCCTGCTCCGCCGTGCGGATGCCTCCGGAAGCTTTGATCTGAATGTGGGCAGGCAGCAGGCTCCGCAGCTGAAAGATGAGTTCCGGACTGGCAGAACCGCCATTGACCCCCGAAGAGTTCTTAACAAAATCCACACCCTGGGCCGCACAGATTTTGCAGGCGTTCTGCAACTCCTGCTGGCTGAGCAGACCGGCTTCTATAATGACCTTGAGCACTACTCCTTTACGGGCGGTAAGCACCCGCAAAGCCTCTATCTCCGCTTCTACATACTGGAGATTGCCGGATTTAAGACGGCTGACGTTCAGCACCACATCCAGTTCCTGGGCGCCATCCAGGATAGCCATCTGCGCCGCATATACCTTGACCTCCGCCGGGCTGAAGCCATGCGGGTAATCCACCACAGTGGCTATGCGCACAGGGGAGTTGCGCAGGGTCTCCGTGGCCAGGGTAAGGTAGCAGGGAGGTATGCAGACGGCATGGTATCCCAGGAATATGGCCTCGCGGCAAAGCTTGTCCACAGCCTCATAGCCCGCATCCGGCCGCAGCAGGGTGTAGTCTATAGGCAGGGGGCTCTCCATATCTCGGCAGGGCAACTACTTTTTCTTGCGATCTACCGCACGGCGCTCTCTTCGGCTCATCTTACGGTCTTCCATTGGCACACCACCGGCGCCTACGGGAATACCTGCGGGCACTGCGCCCTGGGGAAGGTTGGCATGCTGGGCACGCATGCGGCTAAAATCTTCGCGGCGCACTTCCTGCTGGCGGTTCTCGGCTTCCTGGCCTTCCACCTCGGCACGCCACAACAGGCTGATGGCTTTTTCGTTCACCCCGCGCATCATGGTCTGGAACAGGTCAAAGGCTGCAAATTTGTAGATAAGCAGGGGGTCTTTCTGTTCATACACGGCGGTCTGCACACTTTGCTTCAGGTCGTCCATCTCGCGCAGGTGCTCCTTCCATTCATCATCAATGAGGGTGAGTATGAGGTTCTTCTCAAAATGCTGTACCAATGACCAGCCGTGGGTCTCTACTACTTCGGGAATGGGCAGGTGCATGCGCATACCTCGTTTGCCATCGCTCAGGTTCACCTCCACCATCTGGAAGCGGACTTCCTGGGCGGCAATGCGGCTCACTTCTTCGTAGAACAGGCCGCACATGCGGTCATTCTTGCGGCGGTAGCGTTCCAGGGCGCCTTTGTAAACAGCCTCGGCAACATCTTCTGCTTTGGCAGACTCCAGGTCTTCATGCGTAAGCTCAGGATCCCAGGCAAAGGTGCGGAGGCACTCCATGCGCAGACCCTCGGCATCCAGCGAAGGATGGTACTGCTGCACCAGCAGATCCGCCACATCATAGACCATGTTATCCATGTCTACCTGTATGCGGTCTCCAAACAAGGCATTGCGGCGGCGGGTATAGATGACCTCGCGCTGTTTGTTCATAACATCATCATACTCCAGCAGGCGCTTGCGGATAGCGAAGTTATTTTCCTCCACTTTCTTCTGGGCATTGGAGATGCTGCGGGTGATCATCTTGTGCTGGATGACCTCGCCTTCCTTCAGCTTGAGCCAGTCCATCACCTTGGCAATGCGCTCGCTGCGGAACATGCGCATAAGATCGTCCTCCAGCGAAACGAAGAACTGGCTGGAACCGGGATCTCCCTGGCGCCCGGCCCGGCCGCGCAGCTGGCGGTCTATCCGCCGGCTCTCGTGGCGCTCGCTACCGATAATGGCCAGGCCGCCGGCTTCTTTCACACCGGGTCCCAGCTTGATATCCGTACCCCGGCCGGCCATGTTGGTGGCAATGGTCACTTTACCGGCCAAACCGGCTTCGGCCACAATCTCGGCCTCGCGTTCATGCTGCTTGGCATTCAATACATTGTGTGCAATGCCACGCTGTTTCATCATGCGGCTGAGCAGCTCGCTGCTTTCCACAGAGGTGGTACCTACCAGCACCGGCCGGCCGGCCTCCACCAGTTCTTTCACCTCATCTATAATGGCATTGTATTTCTCCCGCTTGGTCTTGTATACTTTGTCGTCATAGTCCTTGCGCGCAATGGGCCGGTTGGTGGGTACTACCACCACATCCAGCTTGTAGATTTCGTAGAGCTCTGCAGCCTCAGTCTCCGCCGTACCGGTCATACCACAGAGTTTGTGGTACATGCGGAAGAAGTTCTGCAAGGTGACGGTGGCAAAGGTTTGCGTAGCAGCCTCCACCTTCACGTTCTCCTTGGCTTCGATCGCCTGGTGCAAGCCATCGCTGTAGCGGCGGCCGGGGAGTACACGACCGGTGTTCTCATCAACGATCATCACCTTACCGCCTTCCACAATGTATTCGGTGTCTTTTTCAAAGAGGCAATAGGCTTTGAGCAGCTGCTGCAAGCTATGGAGGCGCTCGCTCTTCTCTGCATATACGCGGGAGAGCTCTTCCTTACGCTGCAAACGCTCCTCGGCGCTCATAGTAGTATTGCCTTCCAGCTCGCTGAACACACTGGTGATATCCGGCAGCACGAACAGGTCCCGATCGCCCGTTTGCTGTGCCAGGACTTCCAGGCCTTTATCGGTGAGTTCTATCTGGTTGTTCTTTTCATCGATGGTAAAACAGAGCTCATCGTCTACCACATGCATTTTGCGGCTGTTATCCTGCATGTAGAAAGCTTCCACTTTCTGCATCAGCACCTTGGTGCCGTCTTCACTCAGGAACTTGATAAGGGGCTTGTACTTGGGCAACCCCCGGTGCGACCGCAGCAACTGCAGGCCGGCCTCTTTTTCTGCATCCTTGTCTTTCTGAGCCGAGAGGTCTGTGCGGGCCTTGTTCAGGCACTCCTGCACAATACGGCGCTGCTGGGTAACCAGCCGTTCAATAAGGGGTTTCAGTTCGTTAAATTCATGCTTATCCCCCCGGGGCACAGGGCCGCTGATAATCAGGGGTGTGCGGGCTTCATCCACCAGCACGGAGTCCACCTCATCTATCATGGCATAATGAAGCTCCCGCTGCACTAGGTGCTCGGGGTGTGTGACCATATTATCCCGCAGGTAATCAAAGCCGAATTCGTTGTTGGTGCCATAGACAATGTCTGCCCGGTAAGCATCCGCGCGTTCATCCGAGTGCGGCTCATGTTTATCTATACAATCCACGGAAATACCATGGAACTGGAATATGGGTGCATTCCATTCGGCATCGCGCTTGGCCAGGTAATCATTCACCGTCACCAGGTGCACCCCGTATCCTGCCAGTGCATTGAGGTAGGCGGGCAAAGTGGATACCAGGGTTTTTCCCTCGCCGGTAGCCATCTCGGAAATTTTGCCCTGGTGCAGGATAATGCCCCCCATCAGCTGTACATCATAGTGCACCATGTTCCAGATGAGGCGGTGGCCGGCCACTTCCCAGTTATTCAGCCAAATGGCTGTGTCTCCTTCTATCTGCACATGATCATGACGGCTGGCCATTTGACGGTCATGGTCTGTGGCTTTTACCCGCAGCTGCCCTTGCTCTGTGAAACGACGACAAGTCTCTTTGACCACGGCAAAGGCCTCGGGCAACAGCTCCATCAGGACTTTCTCCAGCTGTGTATTGCGGGCCTTCTTCAGCTTATCCAGCTCGGCAAACAAAGCCTCCTGGCCCGCTACCTCGCGATTCTTACGGCTGGCGTCCAGGTGGCCCTCCACAGCGGCAATGTCTTCCAGGATAGTAGCCAGGCCCTCCTGGATGCGGCGCTTGAAGTCTGCCGTTTTGTCACGCAACTGGTCATCCGTTAAGGAGGCAAAAGTGCGAAAGTGCTGGTTGATCTGGATGACCAACGGCTTGAGTAAGGTGATGTCTTTTTCCCTTTTAGAGGTAAAGAGGCTGCCAAGAAGTCCCATGGGGGTGGTATTTTTTACAAAAAAACAGGTTTCAAATCTACACATTCCGCAGCAACGAAACACAGTTGTCACAGGTGTATGTTCTCCTTTGTCAACTACCTTGCCAGGCGGCAGGGATGGCAGGCTATTTTACGTTTATTAACAAATGGATGACAGACCGTCACTTGCCGTTACCCCCTCATGGCGGCACACCCAAAGCCCGGGAGCCTCCACCGCCCCCCCAAACCGGGCGGAAGCGGGCTCCCTCTCCTTATGGGCAGGAATGGTGCAGAGATTCTCTGCCGTCACGCAGGATAGTCTGAGAGGGAGACCGTGCATACATATAATAGTGTGGTCTATGCCTTTTCTTTCTATTTTCGCCACCTGGTGTTCCTGGTTCGCATACCCTATGCGACGCATTATAAAACGTACTGTTTGCATGAATTATCCTCGACTGAATAACCTTATAGGCTGGCTGGTGTTTGCCATCACCCTGATTGTGTATGTGCTCACTGCGGCCCCCACGGCCAGTTTCTGGGACTGCGGGGAGTTCATTGCCGTATCCAATGAACTGCAGGTGCCCCACCCGCCCGGCGCCCCGCTCTATCTGATGATAGGCCGCCTGTTTGCCATGCTGGCATCAGATGCCTCCCAGGTGGCATTTATGGTCAACCTGCTCAGCGGGGTAAGCAGCGCATTTGCCGTCCTGTTCACCTTCTGGATCATCACCATACTGGCCAAAAAGATTGTGGCCAGGAACATTGCCAACCCCGACAGGGGCCAGCAGATCGCCATCTTTGGCGCCGGCGCCGTGGGCGCACTCAGCATGGCCTGGGCCGATACGTTCTGGTTCTCTGCCGTGGAAGCAGAGGTATACGCCATGTCTTCCATGTTTATCTGCCTGGTCTACTGGCTGATGCTCAAGTGGGAAGCCCGCGCAGATGAGCCGGACAACCTGAAGTGGCTGGTGCTGGTATTCTATGTGCTGGGCCTTTCCATAGGGGTACACCTGATGGCGTTGGTCATCCTGCCCGGCCTGGGGATGATCTACTACTTCCGCCGCTATACGTTTAGCTGGGGAGGCCTGCTGGCATCACTGGCCATCAGCCTGGGCATTCTCATTGTTATCCAGTACGGGGTCATCCAGTTCAGCTGGGACATCGCCGGTCGTTTTGAGCTGTTTATGGTGGGCACCTTTAACCCGGATACTCAGGCAACCTCGGGACTGGGCCTGCCTATGGGCAGCGGGTTCCTGCTCTTTACCCTGCTGCTGGTAGGCGGACTGGCCTATGGGTTGTGGGTAGCGCAGAAACGCAGCAAACCGTTGCTCAGCACAGCTTTGCTGGGACTAGTCATGGTCTACCTGGGCTTTACCAGCTATACCATGATCTACCTGCGCAGCAATGCCAACCCACCCATTGACGAAAACAATCCTGAGAATATCATCTCTATGCTCAGCTACCTGAAGCGCGAGCAATACGGCGACCGCCCCTTGTTCTACGGTGCACAGTTCAACAGCCGCCCGGTAGCGCTCAAGGAAAAGAACAAGACGTATATCGTCAAACCCGGCCAGGACCGCTATGTATTTGACCGCGTGCGCCAGGATTATGAGTATGAAGCCAACTCGCAACGCTTCCTGCCGCGCATGCACATTGCAGATCCCAAAGACGTGTATGCAGGCGGGCTTTCCCCTTTCCTGTATATTAACTATGCCAGCAGCTATGGCAACCCGCAGGATATTTACAGCTACAAGATCACGGGTAAGGACAATATGGCATATATGCTGGAGTACCAGTTTGGCCACATGTTCTTCCGCTATTTCCTCTGGAACTTCGTGGGCCGCGAAAGCGACGAACAGTGGGGCGACTACGACTGGGAAAGCGGCCTGAACTTCAACAAGCTGGCAGACCTCCCGGACTACCGCCGCAACAGCGCCACCCGCAACCATTATTATTTCCTGCCGCTGCTCATTGGCCTGCTGGGCATGTTCTTCCATTTCCAGCGAGACAACCGGCAAGCCAGCGCCCTGATGATGATGTGGCTGATGGCCGGCCTGGGCATTGCTTTCTTCCTGAACATGGGGCCGCAGGAACCCCGCGAGCGCGATTACGCCTTTGTAGGTGCCATACAGCTTTTCTGTGTGTGGATAGGATTGGGTGTACTGCAGCTGGCAGACCTGCTGCGCAAGCCCCTGAAAGGCGCTGCCCCTATGGCAGCCACAGGGGTGGCTTTTCTGGCCTCACCCTTCCTGCTCATTGTCCAGAACTGGGATGACCACAACCGCAGCGGCCAGTACGTGGCGCCGGATAGTGCCTGGAACCTGCTCAATTCCTGCAAACCCAATGCTATTATCTTCACCAACGGAGACAACGATACCTTCCCGCTCTGGTACCTGCAGGAGGTGGAAGGCGTGCGCCCGGATGTGCGGGTGGTAAACCTTTCACTGGCCAATACCGACTGGTATCTCATCCAGATGAAGATGCCCCATAACGGTTCGCTGCCGGTGCCCATCTCCTTCACAGAAGATTATATCCTGGGCGAGCGCAACCAGGTGGCCCGTGTAACCGCACGCGACGTGGCCATCCCTGTCCATAAAGCCGACGTGTTGAAGCTGGGGATCTTCGATACCCGTGATTCTGCACTGGTAGCCGATACCTTCAGGTTCTCCATTCGTCCCAATGCCCGTTACGGCGGCATCCTCCGTAAGGACGATGTCATTTACAACATCATTGAAAATGTGGCCAAGGACGGCTGGAAACGCCCCGTGTATTTTGCCACTACCATTGCTCCCAGCAACTTCATGGGCTTTGACAAGTATTTCCAGCAGGAAGGGCTTGCCTACCGGGTGGTGCCCAAGAAACCCACCGAAGGAGGGGAACACCTGGCAGTGGAAACGATGTACAAGAACCTGACAGAAGTATTCCACTACCGTGGCCTGACAGATCCCACGGTGCACTTCGACGACAACACGCTGGCGATGATCCGCAACCTGCGCTACAACTTCTTCCGCCTGTGTGATTTTGTGCTCCAAGAAAGAAGCCGGCTGGAGCAGCAGAACCTGATACTGGCGGCCCAGGGCGGACAGGCTGAACTGATGAAGCGTAACAGCGACCGCATTGCCCAGAACCTGGAACTGGCGCGCAAAACCATAACCTTTGCCGAGAAAAATATCTCCAAGGATGTTATTCCCATGGAAACCAACACCCTGATGATGTATGCCCGCATACACCATGAGCTGGGCAATGCCCAACAGGCAGAAGAGTATATCAGCGCAGCCTATCGCCATGCAGCCTCTGAGGCCCAGTATGCCCGCAGCCGCATGCGCGCCAAATCTGCAGATGCCTTCAACGGCACCCTGCGGGATGAGATCCGCTCCATGGAATACATCGTGTCCTTTTATGCCAATGAGCTGAAAAAAGGAGACAAGGCCCGGGCAGTGGTAGACCGCGTCCTGCAGATCCTGGACTTTGACCCTGGCATGCAGAACAGCTACCGGGCACGCTTTGAGTCTATCATCAGCAACTCCCCCGTAGGACGTCCGGCCGCAGGGGCCCAGGCCCCCGGCACACAACCCGCCATGCCCTGATGTACCGGGACCGAGGACCTCAGCGGGGTGGCCGACCACAGGGCCGCCCGCCCCGCAAACAGCTGGAACCGCTGAGCAAAGACCTGCTCTTCGGGTTTCATGCAGTAGAAGAAGCCCTGAATGCCGGCAAGGACATTGACCGGGTACTCTACCGCCAGGGGCTGCGTACCCCACAGGCAGAGGAGCTGAGGGCGCGTTTGCGCCAGAATGGCGTAAACATCCAGCAGGTGCCCGTGGAGAAGCTGGATACCATCTCCCGCGGCAAAAACCACAACGGGGTCATTGCCTATGCGGCAGCCGTGAGCTACCAAAAGGTGGAAGACATTGTTCCCTTCCTGTTCGAGGAAGGCAAAACTCCGTTGTTGATATTGCTGGATGGCGTGACGGATGTGCGGAACATCGGCGGGATTGCGCGCACGGCAGAATGCCTGGGCGCACATGCAATTATCCTGCCCAGGCAAGGCGCCGCCCGTTTGGGAGCGGATGCCGTACAAGCCAGTGCGGGCGCGCTGCATCACCTGCCGGTATGCCGGGTAGAAGACCCCGTAGCTACTGCCGAATACCTGCAATCCTGCGGCATCAGCCTGGTAGCCGCCACGGAAAAAGCCTGGAAAACCCCGGAGCAGGTAGATTTTACCGCGCCGCTGTGCCTCATCATGGGCGCTGAAGATGTGGGCATACGGCCGGAACTGCTGGCGCTCAGCCAGGAACAGGTATCCATAGCCTTATCCGGGCGCATCGGCAGCCTGAATGTGGGCGCCGCCACTGCCATACTCTTACATGTAGCGGACCTGCAACGCAAACATGCGGAATAGGGATCAGCAGGATTCTGCCAGGCGCTGAAAGAACCGGCACGGAAGAAAGAAAATACGCAAGAGGCTGGTCAGCCCCGGTGCTTATACTGACTATAGGCACGTACCCCCGCGATATACAGGAAGGTAGCAAACATGCCCATCAGGTGCCCAAAATGAGAGACGCCTCCCCCACTGGCAGGATCCTGCATGCTTTGAATAACCATAAAGAGCGATAACAGGATAACACCGGTCACCAGGTATTTTGCCTTGATGGGAATAGGGATGGGGAAAATGATCATCCGCGCATCCGGGTAGATCATAGCAAACAACAGCACTATGCCCGACACGGCTCCCGAGGCTCCCAGGACCGGCACCAGCGACGGATCGAATAACGCAACGAAGATCCCCCCGACAAAACCCGCAAACAGGTAGACGCGGAGGAAACGACGAGATCCTATCACACGCTCCACCTGCGGGCCCAGCATGACCAGCGCCAGCATATTGAAGAGAATATGCATCACACTGTCATAGGAATGCGAGAAGAAATGCGTAACCAGCTGGTAAGGCTGAAACTGCAGGTGGATACCACCGCCTTCCCCCCCCATGATAAAGCCCCCGGGAGGAATGACCTGGTGATACAGGGCTTCCCGGATCCCCATAAAATCGGTCTTCACCAGCACAAAGTACTGGAGATACTGCGGATCCGTTTGCATCAGCGCCAGCTGTAGCAACCATACCAGTCCATTGATAATGAGCAGATTAAGAACTACCGGGGTGATAGAGAAAAACATGGCTGCAAGTTACCGTTTTTCAAACAGCTTATCCAAAGCATCCCAGGGCGTGAAATACCACACCGGCTCACCGCTGGGCGTATAGGCAGGCTGCTGGCAGGCAAACAACTGGCTCACCAGGTGCTGGAGCTCTGAAGGGGAGAGGTGCTGGCTCACAGTCAGTCCCTGGCGCCGGGCCAGGCTGCGGGCCACGGTCTCCCGCACAGTATCCTGCAATTCTCCGCTTTCTTTGAGCAGGCTCAGCAATCCGTCCAGCAACAACCGCAGTTCCTCTTCGGTTTGCCCGGCAAAGGGCGTACCCGATATCACCACCCCCTGACCGGCAGAAGCCGTCAGCCGGAACCCCATACGCTGCAGCTCAGGCTGGGCCTCCTTCAGGAGCAGAAAATCTTCCTGTCCATATTCCAGCGTGATAGGATATAATAACTGCTGGGCGGCGAGATTGCCGGTGCTGGCTTGTGCCAGGAAGCGTTCATAGAGCACCCGCCGGTGTGCGCGCTCCAGATCCAGCAAATAGAACCCCTCGGCACGCTGCACGGTGGCATACCGTGCCGATATGCGCACCACAGGGGGGTATTCCTGCTCGGTGGGAAACAACTGGGCGGGCGAAGCAGCTTGTGTGGGCACAGGAGCGCCTCCGGAATGAAGCTGGGGGGGATAGAGCTCCCGCCAGTCAAACCCGGCGGGCGGAGCCTGCTGTTGCTGTGCACGGAACTGGCCCAGCGTAGGGCTGTCCCGGTACTCGGTGCGGGGAGGAGCACCGCCATAAATTTCGCGCAGGAAACCGGTGCGCTCCGCGGGCAAAGGATCCCCTGTAGAAGCGGACGAACCGGGGGTGGCAGCAGTCAGGTGCCAGCCGCCCAGCGCACGGCGCACGGCCTCCAGCACCAGGGCATACACCTCGCGTTCGTCCTGGAACTGGATCTCGGTTTTAGTGGGATGAATGTTAATGTCTATACGGGAAGGGTCTAGTCTGAGGGTCAGAATATAGGCCGGATGCAGGCCGGCAGGCAGCGTCTCGCCATAACCGGTAATCATGGCATGATGAATCAGCGGACTGCGGATAAACCGGCCATTGACAAACACATACTGCTGGCCCCTCAGCTTGCGGGCTACATGGGGAGTACCTATCCAGCCACCCAGCGTAATGCCATCATGGTCTGCCGCCAGCGGCGCCAGATCCTTCGCCGTAAGCGGGCTATGCAGTTGCACATACCGTTCGGCCAGGTCTGCCGGCGGCAGGTCCAGTTCAGTGGTACTATTATTGTCCAATACAAAATGAACATCCGGCCGGGCCAGCGCCACATGATAAAACTCCGTGAGGATGTGCCGGAACTCGACAGGATTACTCTTGAGAAAATTGCGGCGGGCGGGCACATTGAAGAAAAGATTGCGCACACTCAGGATAGTACCCGCAGCAGTCTGTACCGACTGCTGGCCCTGGAATTCGCCACCGGCAATCAATACCTGTGTCCCCAGTTCTTCCTCCGGCGGACGGGTTTTGAGTTCCACCTGTGCTACGGCAGCAATACTGGCCAGGGCTTCTCCCCGGAAGCCCATCGTCTGGATACGAAAGAGATCGTCCAGGGTACGGATCTTGCTGGTCGCATGGCGTTCAAAACACATGCGGGCATCCGTGGGGCCCATGCCGCTGCCGTTATCTATAACCTGTATAAGCTTCTTACCGGCATCCTGCACAGCCAGGCGGATGTGCGAAGCTCCCGCATCCAGTGCGTTCTCCAGTAACTCCTTGACGGCAGAAGCCGGACGCTGCACCACCTCCCCCGCAGCAATCTGGTTCGCCAGCGCCTCGGGCATCAACTGAATACGGGTGGGGCTCATGGATTACAAAGATGCCACATTCCGCCCCCCTGTGCAATGTTCTCCGGACGATTAGCGCCCGCGGGGAGGGTTCACCGTATTGCTGTTGCCACGCGGAGGCTGGCTGGTAGCCGGGGGACGGGCCGTATTGCCGCCGGGCGCAGCATTGGCAGGCACCACCACCTGGATCTGGCGGCGCACCTCGGTAAGGGAATTATCCGCATCGCGAATAATGGCATTGGCATCCCGGGCATCATAAAACGCCGCCGTAAAATCCTGGGCGCGGGAGCCCATGATGCGGGCATCGGCATCCTGCACGGCGCGGCTGGCCTTCTCCACCGCCAGGCGTTGCAGTGTGCGCTGTTCGGGGATTACCGCCAGGCGGTCCAGCTCATCGCGCTTGCGAATCACGCTTTGCACATTGGTCTCGTAACGACGGAGTTCCTGGTAGAGACTGTTGCTGGTGATAATGCGGTTGGCACGCTGCATCTGCAGGATACGCTCCTGCTCATTAGCCATCTGCTGGGCCTTGTCCCACTCTATATTCGATTCATTCTCCAGCTGGGCCAGCAGCGGCGCAAACTGCGGATAGCGCATCTTGAGGTCTGTGACACTCTCACGGGTCTGCATATTGGCGCGGGTCTGACCGGTGCTGGTGGGCTTGCAGCCGCTGGCCGCCAGCAGCGCGGCCAGTGCAAGTATGGAAAACAGGGGGTAGGCAGTGCGTTTCATAACTTAAAAATAGAAAGGTTGGGCGAAAGGACAACTAATCTGCTACAAATGCAAAGCACATGCCAGTTTATCTGCCCCTCAACAAAACAGCCGGGGTATTGCCCCGGCTGTTTCCAAAAGAACAGGGATCAATGACCGCTATACATTCTCAATGATCAGTGCACTGGCACCACCGCCGCCATTACAGATGCCCATAGCAGCATACTTCTGGTTCCTGTCTTTGAGACCGGTGACCGTGCTCTGTACCAGGCGGGCGCCGGAACTGCCCAGCGGGTGGCCAAAAGCCACTGCGCCGCCAAAGGGGTTCACTTTTTCCTCGGGAATATCCAGCAGCTTCTGGTTGGCCATAGCCACTACGGAGAAAGCTTCG
>JAHBTG010000045.1 GCA_019638695.1 Bacteroidota bacterium | reverse complement strand
ACGAAGTGAGGGATCTCATACGGCTCTCCTCGGTGCAGAGATCCTTCGCTGCGCTCAGGATGACGCTGGGGGGTGCGGTGTTGTGCCGGAGATGCCGAAATAAATTCGGCATGACGGAGGAGGGCTCCCCACAATGCCATATAAACTCACACCATCCCCAAACAAGACATTGCTCTACACTTCTGCCCAAAATGGCCTTACAGAAAAGGGCGAGACAGTGGGGCTTGCAGTGCAAGAGGAAGACCGCTGCTGCCTTTTATTAAATAGTACCGGTTCCGGATACTATCCGTGTATATTACTATATCATTAAACCGGGCTTTCCTATCTTTGCCCGCAGCTCCTAACCTTATCTATGCTTTTCAACTCCTTTGAGTTTTGTGTGCTGGCGCTGTGCACCTTCGGGCTGTACTACCTGCCTTTTATGCGCAAAGGGCAGGTGCCGCTGCTGGTGGTTGCCAGTTTAATCTTCTATGGCTGGAGCTCATTTGACTTCCTGGGGCTGCTGTTGATCTGTATTACCCTCAACAGCGTCATCCGGTACTATATCAATACCCAGCCGGACCGCGCCCGGCAAAAACTGGCGGCCACACTGGGGGTTATCCTGAACCTGGCCACACTCGCCATCTTCAAATATGCGGGGTTGCTGGGCCAGCTGTTTTTTGACCCTGCTTCCAATGTAGGGGCCTTTCTCTTATCCATACCCTTACCCGTGGGCATTTCCTTCTCCACGTTTCATAGCATCAGCCTACTGATAGACGTCTATAAGGACAAAGGCAAGCCTGCAGAACAGCGGCTGATCCCCGCTCCCCGGACGCTGCCCGGAGCGCTGCTGCAAGATTCCTTTTACATCAGCTTTTTCCCTCAGCTGATCGCAGGCCCCATTATCAAGGCGCATGAGTTCCTGCCGCAGATACGCACCAAATACTGGGCGGATATTCGCTGGACGGACGCCTTTCGCGCACTGGTTACCGGTTACTTTCTCAAGATAGTGGTGGCGGATAACCTGGCGGAGTTTACCCATGAGCTGAGCGTGCCCTCGCTCTATATGATGAGCAATGTCTATCGCATCAGCCTGTTGCTGGGGTACTCCGTGCAGATATTTGCAGATTTTGCCGGCTATTCCCTTATCGCTATCGGGCTGTGCCACCTCTTCGGATACCGCCTGATCAAGAACTTCGATTTCCCCTATATCTCCAAAAGTATTACGGAGTTCTGGCAGCGCTGGCATATTTCGCTCAGCACCTGGCTGCGGGTCTACCTGTATATCCCACTGGGAGGCAACCGCAAAGGCAGTGCGCGCACCTATCTCAACCTGATGATCGTGATGCTGCTGGGCGGACTATGGCATGGCGCCGCCTGGAGCTACATGGTCTGGGGCGGGTATCACGGGTTGCTGCTGGTCAGCGAGCGCTTCCTGGGCCAGTACATCCGCATGCCCCGCCACGGGTTGGTGGATCTGCTGCGGATGATCGTCGTATTTGTGCTGGCTACGCTGGGATGGCTGCTGTTCAAGCTCAATGACTTTGACCATGTCATACAATATGTGCAGATGGTGCTGCATGCCCCGCTCGCCTGGGGAGACCTGGCCAATCCCCGGCTCTACCATATTTTCCTCTACGCCATCCCGGTGTTCCTCTACCATGCCTGGTATCTGCTGAGGCGCAGTCCCGGCTGGGCACCGCGCCTGGAGCGGATGGAGCCCATATTGCTGAGCATACTCCTGTTCTTCACCCTGTTCAATACCGGGCTTAAGGCAGAGTTCATCTATTTCCAGTTCTAGGCCATGATCAAACGAACCTTGCTTTGGACATTGGGATGGGTGGCGCTGTTTATCGCAGGTATGCAAGTACTCAAACCCCGATGGCAGGATGCCCCCACCCAGTATCGTATGCACTTTGAGCGCACCCAGACGCTGGTGCAGCACCCCGAGGCCATGGATACAGTATTCGTGGGGTCTTCCCTGGTGGCTACCATGGATATCTACGGACTGATGTCTCCCCGCTGGTACAGTATGGGGCTCAGAGGAGGCAGCCCCCATACCGGCGCATGGGTAACTCTCACCTGTGCCCCAACGCCCAAGGTGCTAATGATAGAGACTAACCTGCTGCTGATGCTCCCGGACACCCTGGTATACAGGCACGCTTGCGCCCTGCCCTACCGGTACCTGGAAAAACTGGTGGCCTTTCGCGAGGTAGCCCGGCCAGCCACACTGTTTCAGCTGATGATGGCCAAGCTCATGCAGGCAAGCAGCCTGCAGGCAGGGCAGATGCCGCAGCCGGATGCAAAGGCCCGGCAGCTTATCCTGGAGGAGAATGCCCGCAAAACCCGCCAGCAACTCCGGGACCTGCCGGAGAAGAAAGCCCATGCACTGGAGCTACTGGGCAGGTGGGATTCCCTGGCCAAAGAAAAAGGCATTAAGCTGTTATTTGTGGAATTCCCTTACCGGGCGAGTGCAGACCTACCCCGGCCGGTAGAGGTGTTGCGGCAGGCCATCCGGCAGGAGCTTCCGCACATCCCTTATTTCTACCTGGCCGATACCACAGGTATCGTACTTCCGGATGCGTCGCATATGGATCTGCCCTCCAACCGGCGTTTTGCACAGGCCCTGCGCAGCTGGCTGGCCGCTCACTAAATCAACCACACACCGCTAAACCGGCCGCCATCGCCACACCGGAATAAATCCGGCATACGGGAAGGTTCAGCCTGCAGCTTATTCCTCTATATAATCCAGGTCTTTGCCGTGGGTCTCCGGCATGCTCCAGGTAGCCCAGCCGGCCAGCAGCATGCAGATCACCCCCACAGTAGCGGCAGCGCCTGCCACACTGAAGCCCAGTCCCTGCAGGCCGTAATAAGCCAGGGTAATGGGGATCAGCGCCCCGCGGGCAAAATTGGGCACGGTGGTGGTGACAGTAGCCCGGATGTTGGTGCCGAACTGTTCGCTGGCCACCGTTACAAACACGGCCCAGTAGCCTACCCCAAAGCCCACGCAGAATGCCAGCACATAAAACAGGTCTGCAGACGTAGTGGACGGCAGCAGCAGGTAGGTAAAGTCTGCCACGGCACAAGCAACCAGGAAAATACCCAGGGCTTTGCGGCGGCTGCGCAATACCTGGCTGAGCAAGCCGCTGAGAATGTCCCCGGCCGCCAGCCCAAAGTAGCAAAGCATAATGGCAAACCCCACATCCACCTTAAAGTCCAGCCCCTTGGCCGCCACAAACTGGGGGCTCAGGAATATCAGTATGCCAATGGAATACCAGGTAGGCAAGCCCAGCGCCACACACTTCAGGTATTTGAGCCGCCACGTCCGCTTGACAAACAGCATATCAAAACGCCCCTGGTGATAGGCGCGGTCTTTCGTTTTTTCAAACATACCGCTCTCAAACACCCCTATGCGCAGCACCAGGAGCACCAGCCCCATTGCTCCGCCCACCAGGTAGGCCAGTTGCCAGGGCGCGAGGCCCAGCCAGTGGGCCATGTCTTCCAGCCGCCCCACCTGATAAGCGGCCGGGGACCCCAGCATTCCTATGGTAGCGACCAGTGCAGCGCCATATCCCCGCTTTTCCTTGCTCATGCTCTCGCTGATGAGGGTAATACCCGCTCCCAGCTCGCCCGCCAGTCCTATGCCTGCCAGGAAACGGATCACTGCATAGGTATACATATCCGTGACGAACGCATTGGCCATATTGGCCAGGCTGTAGGTGAGGATGGAGCCGAACAAGACCGTAAGGCGGCCGCGCTTGTCTCCCAGGATACCCCACAGCATACCGCCTATCAGCAGGCCTCCCATTTGCATATTGTGCAGGATGCTGAAATTGGCCTCCAGGTTTTCCTGGGGCACGCCTATGCCCAGCAGGCTCTCCCGGCCGATGATGCCAAACAGAATGAGGTCATAGATATCTACAAAATAGCCCAGGGCGGCTACCAGGATAATGGCGCCCACGCCTCTGCCCTTGCTTTGTGTATGCTGCATTTTTGCTATCAGGGGGTTTTCAGGATTGCCAAATTAGGAAACTATCTGCTTGCAGGTTGCGTGCGGTTTATAAATAGGGTGCAGTGCTTAAAAAGCCCTTAGCCTGGCCGGCCAACTGCCCGAGGATTGCTTGCAGGAAACCAATTTGTTGCGGGTACGTAGCAATCTCTTAGACAGATATGGCTACTTTTGTGTACTTACCATGAAGAGCTCGCTACAACAGGATATCCGTCACCGCTTCCTGCCGCGCTATGGGGCCATAGGGTGGCTGATCATCCTCAACGTGGGCGGGTGCCTGGCCTTTGTCATCCCGCTGGTCATCCTCTTCCTGGCAGGCAAGGCAGAGATCATGTATAGGCTCTGGTACCTGAGCCTGCCCACAGATCTGGCCGAACGGCCGGACAGCCGTGGACCGTGGCCACTCATGTTCATGCACGTGTAGGCGGCTTCTTCACGCGCAATCCTATCGGCAGTATTTTCCACCTGCTGTTCAATATGCTGTGGCTCTTCTGGATAGGACGCATCCTCAAGGATCACCAGCCCGGGCACCGTATCTGGTTCATCTATATAGTGGGTGCCTTGGCGGGCGCCGCCTGTTATATCCTGGCCTTTAACCTGTCTCCGGCGCTCAGCGACCAGCGCGTGCACCTGGTAGGCGCCTCTGCCGGAGTTACCGCCATAGTGATCGCCACCGCCACATTGCTGCCCAACTTTGGCATTCCCATGTTCCTGTTTGGCATGATACGCCTTAAATGGCTCGCGCTTGTTTTCCTGTTTATCGACTTCATCTCTATCATGGGCAGCAACCCCGGCGGTATGCTGGCACACCTGGGAGGGGCGCTGCTGGGCTTTCTCTATATGAACAGCGTCATGCGGGGGAATGACTGGGGCAGGCCCGTGTTTAACCTGCTGGGGGTAGGCCGTAATAGCCGCAAACCATCCAAAGGCGCCCTGAGAGTGGTCAAAAAAACCAAAGGCAAGAAGGGCACCGCAACTGCCGCAAAAGCCGAAGACAACCGGGGAGGCAGGCCCAGCCAAACCGAAGTGGACAGGATACTGGACAAAATAGCCAAAGTGGGCTACGAAAAACTCACCCAGGAGGAAAAGCAAACCCTCTTCGATGCCAGCCGAGACTAGCCGATTCACCCGCCTCCTTCACAAGGCACTGTTTGTGCTCAACGTGCTGACCGTGCTGCCCGCAGCCCTCAGCCTGCTGGCGCCTTTTGTGCCCTCCACCACCTGGTGGGTGCCCAATGTACTGGCCCTGCTGCTCCCCTGGCTGCTGCTCCCGCTCGTCATCTGGCTGATCGTGTGGGTGCCCCTGCGCCGCTGGAAATTCCTTTTGCTCAATGTCGTTCTGCTCGCGCTCAGCTGGCCGCAGATCTCCCTCAGCTGGCAGTACAACGGCCCCGGCCCCCGCAGCAGGTTTGACATCCGGGTGCTTACACTCAATGCCAAGGCTTTTTCCTACAAACACAGCCAGTGGGCAAAGACCAAGGACTTTATCGTAAGCCAAAAACCCGATATCGTATGCCTGCAGGAGTTTTATGAGGTGCAGGTGCGCAAGCCCAGCTACTTTGCCCAGATGAAACAGGAACTGGGGTTCAAATACCATCAGTTCATAGAACTGGCGCAGGGCAAACGCTTTGGCTTGCTGGTACTCAGCCGCTTCCCCATCCTGGATGCCGGGGCCGTGACGGAGGTCACCCGCCGCACCCGCAATGGCATTATGTATGCCGACCTGGAATTGTATGGCCAGCGGCTGCGCCTCTACAATATGCACCTGGAGAGCTACCGCCTCTCCGATGCTGACAGGGGCCTGGTATTTGAGAATACCGCCTATGCCCAGGCCGAACCGGAAGCGGACAACACACCCCGCACCCGCAAAAGACGGCGCAAGCAGGCGGAGGGGGTGCAGGACGCCCCTGCGGAAAAACCTGCAAAACCCCACCCTGCGCCCAAACAGGCAGACCCCAATGAAGGCACCCGGGCTATAGCCCAGTCCGGAGGGTGGTGGAGTACCACCAAACTCATGCTCAGCAAATGGCGCATCCATCTCAACCAGGTGGCGCTCTACCAGGATCACTTGGTCCAATGGGGAGACCGCCCCACCATTGTATGTGCAGACCTGAACAATACCCCTTACTCCTATATCTATCGCCAGGTGCGGGGTAACCTCCATGATTCCTTCCTGGTAAAAGGCAGCGGCATGGGCAAGACCTATGGCAGCGGCTTCCTGTCTCTGCGGATAGACTACGTATTTGCCAGTCCGCAGCTCACCTTGCTGGAACACAAGCTGCTGGATACCGAGGGCATTTCTGACCACAAAGGGCTGCTGGTACGCCTGCGCCTGGCCATTCACCAGTAGTCTTGCCCAAGGGCCGTTGGGGCAACGCATCCTTTGACCCCTGTATCATGCTGGCTTATCTGAGGTATACTGCATGGCCTGGTACTGTGCCGGAGCCGTGCACCAGCAGGGCGGAGATCCTTCGCTGCGCTCAGGATGGCGCAGAGTTTCAACGGGATTGCCCAACCTTCCTCAGGGAATCGTATAGAGCAGGAAGCTTTGCTTTTGGCTAAGGGTTTGCCCCAGGACGGGCAAGGTACCTCCGCACACAAACCTGCGGGCCTGTGTGAAGGAATAGCCAGCCTCCCGCAATGGCTTCACCAGCAAAGGAGCTTCGTCCCGGGCGCCTGCCAGGTGAGGCACGATACCGACAGTACACTGCGTGCAGGGCAATGGCAGCCGGGTAGCATAGAGAAATCCGGAGAGGGCCCGGAGCGCGTGCAGGGAGGCAGTCTCTCTCTCATATAGGTCCAGCAGCACGATAGCAGGCTCTTTGCCCGCCTGTGACAGGACATGATACAGATGCGTCAGCTCATAATTGGCGGCGGCGGCGTCTGCCACCAGCACAAGGGGTGCCTGCGCATGTACCAGGTCATGGACAAAGGCGGTATAGGGGATCACCATTTGAGCCCAGTTATGCTGGTGCCGGCAGAAAGTAATACAGGAGAGCACAGCCCATAAGGCTGCCACAGCGCAGGAAAGGCGTACAGATACTCTCTGCCAAAAGGGCACGGCCAGCAATCCCATTCCCCATAAGGCGGGATAGAGATACCTCCCCGCACGGAACCCGGTGAGGCTATGCAGCAACAGCTGGGGCAATACGATACCCAGCCCTATCCATAACCACAGGTAGCGCGGACCTTGCTCCTGGCGCCGGAACAATCCCCAAGCGGCGGCCAGGAGCAACAGAATGGCGGCGCCATAGCTGGTCAGGAGCAGGTCTGTGGCGGCAGCCCCCACGTTCTGCCAGGAGAACAGCTGCAGGCTGAACCCGAATTCGTCATTCAGGGTAGTGCTCATGTACAGGCGAACATAGGCCAATACCCCCAGTCCTGCACCTGTCACCAGCAGCTCCGGCCACGGGCGCTGGCGGCCCACCGGCACCCGCAGGTGCCAGGCAAGCAAGGCCCAGGCAGGCAGGCATAACAAGAAGCTCTCCTTAGACAACCCGGCCAGCAGCAGGAGCATGCCGGACAGCCACCGCCTGTGCACACCAGCCTGCGGAACCAGCATGCGCAGCCCCCCCACGAAACAAAGCATTGCCAGGGGCTCGCTGAACAGGTGATACTGCCAGCTTTCGGCCTGGGCACCCGTACATAAAGCCCCTGTCAGCAAGATCGATACTGCGGCAGGCAACCCCAGCTTCCTCCAAAAACCATAAGAAAGTACCCCGGTCGCTATCCACAGGATTGTCATCAGCAGGTGCCAGGCAGTGGCATCCGGCCCGGCAAGATACAGGTAGGCGCTGAGGACCGCGATATAAACAGGGCGTAATCTCCCGGACTCCAACCTGTCCCGCTCCAGGTTTTCGAGCATTCCCCGCACCAGCCCCTGCTCCTTTACCGGCTGGTGCAAGGCAAACAGAAAGCTGTCATCGGGATGGCGGGCCTGGGGCACCCATAGCTGTAACCCCCAGAGCAGTCCGAGACCTGGCAATACCAGCAAAGGCCACACC
The DNA here is from genome assembly GCA_019638695.1 of Bacteroidota bacterium. Classification (GTDB taxonomy): domain Bacteria; phylum Bacteroidota; class Bacteroidia; order J057; family JAJTIE01; genus JAHBTG01. The sequence continues at coordinate 14,757 of JAHBTG010000045.1, read as the reverse complement.
CATCTCCTCATCGGCGGATGGTCACCTTGCCGGTAGCTTCCAGTTGCTGAATGGCCTGTTCCATAAAGGACTGAAGCTGGGCATCCGTCAGGGTCTGTTCGGCATCCTGCAGGGTGATGCTGATAGCATAGCTGGTTTCTGCGTCATCTTTGGGGCGGTACACGTCAAAGAGTTCTACCTGCTGCACCCGGCGGTTATCGCATTTCTGCACCGTATGCGCGATATGGGCAAACGTAATACCCGGCTGCACCAGCATACTCAGGTCGCGGCGCACGGCAGGGAAACGAGGCAATTCGCGGTAGGTGGTCCGGGCCTTCTCCCAATTCTCCAGTGAGAACTGCCAGTCCACATCAGCCCAGTATACAGCCTCCGAGATACCGGCGGCCTTGCACAGTTCGGGTTTCACCCTGCCGATACGTGCCCACACACGCTTGCCCTGGACCAGCGCCAGCCCATACGCCAGCTGGGGATCATCCTTCAGTTCCTGGGTTTGCAGGCTGAGGCCCAGCCATTCCTGCAAACGGTTCAGTTCCCTGCGCAGGGAAAAGATACCTGCCTCCCGGGCTTTGACCAGCCAATGGTCGGGCGTATCCTGCCCGGTCTGGAACAAAGCCAGGCGGCGTTGTTCCAGCGGCTGTCCGCCGGCCAGGTGATAGGTGCGCCCAAACTCATACAGGCACAGGTCATTCTGCTGGCGGTTCAGGTTATGGGCAATGACCTCCAGCCCGGACGGCAGCAGGCTGGTACGCAATACGGAGACCTCTTCACTGAGAGGATTGCGGGTTTGCAGGGCATCCTCACCGGCAGCAGTTGCCGGGCCCAGCGAATTGGTGCGAATCTCCCGGTACCCCACGGCAGCCAGCCCGTCGGCTACACGCTGCTGCAAATGGTAGCGGGCTGCGGTGGCCGTATGCTGCACAGGTGCGGCATTCAGCTTCTCCGGCAGGGCAATGTTGTTGAGGCCATAGATGCGCAGCACTTCCTCCGCCACATCCTGAAAGCGGTATACATCCCTGCGGCTGCCGGGCACCTGCAATACCAGGTACTGGCGGTTCTTTTGTACAAAATGGAATCCCAGCAGGTGGAGGATCTGTTCTACCTCCTCACGGGGCAGCTCTGCCCCGGCCAGCTGGTTCAGTTTCTCAAAGTGCAGGGTCACTGCCGGCCGCTCATCCGGACGGGGATACAGGTCTACCACCTCAGAGACCTCCCCCCCGGCAAGTTCGCAGATAAGTGCGGCAGCACGCTGCAACACCTGTGGCACCCGCCCGGGGTCTACACCCCGCGCAAAGCGATAGGCGCTTTCTGAAAATACCTGGTGCTGCTTGCTGGTCTTGCGCACGGTATCCGGGGCAAAGGCCGCACATTCGAGGAATATACTAGTGGTTTGGAATGTGGTACCGGAAGACAGTCCTCCCATCACCCCACCCAGGCAAAGCGGGTCTTTGCCGTTAGTGATCAGGAGATCGGTATCCATCAACTGGTGTACCTGGCCATCCAGTGTGGTAAAAGCAGTGCCGGCCGTCGCAGTTTTCACCACCAGTTCTCCGCCGGGAAAAGCAGACAGGTCAAACGCGTGCAGGGGGTGGCCGTATTCATACAGCACATAGTTGGTGACATCCACCACGTTATTGATAGACTTGGCGCCCATAGCAGCCAGTCGTTTCTTCAGCCATTCCGGGCTTTCCCCCACCCTGATATTACGGATCACCACCCCGCTATACCTGGGGCAGCGGTCGGTATCTTCCACACGCACCTTGAGGGGACAAGGGAAGGCGGACGCCAGTGCAGGGACTTCCGGAGAGCGGGCCTCCCGGCGCAAAGCAGCCCCTAGGTCCACAGCCACCCCATAATGCCCCATGGCATCCGTGCGGTTGGGCGTGAGGCCGATCTCAAAGACCACTTCTCCCTGCAGGCTCAGCGCCTGCGCGAGGGGTGTACCTACCGCCAGGTGTCCGTCCAGCACCAGGATGCCTTCATGCCCGGCGCCCAACCCCAGTTCGTCCTCGGCGCAGATCATCCCAAAGGATTCTTCTCCTCTTATTTTGGATTTTTTAATGGTAAACGGCTCTCCGCCGGCAGGATACAAGGTTGCCCCTATGGTAGCCAATGCTACCTTCTGCCCGGCAGCTACGTTGGCAGCGCCACAAACGATCTGTAAAGGGGCCTCAGCACCGGCATCCACCTCGCAAATGCGGAGCTTATCTGCATTGGGGTGCGGCCGCACAGACAGCACATGGGCTACGACCACGCCTGCCAGCCCGCCGGGTATCGCTTCAGTATGCTCTATGGCCTCCACCTCCAGCCCGATATCCGTCAATAGCTCGGCTATGCGCTGAGGGTCAAGCTCTGTAGGTAAAAATTCCTGTATCCAGTTGAGCGAAATCCGCATGGGGGGTGGGGTTATAGATTAAATATAATGCGCAAAAATACAGAAACCTGTGGCCTTTACATGCTTTTGCCAAGCTCCCCCTCAAACAGGATATCCAGCACAAAGCAAACCCTATATACTACCGGCCCTTGGCGTCATCGGCAAAGCCATTCAACCTGATACTCAAATGGTTCCTGTCTCTAACTGTCGGCAATGCGTCTTTTCGCTTCCCTCATCTGCACCCAGCGAATCTTGCCGGGTGTAAATTCGGGCAGCAGCTTAAAAGTATAGGTAATGCCAAAGCAGCACAAGCATTTACACGGTTCTGACCCGGGACGCTCCTGATAACGAAGCACCAGTATACTGTCCTGCTCAATACGGTAATCTCCCACCCAATGTCCACAGCAGTTTTCAGAGATCAGTGTTTGCACCACCAACCGGTTTTCGGTTCGTTGAATAGTTACGATGCGTGAGCTATCATCTTGAGGTTTGTCATCTGAACAAGTACCAATGTCTACAGATAGCAATTCCAGTCCGTAGGGTTTACCTGGCTCACTGGTATGTTCACGGTCCGTCCCCTGCTGACAAGCAGTGGATATCGCAAGTAAAGTGGCAACCCAACCTGTCCAAATCCCCAGGTATTTGCCCCGGAATATCTTCATACAACCTATAGTTTTACAATTGCCTCAAGGTACAACAAAAAAGCAACTGAGTACCTGGAGGTTTCAGTTGCTTTAATGAAGTAAGAGAACTGTCTTCTCCTAGATATCGTAGGTATGTCCCAGGGATTCCTCCAGGTAGGGGTGTTTCTTGGGGATCAGCGGCGCCTTGGCCAGCATGGTACCGGTGAGGAACAGGAACGCACCCAGGAAAGTGACGAACATGCCCAGCTCCAGGAAGCCCACTTCTCCGAAGGGGCCCAGCGCGCCGGGGATTACCATTTGGTAGAAGTCCAGCCAGTGGCCCAGCAGCACAATCACCGCCACCGCAGCCAGCGTATTGTAGTTGCGCTTGCTGGAGTTGGTCATAAGAGCCAGGAAGGGGGTAATAAAGTTCAGGATCAGCAGCAGCCCAAAGGTGAACGGGTAGTCTGCCAGGCGGTTGTAGAAATAGATACCTTCTTCGGGAATGTTGGCATACCAGATCAGCAGGAACTGGGAGAACCAGATATAGGTCCAGAATACGCTGAAACCGAACAGGTATTTGCCCAGGTCATGCATCAACCCGGAGGATACATGGGGAAGATAGCCGGCATTCCTGAGGAAAACCGTAATGAGAATGAGAATGGCAATGGCCGATACCCAGGCGCTGGCAAAAGCATGGACGCCGAACATGGTAGAGAACCAGGTAGACTCAATACTCATCAGCCAGTCCCAGCTGGCCATGGAATAACTGAAGGCAAACAGGAGGATAAACACGGCCGACAACCCCACACGTTTGTCATATAGTTTGAAACCGCCTTCCAGGTCTTCCTTGCGGCTGCTTTTGCGCAGCATCAGGAACAGTACTATCCACAGGACAAAGACAGCGATCTGGCGCGCCAGGAAGAATCCCTTGTTGAGGTAGCCTTCTTTCTCGTGCAGCAGGTGTAATACTTCGGGATCATTCAGGAGGTCTTTCTGCAGCCAGAGATACATCTCCGGGCCGGCTACAAAGAAAGTGACCAGCAACAGCACGGGACCGATGAACAGCCAGCCGCCCATCGCTTCGCAAATGCGGATGAACTGGACGAACCAGCCGCCGTGCGCTACATTGTGTACGGCAATGAAAAACAGGGCCAGCAGCGAGATGCCTGTGAACATGAAGCTATTAACCAGCACACTGGAAAAGACGCGCTCCAGCAGTGTGGGTTCGTTGGTCAGGGGGTAATGCCCGCCCCAGTTGCCGTGTGCATGGGCTACATGCGCCTCTGCCTGGTGGGTGTCCTTGTTATGATGCGTATCATGGCCCGCTTTGGCGGCTTCTTCTTCATGCGCAGATACCGTTTTAGCAGGTACCTGTACGGAAGAGTGATGTCCGTCATGGCCCGCACCGGGGTGCGCAGAATAATCTTTACCGGCAGCGAGGACAAGCCCCAGTACCAGCAATACGATACCCAGCACCAGGATGCCCAGCGTGATCTTTTTGCCCTTATCGTTGAAGCGATAGTATTCTACAGGCTTGAAATGAGTGGGATGACCGTGACCCATTGTATTGAGAGGATAAGGTTTTCGGAATAGTTGGTAGCAGGTTTATTTTTTCTCTTCCGCAGCAGCGGCAGGCGCTCCGGCTTGGGCAGGAGGTGCATCTGCAATCAGAGAATAGATATAGGTGACAAGCTGCCAGCGTTCAGCGGGAGACAGGGCATAGGCATGAGCCCCCATTGCGCCTTTGCCATGCGTAATGGTATGAAAGGCCTTGCCCGCATTGATGGTTGGGAGCCGCACCTTGTAGTCCGGCACAATCCCTTCATAAGACTTGCTGGTATTGAGCGTACCCTGGCCGTCGCCCTTCTCGCCGTGGCAATGCACACACTGTACATTGTACAGTTTCTTGCCTGCGGCCAGTACCTCGGCGGTGGGCTCCAGCGGGTTCTTCAGCTCCGTACCGGCAGCCTGATACCCCTCATCCGTAGCCGGATAGGGATAATAATAAGCTTCCTTGCCGCGCGCCACAGTGCCGGCTACCGGCATCATCACGTTACGGCCATCCTTGGTATTGGCATTGTAGGCCACCTGGCTATAGGGCTCATAGGGGATAGACGTATACATCTGAGGCGCATACTCTATGCCGGGCTTGCGGCTATCGCGGCAACCCACTACGGCAAACAGGAGTGAGAGGGCTACTAGGTATTTCATACTCGTACAGTCATTTCTTGTTCACGCACCTCCAATGCACCGCTTTCCTTAAGAGCGTGGTGAATGGATTGATTAACGGCGGGATCTTCGGAAGCCTCTATGCGGATGACAAAGCGGTCGTCCGTCTGACGGGGATCGCACAGCTCGGGCTTCTGCGCAGGAGACAGGCGATTGACATACAGGTAAGTGAGGACCATACCCACAGAGCAGAACAGTACGGTGAGCTCAAAAGTCACCGGGATAAAGCTGGGGAAAGGGAAATGCGCCTTGCCACCGATATCTACCTGCCAGTCCAGGGTATACATATAGGTCATCATGCTCAGCGCCGTCACGGTACCAATAGCACCGAAGATGAACCCTGCAGATGGCAGACGGGATTCCTTGAGGCCCAGCGCATGATCCAGCCCATGCACGGGAAAAGGGGTGAAACAATCGTTTATGGCAATGCCCTTGTGCTGCACATGCTCCACCGCATGCAGCAGCTTGTCATCGTCGTCATAAACGCCTATGATGAAATTCTGTTTACGCTTAGCCATAAGTCAATGTGCAAATTAGGCGTGGGCAGGATGATGATTTTCTTGAGTGACCGGAACGGGCTGCTGCTGCCAGTCAATGGTAGCGGGGTGCTCGTCCTGGGAACGATAGGTATCTGAAGCAGACTTCATAACGCTCTTGACCTCGGCAATGGCAATGACGGGGAAAGTGCGGATGAAGAGCAGGAACAGGGTAAAGAATACACCGAAAGTACCCAGCATGATAGCTCCCTCCGTGATGCTGGGCGTATACATGATCCAGCTGGAAGGCAGGAAGTCCCGGTGCAGCGAGGTGACGATGATCACAAAGCGTTCGAACCACATACCCACGTTCACAAAAAGGGACATGATGAAGATAACGGTGGGATTGCGGCGGATACTTTTGAACCAGAACAGCTGGGGCGTAAGTACGTTGCAGCTCACCATGATCCAGTAGCTCCACCAGTAAGGGCCAAAGGCGCGGTTGGCAAAGGCATATTTCTCATACATGTTGCCGCTGTAGAAAGCGATAAACATCTCCGTACCATAAGCCAGGCCCACCATCATACCGGTAGCCAGCAATACCTTGGCCATAGCCTCCAGGTGACCGATAGTGATGTAATCTTCCAGGCTCAGCACCTTGCGGGTGACCACCATAAGGGTCAGTACCATGCCGAAACCGGAGAAAATGGCGCCCGCCACAAAATAGGGGGGGAAGATGGTGGTGTGCCAGCCGGGAATCACCGAAGTGGCAAAGTCAAAGGATACAATGGTATGCACGGAAAGTACCAGGGGGGTGGCCACACCGGCGAGGATGAGAGACACCGATTCAAAGCGCTGCCAGTTCTTGGCACTGCCCACCCAGCCAAAGCTGGCAGCAGTGTAAGCGGCCTTGGCGGCTTTTCCCTTGATGCGGTCCCGCACGGTGGCAAAGTCCGGGATGAGGCCGATGTACCAGAACAGCAGGGAAACCGTGAAGTAGGTAGAGATGGCAAATACGTCCCACAAGAGCGGGGAATTGAAGTTTACCCACAGCGGCCCGTGGAAGTTGGGCAGCGGGAAGATCCAGTAGGCCAGCCAGGGGCGGCCCATGTGAATGAGCGGGAACTGCAAGGCAATGATTACCGCAAAGATGGTCATCGCTTCTGCAGCGCGGTTCACACCGGTGCGCCATTTCTGGCGGAACAGCAGGAGGATGGCCGAGATCAGCGTGCCTGCGTGGCCGATACCGATCCAGAATACGAAGTTGGTAATGTCAAAAGCCCAACCGACGGTCTTGTTCAGGCCCCAGGCACCAATACCCGTGATAAAGGTATAGGCCACCGCCAGTACAAAGAGGCCCGCAATGGCAGAGGAAAGCCCAAAGCCGGCCAGCCATTCTTTACTGGGTTTGGTATGAATGGGCCGGCAGATGTCCTCGGTTACCTGCCCGTAGGTCTTCTTACCGGTAACGAGGGGTTCGCGTATGGGGGAATCAAACATATCGAATTACGCTTTAGCGGTTTCTTCTTTTACTTTGTTACGCACCTTCACTTTATAGGCTACAGAGGGCAGCACCTTCAGTTCCTCCAGAACAAAATAGGTGCGCTCATCGTTGTAGTATTTGCTAATAGCGCTATCCGGGTCGTTCACGTCGCCAAAGACAATAGCGCCGGCAGGACAGTTCTTGGAGCAAGCCGTCTGGATATCGCTATCCTGCAGTTTGCGGCCATCTGCCTTGGCGGCCAGTTTGCCCGCCTGGAGGCGCTGCACGCAGAACGAGCACTTCTCCATCACGCCGCGTGCACGAACGGTAACATCGGGGTTCAATACCATACGGCCGATGTTATCCACCGGGTTATAGACGAAGTTCTTGGGCTCGGTATAGTCCAGCCAGTTGAAACGGCGTACTTTGTAAGGGCAGTTGTTGGCGCAATAACGGGTGCCGAAGCAACGGTTATAAGCCTGCTGGTTCAAGCCCTCGCTGCTGTGCACGGTAGCCAGTACGGGGCATACGTTCTCGCAGGGAGCGTTGTCGCAGTGCTGACACATCATGGGCTGGAATACCACCTCGGGGTTCTCCTGCGCCAGTTCCGGGTCATTCGCATCGGCACTATAGTAGCGGTCGATACGCATCCAGTGCAGTTCCCGGCCACGACGGATCTCGTCTTTGCCGACGACCGGAATATTATTCTCGCTCTGGCAGTTTACCACGCAGGCACCGCAGCCGGTACACTTGTTCAGGTCAATGGCCATGGCCCAGTTATGACCGGCGCGCTCATGCAGCGGATACAGGTTGACGGCATGCTGCTTGAGTACGGCGCGCTCATGCTGCAACTCTTTGGTGTATTCCAAGAAGTTGCCAAGCGTAGTCTCGCGGATGATGGGGCGGTCCATTACGGTGCCATGCGTCTGGGTGATCGCCAGCGGATAGGTTTCGCCTTCCACCTTGGAGATCTTAACGCCTGTCGCAAAGCCGAGGAAGCTGTCGGCTACCACCTGCCCGGCAGGATAGGCGTTCTTACCGATATTCATACCGGCCTTGCCCACCACCTTGCGGCCATAGCCTACGGCCACAGCCACGGTCTCTGCCTGCACACCGGGTTGTACGATCACCGGCAGGGTCTCATTGAAGCCTTTGCCTTCGATACGCACCACATCCCCGGTTTCAAGCGCCAGGTCCTTGGCTATCTTGTAGGAAACACAGGCATAGTTATCCCACGTAGCGCGGGTGATAGGATCCGGCATCTCCTGGAGCCAGGGAATATTGGCCTGGCTGCCGGTGCCCATACCCACCTTCTCATAGAGATACAGGTCGGTATCGCCTCCGCGCCCGGCATAACGGGCGGCCACAGTGGCCGCTACTTCACGCAGGCTGCTGTTATCGGGGGCCTTATCGGCGGCGGCAACAGGAGTTACTTTTTCTTCAACGGGGGCAACCACTACTTCTGCCGCAGCCTCGGCTGCCAGCGGACGGCCTATTTCATAGACACCGCGCTCCAGCGCCTTCACCCAGAATTTATCTGCAGAAGCGAACTCTTTTTGCGTAGCAAACAGGGTGGTTTTCCAATACTGCTGCAGGTAGCCATAATAGTTCTGTTCCCTGCCCACCAATGCCAGCAGGATATCCTGGAACTGGCGGGTATCATAGAGGGTACTGATACAAGGTTGTATCAGGCTGTAGTGGCCGGCATGCGGCTGCGCGTCTCCCCAGCTTTCCAGCCAGTGGTTGACGGGGAGGGCGGCCTTGCACAGGCGGCTGGTTTCCGTCTCGGCAGTGACAAAAGCTACGGAATGCGGCACTTTTTTCAGGGCATTCTCAAACTGAACGGGCAGGCTGTAGCTATAGGCCGGGTTACAATCGTAGAAGAATACCGCATCTACCTTGCCGGTCTCCATCTCGCGCACCAGTTCCTGAAACTCCTTATCTACACCCTGGCGCAGGTAAGAGGGTGTATTGATGTTGAGCGTCTGGCCATAGTTCTGCAGCATGCGGTTGATGGCCACCACCAGGCGCTGCACCTGGGGGTCATTACTGCCCGATACCACCAGGGATTTGCCCTGGGCAGCCCACAGTTCGGTGGCCAGCTTAGCCAGGTAATTGCCGGGGAGCTCTTTGCCGCCGCCAAAAACGGCCGCGCCTGCCTTGCGGGCAATATGATCATGCAGTTCCAGGATATGCGCCCCTTCCATGCTGGCCTTCATCGGCAGGCGGTCATCGGCATTGGCCCCGGTAAGGCTCATCATGCTTTCCACCTGGATGTGACGGCTCATCTTCGGGTTATCCTTGGAAGGCGCGCGGTTGGTAACATACTGCTTGGTAAACTCTACGGGAGAGACCCAGGTACCCAGAAAATCGGCATTAAAACCCACGATTACCTGAGCTTTGTCAAAATGGTAGCGGGGCAGGGCACGCTTACCAAACTCTGCCTCGTGTGCCAGGAGAATACCGCTGGCAGAGGCCGCTTCATAAGTAACATGTCGGGTGCCTTTGTAAGCATCGGCAAACTCGCCGATCAGCTGGCGGGTGCTGGGGCTCAGCACCGTCCCGGTGACAATACGGATGTTACCGCCTTTCTCAGAGATACTTTTAAGGGTCCTGGACAGGCCGCTGAGGGAGTCATCCCAGGTCTTAAAGGCTCCTACGGGCGCCTTAAGGCGAAAACCGTCATACAGGTCCAGCACAGAGGCGGCGCCGCGGGCGCTGAGGCCCCCACCGGTCACACTGCTGGAAGGATTGGTTTCTACGAAAATGGGACGACCCTCGCGCACTTTTACCAGTACGCTGCTATACTCGCTGCCGTCATAGAAAGTGGAAGCATAGTAATTGGGCACGCTGGGATTGACATCCGCGGGCTTGTTGGTATAGGGCAACGCATACTTCACAGGTGTTTTGGAACAGGCGGCCAGCACGGCAGACGCTCCCAGGGTGAAGCCAAATACACGAAGGAAATCCCGGCGGGAGCTGTTGCCATTATCCTGAAGCATCGCTTCAAAAGGATCTTCTGCAAACTCCTTTTGCTGCTGCTCGCGGAACTTGGGATCGTCGAGCAGATCCTCCTTTTGGGTCCAATATTTCTTGCTTTTCATAGAGGCAGGAATGTCTTAGCTATTAATAATGGCATTTGGCGCAATCGAGTCCGCCCAGACGAGCTACGCTCACAGAATCAATTTTGCCGGCGTTCCAGTCTTCGCGAACCTGTTTGAATACCGAATGGTAGTAGGGGTTGCTGTTGAGGTCTATCTTGCGCTCGCGGTGGCAGTTTACACACCAGGCCATTGTCAGGCGGCTGTATTGGTAAACCTCTTCCATCTCTTCAATGGGCCCGTGGCAGGTCTGGCATTCCAGCCCGGCCACCTTCACGTGCTGCTGGTGGCTGAAATACACCAGGTCCGGCAGGTTGTGGATGCGCACCCACTCAATAGCTTCGCCTTTTTCATGTGCACCGACCACTTTGGCAATCTCGTTGGGGCCGTGCTGCGGACCTTCCTTGATGGTGGAGTGGCAGTTCATACAGATGTTGGTGGAAGGAATGGTAGCGCTCTTGCCCTTGCTGACACCCGTATGGCAGTATTCGCAGTTGATCTTGTACTGGCCGGCATGCAGCTTGTGACTGAAGGCAATGGGCTGCACCGGCTGGTACCCGTCGCGGAAGCCGATATGGGCGGCAAAGTCATATCCTTTGTCCAGCACGCCGCCTATGATGACCAGCGCCAGGATGGTGAGGACGAACTTGCTCTTGAAGATATTGACAGCGCTGTCTTTGAGCGTAGCATAAGTAAATTTATCTCCGCGTTCTTTGGCGCGAATGGCGCTCAGCACAGCAGCGATCACAATGATCAGCACCAGGGAAACCACCACCAGCAACCCTACCAGCATGATAAGGCCATAGAGCAGTGCGTCTTCACTGATACCCGCGCCTTTCTCAGCAGCAGCGCCTTCCGTTGCAGGAGCGCCGTCAGCAGCGGCCGCAGGGGCTTTGTAATCCTTGATATAAGTAATGACGGCTTTGATCTTGTCATCACCCAGGAAAGCATGGGGGGTCATCCACTGCTTGTATTTGCCAAAAAGCTCATGAACACGGGCAGAGTGTTTCTGGCCGCCGTCGGCATACCCTTTAGGATTTTTAATGAATGCAAGCATCTCTGCCTCATCCCCTCCCCAGCGGTCTATCACCCCGGTCAGGTTCGGCCCGGTGAGGTCCCGGTCAAAACGGTGACAGGTATAGCAGTTTTGCTTAAAGATAGCCTCCCCCTCCTGCGCACGAAGCACAGGAAAAGCAGACAACATAAATAGAAGAAGCGCTAGACTACGGTAAATCATACAGCAGTGTTAGATGATGCGGGCAAAATTAAAGCGAAACCTGACATTTCAAACTGTGGCAAGGGCAAATACCGGCCAGGAGAAATCGGCATATTGCCCTGAGACAAAACTATTGTTTCCGAACACATGAAAAGAATATCAGAATAAAAAATATGAGGCATTTTTTTAGATTAATTACCAAATAATGACCCAAATCCTATTGATTTTGCCAACATATTTGTTTATTTAGATTGAGTATAAATTACTAACGAAATCTCAACGCCCGAACAATTCGCACCCCGTTCACCACCCGCACCGGCAGCAGCATCGCCAGCAGGGTCACGGCCGCCGTGGCCAGGTTCAGCAGCAGCCAGCTGAGCCAGGGCCAGCTCACCGGAACGGCTTTGACAAAGTAACTCTCACTATCCAGCGTAAGCCATCCGGTCTGCTGCTGGATCAGCAGCAGCAGCAAAGCCATACCATTGCCCAGTACCATGCCGCGCAGCAGCAGGCGCCCCGCCGCCCGCAGGAAGACCCCCTGCACCTGCCGGCCTGTCGCGCCCAAAGCCTTGAGCAGACCGATGGTACCCGTGCGTTCCGTCACCAGGATAACCACGGCGGCGCTCATATTGAGCACAGACACAAAGACCATGAGCCCTATGATAATAGCCACATTGAGGTTCTGCAGATCCAGCCACTGGAACAGCTCGGCAAACAAGACCTGCAGCGCCTGCGCCTGTTGGTTGTAAGCGATCGCCGGGCTCAGCTGTTCTGCCAGGGCAGGCGCATCCGTACCGGCCGCCAGCCGCACCTGGAATCCCTGCACCTGGGCAGGGGCCAGTCCCATGATGCGCTGCAAAAGGCCCAGGTGACAAACCACCACCGCCTGGTCCAGCTCGGCCATGCCCGTCTCATAGATGCCCGTCACCGTCACCTTGCGGCTGCGTATCTTCTCCGACTGCTCAAAGAAGATACGCAGGGGCTCCCCCACCCTGGTCTGCAACCGCTGTGCCTGCTTGCGGCTGATGACCACTTCCGTGCCATACCCCCCGGCCGGGAAACAGGGCAGGCGTCCTTCCTGCAAAGCCTCGGCAAAGAAGGTACTGTCCCACCCGGCATCCACCCCATAGGCCCGGATGCCCTCCAGCCCCGCAGGACTCTTGAGAATGGCGTCTTTCTCCAGGTAGGGGTGAATATGGGTGATCTGGGGGAAACGGGCGGGCAATGCCGCCACCAGGCTGTCGGTACGCAGCAAGGCATGAAGACTGTCATCGGCGCTGGCCATATAACCGGTGATGCGGATATCGCCGCTGAAACCCGCCAGCTTGTGCACGATCTCCTGCCGGAAGCCCCCCACTACACTAACACTGATAAGCATGACGGCGATCCCCAGCGCAATGCTGCCGGTAGCCATCAGTACCGTGAGGCGGCTCAGCTGCCGGCCGCTGCTGAGGGCCATGCGCCTGGCCAGGAAAGCGGAGAGTTGCATGCGGCAAAGTTACACCGCAACCGTCATGCAGGAATGCATATAGTTAGGCAGCGCTGTTGTGACCATTCAAAGATATCCCAAACGGTCAGTTCTTATCCCAAAGCCAATTTTCGTCAGGATTCTTGTGCCGATGCAAAACCGCCAGCACAATTACCCGGCGGCCTGCCTCATCCACATGGTAATGAACGGTATAAGGGAAGAAAGGAAGATGGTAACAACGAATGGCATCATAACGCACTGCAAAAAAGGGATGCCTGCTCAATAACTCTAAACTCGCATTCAGGGTCTCTTCAAACCTTTCTCCCAGCCCCTGTACCTTGTCATCGTAATACTCCGCAACTTTCAGAACATCCTCATAAACATGTTCTTCGATAATCAATTCAAATGCCACTTCGCCGGGCTTTAAGCTGGGCATACACCGTTTTCCAGGGCAAACATCGGGACTCCTCCAATGCAGCCATGCGCTCCCGGACCAGTTGCTGGGCTCCCTGAGGAACAGGCGTATCCTCAGAAACTTCCTGATCAGGAATCGCCTCAAAGCCCATCTGGCTCATCAGCTCCAGAAAGAACGAAAACCGCTCTTCAGGCATATATACGGTTACAGATCTCATACAGACTTTTTGAATCCAGCCCTGCTAATGTACGCAAAAACTGGCACAGATGTTCTGCGCCCCGGCGCAGGCACCCTACCCCAAATGCCGCTCGCTATGGTAGCTGCTGCGCACCAGCGGACCGCTTTCTACGTATTTGAATCCTTTTTCCAGGCCCACAGCCTTATAATGGGCAAACATCTCGGGCGTAATGAACGCCTCCACCGGCAGGTGCATCTGCGTAGGCTGCAGGTACTGGCCCAGGGTCAGCACATCGCAGCCGGCCGAGACGAGGTCATCCATGATCTCATACACTTCCTCCGGGGTTTCGCCCAGTCCCACCATAATGCCGCTCTTGGTACGCAGGCCAAAATCCTTGGTGCGGCGGATCTGCTCCAGGCTGCGCTCATACTTGGCCTGCGGGCGCACCCGGCGGTACAGCCGCTTAACGGTCTCCATATTGTGGCTCACCACATTGGGCCGCTCTGCCAAGACAAGTTCCAGCGCCTCCCACCGGGCCTTGAAGTCCGGGATCAGCGTCTCCATCGTCACGCCCGGGTTTTGCCGGAACACCTCTCGGACGGTGCCCGCCCACACGGAGGCGCCCCCATCCTTCAGTTCATCCCGGTTGACACTGGTGATCACCGCATGTTTGATGCCCATCAGCCGCACGGCCTCGGCCACCCGGAAAGGCTCTTCCTCATCAAACTCCGTAGGACGTCCCGTAGCCACGGCGCAGAACGAACAGCCCCGGGTACACACATTGCCCAGTATCATAAACGTGGCCGTACCTTCCCCCCAGCACTCCCCCATATTGGGACAGCGGGCGCTCTCGCACACCGTATGCAACTTGTGGTCGCTGATGATAGACCGCACATTGCGGTAGCTTTCGCCATGCGGCAGACGCACCCGCAGCCAGTCGGGACGTTTCTCCACCTGATCGCGCGGGATACCGGTTACTATAGGAAGCTCTATCATGAGAGAGGTGCTAGATTGATACTGCAAATTTGGCAAAAAACACCGTACCCGGTGCAGGCACAATTCCAGGCCTGGCAGCTTAACACCCAACCGGGCTCCTGCGTTCGACAACTTGCAGGCAATTTCCCCGGTCGCCCCCACCCCATCCCCCCAAAATTCCATTCCGGTAGCCCCCGCTACCCTGAGGGTCCCCCTCCT
>JAHBTG010000044.1 GCA_019638695.1 Bacteroidota bacterium | reverse complement strand
GCCACCTGGTGAATATCCACCTGGTATATACCCTGAACCAGGCATATATGGCAATGAACGCCGGGGCCACCTACATCTGCCCGCTCGCTGGCCGCCTGCATGACCAGGGGCATGATGCCTTTGCCCTGTACGAGGATTGCGTGGACGCCATCGACCGCTATGGGTATAACAGCAAGGTGATGGTCAGCAGTGTGCGCCATGCCGAGCACGTGCGCATGGCCATTAAAGTGGGGGCACACGCCGTCACGGCTCCCTGGGGCGTGATGCGCGCATTGTGCAGTAATGTGCTTACAGACCTGGGCACCTCCCAGTTCGAAGAGCATACCCGCCTCATGACCCAGACCGTACGCGGTATCCTCACCGCCAAGAACCCGCAGGTAAGCCTCCAGGCTACTATACAGGATGCCCTGCTGCAAATGACAGAAAGCGGCATGGGCGCCGTGGCCGTGATGGAAGGCACTGCCCTTAAAGGTATCTTTACAGACGGCGACATCCGCCGGCAGCTGCGCGAAAAAGGCAAAGCCGTACTGGATGCCCGCATGGCAGATTTTACCTACAAAGCGCCCATCACGGTAGATGCCGACAGCCTGCTGTATGAAGCCGTCAATGCCTTCAAACAGCACAAGGTAGACAACCTGATCGTGCTGGAAGGCACCCAGGTAGCCGGCATCCTGGATATCCAGGACTTTGTGCGGGAAGGCCTTATCGGGGGCTAAACCATGCAGATGCTCGAAAAAGCCATTGGCCTGTTCGAAGCGCTTGGCGGCCGGTTTGTAGCGCCGGTAAGCGAGATAACCCAGCGCCTGGACAAAACCCGCGCCCTGGTTTTTGACTGGGACGGGGTATTTAACGACGGCAGCAAAGGAGAAGGACTGCCCAGTACCTTCAATGAAGCCGATACGGCCGGTATTAATATCCTGCGTTTTGCAGTATGGCTGCAAACAGGACAGGTATTGCCGGTCGCCATAATTTCCGGTCAGCAGAACAGTTCTGCGCTCACCCTCACCCGCAGAGACCACTACAGCGCAGTCTACTTCCGCATGGCAAACAAAGCCAGTGCCGTGAAACACCTGGCCCAGCAACTGCAGTGTAAGACCTCCGAACTGACCTGCATGTATGACGACACCATAGACCTGAGCATGGCCGCGCTCTGCGGCTTGCGCATACTGGTCAACAGGCCGTCAGCCCCCGTTTTTCGCCAGTTTGTTGCCGACAAAGGGCTGGCAGAATACATAACGGGCAATGCCTCCGGCCGGCAACCCATCCGCGAAGCTATGGAGCTGCTACTGCTGCTCACCGGCCAGGCAGACAAAGCCTATACCCTGCGCACACATCACGACAGCCGCTTTGTAGACTATACCCGGCAGCGCAACCAGCTTCCCTTCTGGGGCGCCTTCACAGAATCCGAAGGGCGCCTGCAGGCGCTGGAAGGCTGATCTGCCCTGCACAAAGACGCCCTATAGTCCGGCAGGGTTTATCTAACCTTTTCCTGCATATTTGGCAGCATGGATTTATTTACTAATTTTGCAACATGAAAACGAAAAGGAGGGGGGAACTCTCCTTTTTTGCATACTATGGAAAGCGTTAAGCACCTCATCACAGAAATATTGCCGGAAATTCACCCGGACGCATTTCTCGTGTCCATGAGCGGTTCCCTGGAAACCAGGCTTAGCCTTTCGGTAGACACCGATGCAGGCATCACGCTGGGAGAATGTGCGCAGATCAACCGTGGCCTGAGAGACGCGCTGGGTGCACGCTTGGGCGACGCCGCAGTGCCCGAACTGGAAGTGGCCAGCCCCGGCATAGGAGAGCCCCTGGTGCTGCCCCGTCAATATGCACAGAACCTGGGGCGCAAGCTGCACATCCGGTTGCTCAACGGCGGCCATCTGCAAGGCGAACTGCTTTCCATAGAAGACACGCAGCTGACCCTGGGAGTGATTACAACCTACAACCCCAAGTCTCCCCACCCTCCCAAACAAACGCCTCAGTCAATCACCTGGGACGAGATAGTAGAAACCAAAGTTATCCTGGAATATAGTGCCTAGTTAGCAATGAAACGCAAAACAGCTCCTGTAGTAGACCAAAGAAGCGACCTGGTAGAAAGCCTGGGCGAATTTTCACGCTTCAAAAACATTGACCGTGCCACGCTCATGAGCGTGCTGGAAGAGGTCATTCGTGCCATGATCCGCAAACGCTTCGGGCATGATGAGAATTATAACCTCATTGTCAACGTAGACAAGGGAGATATCCAGGTATTTCGTGAGCGCACTATCGTTAATGACAACGATATCGAAGACGAGAACACCCAGATTCCCCTGAGCGAAGCCCTTAAAATCGACGAAGACTACGAAGTAGGCGATGATGTGGCCGAGATCGTTCATCTCTCCGAATTTGGTATCCGCAGTGTGCTGTCTGCCAAGCAGTTGCTGGCGCAAAAGATCAAGGAGCTGGAAAAGACCCTGGTATCCAGCCATTACCAGGAGCTCATCGGCGAGATCGTAGTGGGCGAGGTATACCAGGTATGGCGCAACGAGATCCTCGTTATGCACGAGGACAATGAGCTCATCCTGCCCAAAGGGGAGCAGATCCCCAAAGACCGCTTCAAGAAAGGCGACACCATCCGCGCCGTCATCCTGGAAGTGGCCAACCGCAACGGCACCCCCCGTGTGATCATCAGCCGCGCTTCACCTGTGTTCCTGGAACGCCTCTTTGAAATGGAAGTACCCGAGATCTATGACGGTCTCATTACCATCAAAGGCATTGTACGCGACCCAGGCGAGCGGGCCAAGGTAGCCGTGGAAAGCTACGACGAGCGCATAGACCCGGTGGGCGCCTGTGTGGGTATGCGCGGAAGCCGCATCCACGGTATCGTGCGAGAACTTCGCAACGAAAACATAGACGTTATCAACTACACCAGCAACGCCCAGTTGTATATCTCCCGTGCCCTCAGCCCGGCCAAGATCACTAACATCGTCATAGACGAAGCGGGCAAACATGCTGCCGTATACCTCAAGGCAGACCAGGTATCCCTGGCCATAGGTAAAGGCGGGCAAAACGTAAAGCTTGCCAGCAAACTCACCGGCTATGAGCTGGATATTTACCGCGACGCCGACCCCATGGAGGAAGAAGACGTGGACCTGGATGAGTTTGCCGATGAGATCGATGAATGGATCATCGATCAGCTCAAAGCCATTGGCTGCGATACCGCCAAGAGCGTACTCAACCTCTCCAACGAGGAAATTGAGCGCCGCGCAGACCTGGAGCCCGAAGTAGTTACGGAACTTAAAAAGATACTTCAACAGGAATTTGAAGACTAAGGCACTATCTTTGCCCTATATATGTCAGAAGAAAAAAAAACATATCGTCTATTCAAAGTAGCCAAAGAGCTCAATGTGGGCATGAATACCCTGGTGGACTTCCTGGGCGCCAAGAACCTCAAGGTAGATGCAAGCAACCCCAATGAGAAAATTTCGGCTGACATATATGACTTGCTGCTCAACAAGTTTGGGGACGAGAAAAAGCTCAAGGAACGCGCAGAACAACTGCGGGACTCCCAGAAAGAGCTGAAAAAAGTGCTGGAGGAACCCAAGCAACGGGAATTTGAGGAAACAGAACTCATCCTGACAGCTTCGGAACTCAAGTCTAACCTGCTGAAACAAGAAACCCCGCCGGAAGCACCGCAGCCGGTGGCACCGGAGCCCGAGCTCCCCCAGCCCAAGCCCCGGAAAGAACCCGAAGCGGAAATAATCACTCCTGCGGCAGAAACGGCTGCGGCAGAAGAAAAACCAGGACCCAAGGTAGTAGGTAAGATAGACCTCAGCCAGTTCGAGAAAAAGAAGAAAAAAGAAACAGAAAAAGAAAAGCCTAAAGCCCCTGCCCAAACAGAGCCGGCAAAGGCTAAAAGTGCCGATAAACCCGTATCCCAAGAACCTGCCCCGGAGGTCTCTGTGCCCCAGCCAGAGCCTGTTGCGGAAGCAACTCCCGAGCCGGAGCCATCCACTAGCCCCGCAACTGCGGAGGAAGCGCCGGTGGAACTCTCTACCATACGGGCCAAAGACAACGCTCCCAAACTGCAGGGGCTGAAGATTATGGGCAAGATCGAATTGCCCACCGAGAAAAAACGGGAAGACAAGAAACGCGAGGCTATCTATACCACCACCAAAGAGGGCGAAGAAGAAAGCGAAGCGGATAAGCGCAAGCGCAAACGCAAGCGTAAGGCTACGGGGCCAGCCGCCACACCAGCCACTACGGCTGCGCGTCCAATGGCTGGCAACACCGGAGGACGGGGTATGGGTAGCGCCACAGTAGGCCAGCCCAACGATGCCGGGGATAAGCTCCGCAAAACACTCTCTGACATGAACAGGGGTGCCAGCCGCAAGCGTCAGATGGTGCGCCGAGACAAAAGAGACAAGCACGCCACCCAGCGGGAAGCCTCTGAAATGGAGCTGCTGGAAAATGCACGGGTGCTGGAAGTAACCGAGTTTCTGACGGCCAATGAGCTGGCCACCTTGATGAACATCAATGTGAACCAGGTCATTGCCAAGTGTATGGAACTGGGCCTGTTCGTATCCATCAATCAGCGGATAGACAAGGATATCATCTCCATGCTGGCCGAGGAATTTGGCTATGAAGTAAGCTTTGTCAGCGCAGACGAAGCCCTGGAGGTAGAAGAAGAGCAGGAGGAAGAAGGCCTGTTGTCTGCACGTCCGCCCATCATTACGGTAATGGGTCACGTAGACCACGGGAAGACCTCCTTGCTGGACTACATCCGCAAAGCCAATGTAATTGCCGGGGAAGCCGGCGGCATTACCCAGCACATAGGCGCCTATGAAGTTACGCTGGAAGCCGGCCGCAAGATCACCTTCCTGGATACACCCGGTCACGAAGCCTTTACGGCCATGCGTGCACGGGGTGCGCAGGTGACGGATATTGCCATCATCATCATTGCGGCAGATGACCAGGTGATGCCCCAAACGCGGGAAGCCATCAATCACGCGCAGGCAGCCGGGGTTCCCATGGTCTTTGCCATCAACAAGATAGACAAGCCCGGGGCAAACGCGGAAAAGATACGCGAACAACTGGCCGGTATGAACCTCCTGGTAGAAGACTGGGGCGGCAAGTACCAGTGCCAGGAGATCTCCGCCAAATCCGGTCTCAATATAGACCTGTTGCTGGAGAAGGTATTGCTGGAAGCCGAATTGCTGGAACTGAAAGCAAACCCCAACCGTCCGGCCCGCGGCACTGTGATAGAAGCCCAGCTGGACAAAGGCCGGGGTGTGGTGGCCACCATCCTGGTGCAAACCGGCACCCTGAAGGTGGGGGATGTGGTGGTAGCCAACCAATATTACGGCCGGGTAAAAGCCATGATGGATGAACGGGAAAAACGGCTGACCACGGCCGGGCCCAGCACTCCGGTGCAGATACTGGGCCTGGATGGCGTACCGCAGGCTGGGGACAAGATCGCTGTCATGGGTTCTGACCGCGAGGCACGGGAACTGGCCAATAAGCGGGCCCAGCTGCTGCGCGAACAGTCTATCCGCATGACCAAGCACATGACGCTGGAAGAGATCGCACGCCGTGCGGCTGCCGGTGATTTCCGCGAACTCAACCTCATTGTCAAAGGCGACGTGGATGGCTCCGTGGAAGCCCTTTCCGATTCGCTCATCAAACTCTCACGCGATGAAGTCATGGTGAATATTGTCATGAAGGGTGTGGGCCAGATCACGGAATCCGACGTACTGCTGGCCTCCGCATCCAATGCCATTATCATTGGCTTCCAGGTGCGCCCCAGCGCTTCTGCCCGCAAGCTGGCGGTGCAGGAAGAGATCGATATCCGCCTGTACTCTGTTATCTATAACGCCATCAATGAGATCAAGGACGCTATGGAAGGCCTCCTTTCTCCCGACATCCAGGAAGAGATCATGGGTACGGTAGAAGTGCGGGATGTATTCCGCATCTCCAAAGTGGGTACTGTGGCCGGTTGTATGGTCATCGACGGCAAGGTCAACCGCAATAACCCCATACGCCTTATTCGCGATGGAGTGGTGGTCTACGGCGGCAAGATCCTGGCCCTCAAGCGCTTCAAAGATGATGTAAAAGAGGTGGCAGAGGGCTTTGAATGCGGACTTTCTATCGAGAACTTCAACGACATCAAGGTGGGTGACCTCATAGAGGCCTACACTACCAAGGAAGTGAAACGTACATTCGAGTAATCATGGTTTACACCGTATACATCAACATACTCCCCCACCCCGGCATCCTGGATCCGCAGGGGAAAGCCACCCTGAGCGGACTGCACAACCTGGGCTTCGCCGGTGTGCAGGAGGTGCGTATTGGCAAACGCATCCGGCTGAACATCTCGGCCGCTTCCGTGGAGGAGGCCCGCCAGCTGGCAGAGGAGAGCGCCCGCAAACTGCTGGCCAATCCCATTACGGAAGTATTCAGCATAGAACTGGAAGTTCAGCCTGCCTAAAGGTTGCCCACACACGGTGACCGGTGTGCATAACTGGCATCTTGCTGCCATTATCCGCGTGTCTATCTTGTCGGCTGCTAATCCGTCACTCTATGCGAGAGCGTCATCATATTTGTATACTAGGCGCTGGATTCACCGGCCTGGCTGCCGCACGGGAACTGGTTCTGGCCGGCTTCCAGGTCACCCTGATAGAAAAGCAGGCTACTGCCGGAGGGCTGGCGGCGGGCTTTGAACTGGACGGTGTACCACTGGAAAAAGGCTACCACCATATCTTCCTGCACGACAAAGCATTGAAAAACTGGCTGAAGGACCTGGGGCTGATCGAGAACCTCAAATGGTACAAAAGCAGTTCGGCGCTCTACTTGCAGGGAAAGCTATACCCGCTCAGCCGCCCCACAGACCTGTTGCGGTTGCCTATGCTCAGGACAGCGCAGCGCTTGCGCCTGGCACTGGGACTGGGATACCTGCGGTGGATAGCAGACCCCGCCGGCCTGGAGAAATACCCTGCCGGTATCTATATGCGCAAGCTGCTGGGGCGTCCCATGTATCGTCTCCTGTTTGAACCGTTGCTGCAATCCAAATTTCATCACTACAAGGAAGGGGTCAACATGGCCTGGCTATGGGCGCGCCTGAATGCGCGGGCACGCACCACCCGTGCCGGACGTGAGATACTGGGGTATCCGGAAGGAGGGTTTCAGTCTATTGCAGAAAGTGCGCTCCTCCAGTTTGAAGCGGCTGGCGGCACTTTATCCCTAATTGCGGTCGGTACAAAGCCTCCACCAGGAAGGCAGCGGCTGGCAGATAGCAACGGAGACCGGCGTATTAACTGCTGACGCAGTATTGTGTACGTTGCCCAGTTATGTGCTGGCTAACCTCTTATCGCAAGAGGATGAAGTGTATCAGCAGCAGCTGAAGACTATTCCTTATCTGGGTGCCGTTATTGTGGTGCTCAAATCTTCTCAAAAACTGAGCGACTACTACTGGCATAATATCCATGACCCGCAAGCGCCATTTGTGAGCTTTCTTAACCATACAGCCCTGGTCAAAGACGGCCGCTATGGAGGGCAGGTCTATTACATGGGGGCTTATCGCCCGCATACAGATGTGCAATTCCAGGGTACGGATGCAGAGATACTGGAGCTTTACCTGGGTTACCTGGCGCGGATGTTCCCACAATTTGACCGCAGCCAGCTGAGCCATGCGCAGGTGTTTCGCATGCCCAACGCCCAGCATGTGCCGGTGGGCCGCTACCGGCGGCTGATCCCGGAGGTGGAGTCTCCTTTCAACGGGCTCTTTCTCAGCAATTTCAGCCAGGTGTTCCCGCAAGACAGGGGCACCAATGCAGCCGTGGCCGAGGGGCTGAAAGCAGCAGCTTCCATCAGGCGCTACCTGCTTTCCTGAACTATCTGGTAAATAAGCGTCTTGAGGATATGCGCCTCATTCATGCGAGTGTTATGAACGCCTTTTAGCTGCATATCCGCTTCCAGTATGGAAGCCATATTATGACGGATGCGGCGCAGGCTGTAGTTCTTGATACCCGACTTATAGTTCTTGGCAAAGAAGGGATTGATGTTCAATGCCTCTGCAATCGCTTTATCGCTTTCCAGCTTTTGCTGCTTGAGCAGTGCCAGGGCGTTGAAGTAATTGAAGATCTGCACCAGCATACCGGTTACACTCTGTCCCTTGCCGCCCAGCGTAAGATAATGGGCCACTTTATGGGCACTGGCGGCATCCCGCGCACCCAGGTGATTGACCAGTTCGAATACATTAAACTCCCGGTCTATATTTACAAACTCATAAATGAGGTTCTTATCTATATCCCGGGCGCCATTGGCCTTTAGATGAATATACATCTTCTGCAACTCATTATGAATGAGCGAGAGGTTATTCCCCAGGGCTTCTTTTAACAGCAAGGCTGCATCGGGAGTAATGTGATAGTCCTGCCGGGTAACTTCCTCTTCCACAAACTTCAGCACGGCATGGTCATACAGCTTCTTGCTCTCAAAGGCAGCCGCATGGGTAAGAGCTGCCTTCCCAAAGCGGGTGCGTTTGTCGGGACTCTTCTTCTTGTAGAGAAAAACCACCACGGTAGAAGCCAGAGGCTGCTCAATATAGGCCCCTATCTTGTCCAGGTGGGCTTTGCCCAGGTTATGCGCCTCTTTGACAATGATCAGGCGTCGCTGGGCAAATGTGGGATAACTGCGTGCCGCCGTAATAAGCTGGTTGGCGGTGATCTCCGGGCCCATGAGCACATCAAAATTAAAGCTGCGCTCGGCGCCTTCCAGCACCTTTTCTTCCAGCAACTTGGAGAGGTTATCTATGAAAAAAGGTTCTTCGCCATACAGGAAATACACGGGAGCTATCTTCCCGGACTGGATCTCTTTGGCAAGTACGCTGTAGGTCATAATTCATCACAAACATACGTGCGAATATGGCCTACTTGGTAGCTCAGGGCTGTGGATAAGTACAAGGACTATCCCCAGCCGCTCTGCCCAGGCTGCCCGCTTACTCCTGCACCACCTCGCAGTTGGGGCAATCTGCGCTGGTGAAGCTGAACAGGGTATCTGCCAACCCGCCGTTAAGCTTCACACTACTCAGGGTATACACTACCTGGGAACCGGTGCGGTTGAAGATGACCATCTTGGCAGGCAGCGAAGTGGACTGCACCACATACATTTCTATCTTCCAGTAGTCCTTCTGCCCGGTAGGAAACAGGCTGATCTTGTCTGTCACCTGGCCCGATATGGTTTCTACCCCTTCATATTTGCTTTTCATCTCAGACTGGCTGATGCTGAACATGCGTTCGGGAGAGAAGCCGTCTTCTTCGTCATAAGTGGATACTGTCACCTCCGAATCTTCGGGCAACACGCGCCAGATCTTGGCGCCGTTGCAAATGAGCGTCTGGTCAGAAAGCTGAACACGGAACTTGTTCTGCTTCATTTTCAGCGTGCCGGATTTGGAACTGCGGGTAGCCCCGCTCACCAGCAGGACCTGGGAGAAGCTGGCGGTAATGTCCGTAGCAGCCGATACCTTGGCATTGCTGCGGCGCAGGATTTCATTGGCTTTAGGATCACTTTGAGCCGTGGTACTGGTAAATATCAGGAGACCACAGATTGCCAGAGAAATGCTTTTGAACATAACAGAATGAATTGGGCGTACAAATTACGGTTTTGTCTCTTTCCTCACAATTTCCGTACCAAAAGCCTGCAGCCTTGCAAAATCCCCGGGCATAAGGCATAATTTAACCTATGGATTACACAGCCACGCTACTGGTGACCATTTGATAACACACCCTACAAGATCAGGCAAATATGAAGCGTTAATCTTGTGGCGACAAAGACCTAAGGTTATGCAAGTACAACTCTGCCACAAACCTGACGAACTGAATACACTCCCGCCCCCAGCTGCCGGCCCTGCACAGGCGCTTGCTCAACCCAACAACCATGGCGGGAACGCTGTAGCAGGAACTGCACAGCTGAATGCTACCATAGAAACCGCGCTTATCCCTTTCATCTCTGCCGCCCGGCATATGGTCTTCGATGTGTTGCTGCACGCCGGCACACCGGAAATCGCCTGCCAACCCGAAGTTCTCAGGCAGATATGGAGTCACCTTTTTCAACAGGCGGTGTTATCTCAGCAAGGCAAAGGATATATGCGCATCTACACGTTGCTGGACAGCGACCACCATACCCTCCTGGTAAAGGTAACCGACCACGGTCCCGGTATGCAGGAAGAGGAAATGCGCCTGTTCTGTACCATACGGCCCATCATACACTCGCTCAAAGGCGCCTTGCACGTGGAAAGCGAACCGGGCCTTACCGTGGTTACCGTGAGCCTCCCCTACCACCTGCCACAGGAATCTTCTTTTACCAAACGCACCGGCGCACTGGCGGCCGCTCCCGTATTGGTATAAACCAGCCCTCTATCCCCGCAACCAGGGCGCCAGCGCACGCTCCAACTGAGGCAAAGGCATGGCGCCGCTTTGACGCCACACTATTTTACCGCCCTTGAACAGTAACAAGGTGGGAATCCCCTGTACGCGATAGGCTTCCGCAGCACGGGGGTTCTTGTCTACATTGACCTTCAGCACCTTCAGTTTGCCCTCCTGCCGCGCAGAAAGCTCCTGCAAAACAGGGTTCATCGTGCGGCAAGGACCGCACCACTCTGCCCAGAAATCTACCAGCACAGGTATCTCATCCTGTTGAATCCACTCTTTGAAAGACCGTTCTTGTGTCATGTATCCAGATTACCTAAAAGAGACTATACATGCCCAACAATTCATATAGCCGGCGAAGTTCCCACCGCCTGCCCGCTGTGTACGTAAATAAAGCTGAAGGCCGCGGCTTTATTTTGCCTCTGTTCTCCTATATTTGAGGCGTAAAACCTACTATTTGTATACCCCATGGGAGACAAAGACCTGTACAGCCTCTTACTCAACCTCACACTGTTCTTGCCGGTTCTGGGCATCCCGTTTGTATTGCTGGCCGGTAAACGTGCCAAATACGTGGCCTTTGGGGTATCCCTGCTCACTTTTATCATCAGCCTGGTAGTATACAAGGGGTATATGGATATTGGCCGTATGGCTGTGGGCAGCAGCGGCTATGCTTTCTATAAAGCCTATGAGCTGGCCAATGGCATGTTCCTCACGGGCTATGACATCAAATACATAGTGGGTATCGACGGCATCAGCATCTACCTGGTCCTGCTCACCACGCTCCTGTTCCCGTTGTCCATGTGGTTCAGCTTCGGCAGTGTGAGCAAATACGAGAAAGGGTACTATGCCCTATTACTACTCCTGCAAACAGGCGTGCTGGGTGTATTCCTGGCGCTGGACCTGGTGCTGTTCTATATGTTCTTTGAGGTAGGGCTCATCCCCATGTATTTCCTCATAGGCCTGTGGGGAGGCAAAGACCGCATCTATGCTTCGCTCAAGTTCTTCCTCTATACGCTGGCCGGCTCTGTGCTGCTGCTCATTGCCATCGTATACCTGGGACAATATGTAGCCGGGTTCATTCCGGGCGGCACAGCCTTTACTTCAGACCTGGGCATCATATCGCACGTGGTCAGTACACAGGGTATACCTTTTGATATCCAGCTGTACCTGTTCCTGGGCTTTGCCATCAGCTTCTTCATCAAGGTACCGGTATTCCCGGTGCACACCTGGCTGCCCGATGCGCACGTGCAGGCGCCCACAGCCGGCTCTGTGATCCTGGCAGGGGTACTGCTCAAGATGGGTACCTATGGCCTTATCCGCTTTTGCCTGCCGCTGTTCCCAGAGGCCAGTATTTACTTCACCCCCGCGATCAGTATACTGGCACTGATAGGCATTACCTACGGCGCCATGGCCGCCATGGTGCAGACAGACATCAAGAAGCTGGTAGCTTACAGTTCTGTAGCGCACATGGGGTTTGTGATACTGGGCATCTTTGCCATGCAGAAAGAAGCCATGAGCGGCGCCGTGCTGCAAATGATCAACCACGGCATCTCCACCGGGGCGCTCTTCCTGCTGGTAGGCATGGTGTATGACCGCCGCCACTCACGTGAGATCAAAGACTTCCAGGGCATCGCCAAACAAATGCCCGTCTTCACCCTGTTCTTCATCATTGCCACCATGAGCAGCATAGGGCTTCCCGGCCTTAATGGCTTTGTAGGAGAGTTCCTCATCCTACTGGGCAGCTTTGCCAGCCCGGTAATCGATAACTGGGTAGTGGTGGTAGCCACTACCGGGGTAATCCTGGCAGCAGTGTATATGCTGTGGATGTTCCGCCGCGTGATGTTTGGCGAACTGGACAAACCCGAGAACCAGGCGCTTACCGACCTCACCCGCAACGAAGTGGCTGTACTGATACCGCTGACCCTGCTGATGTTTATTATCGGTTTCTACGCCAGTCCTTTCCTCCAGGAGATCAACCTGAGTTCGGATATGGTTGTAGACCATGTCACCAGTGTAACCAAAACGGTAGCAGGGCATTAATATCCTCGGCCAAGTTACCAATAGTGTATACCGATAACGCAAATAGCAGAAGGGAAAACCTTCTGCTATTTGCCTATACAAAACTTGCTGAAGATGGCCCCCAGCACCTCATCGCTGGTGACCTCCCCGGTGATCTCTCCTATATAGCGCAGGGCCAGGCGCAGATCCAGCGCCACCATCTCTCCACTCAGTCCCTGTAACAAACCCTCGCGCAACTCCTGCAGCGCTTGCAGCGCTTGTATCAATGCAGTGTGGTGCCGCTGGCCGGTAATGAGTGTATCGCCACTGGCCTGCAAGGCTTGTGCATGCTGCTCTAAACGGGCCGTCAGCTCATCCAGCCCCCGGCCGTGCAATGCGCTCAAAGCAATCACTTCACCGGGAACAGGCAGGTCTTCTGCACGGTCTGCCTTGTTGGCCAGGTGAATGACATGGAGTGCTGGGGGGAGCTCCAGGGTGGAGAACCAGGCCCGGGCAGCGGCCCAGTCTTCCTCGGTAGCATCAAACACATGCAATACAATGGCCGCCAACTGTGCGCGTTCCCGGCTACGGCGGATACCTTCCGCTTCTACGGCATCGGCCGCCTCGGCACGTAAACCCGCCGTATCTGTCAAACGGAAAAGATACCCCCCCAGTTGTAACCTGTCCTCTATCACATCCCGCGTAGTGCCCGGTATATCGCTGACAATGGCACGGCTGTCTTGCAACAGCGCATTCAGCAAGGTGCTCTTCCCTGCATTGGGTTTCCCCACAATAACGGTAGGTATCCCGCCTTTGAGTGCATTCCCGGCAGAGAACGTGCCCGCCAGCGCCTGCAGTTGTTGCCGGCAATTATCTATCAGTGCGATGAGCTGACCGCGATCGGCAAACTCCACGTCTTCTTCGCTGAAATCCAGCTCCAGCTCCAGCAATGCGGCAAATCCCAGCAGTTGTTCCCGCAGGCGGGCCAGGCCCTGTGAAACGCCTCCTCTCAGTTGCTGCATGGCCAGTTGCTGGGCAGCCGCACTCTCCGCAGCAATCAGGTCTGCCACGGCTTCTGCCTGGGCCAGGTCCATGGCGCCATTCAAGAAGGCCCTCCGGGTAAACTCACCGGGCTCGGCCAGGCGTGCACCCGCCTCACACAGTAGTTGTAACAACCGTTGCACCACATAAGGACTGCCATGGCAGGAAAGCTCCACCACCTCTTCCCGCGTATAGCTCCGGGGACCGCGGTATACAGTAGCCACCACTTCGTCCAGCAGCAGCCCGTTATCCAGCACATGGCCTACATGTGCCGTATGCCCGGCCGCCTGCCGCAGATCCTTGCCCTTCCATAGTTGCTGTACCAGGGCCACACAGCCTTCTCCGCTCAGGCGCAGTACGGCAATAGCCCCTCCCGGCGGAGTAGCCGGCGCAACAATAATATCCGTGCCCATACCTGTCATCAGAAGCGCAAGTTAGCAACGTATAGGCTAGCGCTTATCTTTCAGTGTGCTTGGTGTACCTTTGTTTCGGATTTCTCATGCTCACCCCCCGCGATATCGGCTACCTGTGGCGGCTTTCCCGGCCGCTTAACCTGGGGATAGGCGCCCTCACTTTTGGGCTCAGCGCCTATATCAGCGGGCTGCACAGCTGGGGATTCCTGCAGGATGCGCTTTTCTGGGCGGAACTCACGCTGCTGGTGGGCATTATGGCCGGCGGCTACTGGATCAATGACGTTTATGACCGCCGAATAGACCTGGTCAACAAACCCGGCAAAACGCTGATCAGCACTCATATTTCTGCCAAGAAGGTGCTCACCTGCTACTGGGTAGCATTCCTGGTACTAGGCACGGCCAGTCTTTTCCTGCCACTCAAGTTCCTGCTGCTCAACCTGGGAGCACTGATGGCATTGCATACCTATGCCCGCGTACTCAAGCGGCGCGCCATCCTGGGCAATGTACTGATTGCCATACTGGCCGGACTGGTAGTCCTGGCCGGGGCGCTGCTCTACCACCTCAAGCTCGCGCTGCTGTGGGGTATCGGCTTTGCCATACTCACCACGCTGATACGCGAGATCGTCAAAGACGTGGAAGATATGCGGGGAGATATGCAGCATGGATTGCGCACCTTCCCCATTCTAATGGGTATCAGCGCCAGCAAACGCTTGTTAGGCATATTCTACACGCTGCTGCTGGCAGCCTGCCTGGCACCCCTGCCCCTCCACTACCGGCTGAACGGCATATGGCTATGGCCTTACCTGCTGTATCATACACTAGGAGTGATCCCCCTCATCGTCTGGGCACGTATCCGGCTCAGCTGGGCACGGCAACCTCATGATTTTGGCAAGCAAAGCCAGCTGCTGAAGCTTATTATGCTGCTGGGGCTCTTCAGCCTGCTGCTGCTGCCCATCGCCTGACGGGGTGGCTTTTTACCTAACTTTGAAGGATGAAGCTGCTGCGTATTCTGGTATACCTGCTGTGTTCTGCCCCGCTGGGCTCCCCGGGGCAGGGGTATGTCAATACGGATTCGGTGGAAACCGCGGTATGGAAGCGCATTAACGAGGTGCGGAGCTACACAGGTTTGCCGGCCCTGGAACGCCACCCGCTGCTGGACGAGATGGCCCGCAATCATAGTGAGAACATGAAGACCCATAAGTTCCTGGGGCATGTGGACCATAATGGCGAAGACCCGCAGCAACGCAAGGATTTCGATTTCCCCGAGCTGATTGGGCATGTGGCGGAACAGGTAGGCTTTGTCTATGGCAAAACCACGGACGAACTGGCGGATAACGCCATGAACTATTGGCTGGCCAAGAAAAAAAGACGGCGGATTACCCTAGACCCGGCTTTTAACTATATAGGCGTAGGTGCCGTGCAGGACCTGGACGGGGTGTATGTGACCGTAGACTATGGAAGTCTCTATGCCGAACTGATTACCGAACGCCCGCCCGATACCGTGTCTGCCGGGGAGAAGCTTGTACTCATCTACCGCTATCTGGGCCAGGCGCCTCGGAACGAAGTGGAGGCTTTCTTCCTCTACCCTTATCCCAATGCCGCCAAACGGGATGCCTACGTGGGGGTAGAAGCGCTCACACCGGAATGGTTTGACGGCTACTTCCGCATCACCCTGCATTGTGCGCAAGGCCCGGGGCTGTATTCCTTTTTACTGGGCCCGTCAGAAGGTATGGCACCGGGAGGAGTGGTGGTGGAGGTAGTAAAGTAATGCCACAATGGTATCTTTGCGCTGTGAATACACCTTTCTATAGAGACTTTACCCTGGGCATACTGGGAGGCGGACAGCTGGGCCGCATGCTGGTGCAAGCCTGCGTAGACCTGGATGTCACCGTTGCCATACTGGACTATGACCCGATGGGCCCCTGCCGGTACAGTCCCATCTTTGAGCAGGGCCATTATGCCGATTACGAGGATGTCCTGCGTTTCGGCCGGGCATGTGATCTCCTTACGGTAGAGATAGAGCACGTGAATGTGGATGCACTGGAAGTGCTGCAGGCCAGCGGCAAGGTCGTCTACCCCCAGCCGCATATACTGCGTATGGTGCAGGACAAGGGTCTTCAGAAGCTGTTTTACGCAGAGCACCATATCCCTACCGCAGCTTTTGAGTTACTGGACAGCGGAAAGGCCCTGAAACCCGAACAGCTCCCTTGTGTACTCAAGCAACGCACCGGGGGATATGACGGTCAGGGTGTAGCGATCATTCGCACGGCACAGGATATTGAGCGGAAAGCCTTTGCCGGCCCGTGTGTACGGGAAGCGCTGGTACCCATCCGGGAAGAAATCAGCGTGCTGGTAGCGCGCAATCCCCAGGGAGAAGTGGCGGTCTATCCACCGGTGTCCATGGTATTCCATCCCGAGGCCAACTTGGTGCAATACCTGGTCAGCCCCGCTCCCCTACCGGAAGCAGTCACCACCCAGGCCCGGGAACTGGCATGCACCGTGGCCACCCGGCTGGGTATCGTAGGCCTGCTGGCTGTGGAAATGTTCTGGACTACCGACGGCGAACTGCTGGTGAATGAAGTGGCGCCACGACCCCACAACAGCGGCCATCACACCATAGAAGCCAGCTACACCAGTCAGTATGCCCAGCACCTGCGGGCTATCCTGGATATGCCCCTGGGCAGCACTGTGCAACATACCCCGGCGGTGATGCTCAACCTCCTGGGCGCCGAAGGCCATGCCGGCAAACCCGTATACCAGGGGCTGGACCAGGCAATGGCCATACCCGGCATACAGGTACACCTGTATGGCAAACAAGAAACCCGGCCCTTTCGCAAAATGGG
The DNA here is from genome assembly GCA_019638695.1 of Bacteroidota bacterium. GTDB lineage: Bacteria > Bacteroidota > Bacteroidia > J057 > JAJTIE01 > JAHBTG01. The sequence goes on along the minus strand of JAHBTG010000044.1, from coordinate 6,401 downwards.
GCATATTACCGTATTGGGCAGCACCCTGGACGAAGCCCAGGAGCGCGCCCGGCAAATCGAATCCCTTCTAACCGTCACCACATGAACCGCACTCCCCTGGTAGGTATCATTATGGGCAGCGAAAGCGACCTGCCTACCCTGCAACCTGCAGCCGATATACTGGTACAATTAGGTATTCCCCACGAGGTCACGATCGTAAGTGCCCATCGCACACCGCACCGCATGGTAAGCTATGCGGAACAAGCCGCAGAACGGGGATTACGGGTGATCATTGCCGGAGCAGGCGGCGCCGCGCACCTGCCGGGCATGGTAGCCAGCCTCACCTGGCTACCGGTCATCGGCGTGCCGGTCAAAAGCCGCAACAGCATCGACGGCTGGGACAGCCTGCTCAGCATTGTGCAAATGCCCGGCGGCATCCCGGTGGCGACTGTAGCCATAGACGGCGCCCTGAACGCGGGGCTGCTGGCCGCCCGCATACTGGCAGCATCGGATGCAGCACTGGCCCAGAAGCTGGTCGCCTACCGCCGGCAACTGGAGGACAAGGTGATGGACAGCGTCCGTAAACTGGAAGGCTAGACCGAAAAAGCATTTTTGAGAAAACCCTTTAGGCTGCAGGCTCATCCGCAAACAACCTATGGAGCCAATCAGCTAATGCTTTTACATTATGATGGTTAAGATCGAATGCACCCTGCTTAAAGGCCAGTCCATAAGGAGAACCGGGATTTTCCTGCCAGGCCAAGTAAGTATGTACTAAAGCTTTATTGCGATGCACTGGCTTATACAGATGTATCCTAGGTTTTTGCTCCTCTAATGCAACAAGAGTTTTCTCTGAGAAATCCAACAGTAGATCATGCCCGGTTTTCATCTGGATAAGAAAGTTTTCCAGCGTACCCTTCGAATGATTATCCGGCATCATCCAAATACCAAAATCATCGTAAGTTAGGTTCTTTCTATTACTTCGGATAATCAGCGCTTCTCCTAAGGGGCTTGACGGAAATGGTTCTTCATAAAACTCAGCATATCTAGTCAATCCAGTAGAAAAAGAATCCCACACGTGCTGGTCAAGCTCATTATCCAGCACAACACCCACCTTTTTATATTTAGACCCGGCTATCTCAGCAATAAACTTAGATCTGGCCTTCTCATTATTTCCGGCTACTTCAACATCAAAAACCTCTGGTATTTCATATTTCTCACAAATTGTATACAACACATGCTTCTCACTATTACCCTCTACCAATAGTAGATGCTCTCTATTCTCCATAATTACCGGACTTCAGTTTGAGTTTCTGCGATTGTGAAAAGAAGCTCCTTGTCCATAGCCAGTGCATGGATTTTACCCTCATGCGCTTCCAGTCGTATAGCTTGCCCATCTATATCATCTCGTTTATTCAATGCCCGGGCAAAACCATAAATACAATCCTGACTATGCGTAGTAACAAACAACTGCACATTCAGCTCTTTGGCCATCATTAGTGTAGCATCCCATATCTGCTCCTGTATACTATGATGCAGACCTACTTCAAATTCATCTATTAATAATACGTTATCTCTTGCATAAACCATTTCTAAAGCCAGATTAAATAACCTCTTAAAGCCTTCACCCAAACTTCCTAATGGAATCTGTTTATTAATACCTTTAAGCTTAGCTACTGCTGTATAAGTAAAATCAATTTCTTCTAATTCAGGCAAAATCTTTTGCAGCAACTCTATTGCTAGTTTATCATCCCCAGAGAATCTTTTATCTTTCCAAAGATTTTGATAGTAATTATAAGTATTTGAAACAATACCCATATACCGATAAGTATAATCATAAGACCATCTATTTCTTCTTATATCTCTATTCCGGATAAAATCATTGAGTCTAGAATAATCAGGATTATCTTGATCTGAATTTTCCTTATTAAAGAAAATTCTTTTCTCTAACGAATCATATTTAGCAAGTGTTCGAAAGTTATTCGATTTATTATTTCCACTTATATCAAGCAATTCTAACAATCCTTTCATATCTATCCAAGCAGGCAGTAGACTACGAATAAACTGTTCAGGGTTTCCATGATGCTCATCTCTAAGAATTAAAATATCATTTAAAACTTCTATTTTATTTGTATCTAACAAAATTCGTATCGTTTCTAATAAACTAGACTTCCCCACAGTATTCTTACCTACAATAAGATTTACCTGTTTCAGGTTATCCAGCTTAAAGTCTTTAAACTGCCGATAAAGCCGTATATGTAGTGATTGTAACATAAAGCATCCGAGTCTAATAGTTTTCCAAATTACAGTTTTTCAGCACGAGGACAAAAAAGGGAGCCTAAGCCCCCTTCTTTCTTTAATGCAAAGTACCCTTAGGCATACGCCTCGATAGGCGGGCAGGCGCAGACCAGGTTGCGGTCGCCGTGGCTGTTGTTCACACGGGCTACAGCAGGCCAGAACTTGCTTACACGGGTATAGGGCAACGGGAACACGGCCTCCTCGCGGGAATACGGGAAGTCCCACTCGCTGGCGGTGGCTTCTCCCACGGTATGGGGCGCATTCTTCAGCACATTGCTGTGCTTGTCGGCCTTGCCGTCCAGTATCTGCTGAATCTCCCCGCGGATAGCGATCATAGCCTCGCAGAAGCGGTCCAGCTCTGCTTTGCTCTCACTTTCCGTGGGCTCGATCATCACTGTGCCGGGCACAGGGAAACTTACCGTAGGTGCATGATAGCCATAGTCGATCAGCCGCTTGGCCACGTCCTCCACTTCCACATCGGCAGTATGCTTGAAGGGACGGAAATCCAGCAGCAACTCATGCGCCACGCGGCCATGTGTGCCCTGGTACAGCACATCATAATGCGGCTCCAGGCGCGCCTTGATATAATTGGCATTGAGGATGGCGTACTGGGTAGCCTGCTTCAGTCCTTCGCTCCCCATCATGCAGCAATAGGCATAGCTGATGAGGAGAATGCTGGCACTGCCAAAGGGCGCAGCCGATACCGGGGGCATGCCTTCGCTGCCGCCGGTTGGCACCAGCGGGTGACCCGGCAGGAAGGGCTTGAGGTGGGCAGCCACACCGATAGGACCCATACCGGGACCGCCGCCGCCATGAGGGATGCAGAAGGTCTTGTGCAGGTTGAGGTGACACACATCCGCACCGATGTTGGCCGGACTGGTCAGGCCCACCTGCGCATTCATATTGGCGCCATCCATATACACCTGGCCGCCATTGTCATGTATGATCTGGCAGATCTCGCGGATGCCCTCCTCAAATACCCCGTGGGTGGAAGGATAGGTAACCATCAGGCAGGCAAGGTTGTCGCGGTGCTCAAATGCTTTGTTGCGCAGGTCCTCGATGTCGATATTACCGTTGTCATCGCACCTGGTGACCACCACCTGCATACCCGCCATCACAGCGCTGGCCGGGTTGGTACCGTGGGCGCTGCTGGGAATGAGGGCAATGTTGCGGTGGGCATCGCCTTTGCTTCTGTGGTAGGCACGGATCACCATCAGGCCGGCATACTCGCCCTGCGCGCCGCTATTGGGCTGCAGAGAGACCGCTGCAAAGCCCGTCACCTGGCAGAGCTGACGCTCCAGTTCGGCAAACAACTTGTGATAACCGGCTGCCTGACCGGCAGGCACAAAGGGGTGCAGGTTACCAAACTCAGGGAAGGTAACCGGAACCATCTCCGCAGTAGCGTTCAGCTTCATGGTACAACTACCCAGCGGGATCATGCTGTGTGCCAGGCTCAGGTCACGGGCTTCCAGACGCTTGATGTAGCGCAGCATCTCGGTTTCCGTGTGATAGCTGTTAAATACCGGGTGGGTAAGGTAAGTGCTGGTACGCTTCAGGGCAGCAGGCAGGCTGCCTGCCACAGGTTGTAACGCATTGTTCCAGCTTTTGCCCACAACCTGGGCCAGCACACCCAGCAGCGCCTCCAGCTGGGCCACCTGGGTACTTTCATCCACGGAGATACCGATCGTGCCGTCGGCAAAATACCGCAGGTTGATACGGGCTTTTTCCGTAGCCTGGCGCACGGCCTGCACATCTTTCCCGGCAGGCAAGGCCAGGCGCAGGGTGTCAAAGAAAGCGGGATTCAGCAGGGAATAGCCCAGTTGGGTGGCCTGCGAAGCCAAGGCGGCAGCCAGGTCATGGGTGCGTTGGGCAATCGCTTGCAACTGCCGGGGACCATGGTACACGGCATACATACTGCTCATAATAGCCAGGAGCACCTGTGCGGTACAGATGTTACTGGTGGCTTTTTCGCGGCGGATATGCTGCTCACGGGTTTGCAGGGCCAGGCGCAATGCCGGATTGCCCTGGCGGTCTACGCTCAGGCCCACGATACGACCGGGGATATTGCGTTTGAATTCGTCCTTGGTGGCAAAGAAGGCTGCATGCGGACCGCCATATCCCATGGGCACGCCAAAGCGTTGTGCCGAACCGAAGACGATATCGGCTCCCCACTCACCGGGAGGAGTCAGCAGGGTGAGGGCCAGCAAGTCTGTACCCACCGCTACGGAGATACCGGCTGCATTGGCCGCCGCAGCCAGCTGGCGGTAATCCTCCACGGCGCCATCACCGGCCGGGTATTGCAGGAGAATGGCAAAATGGCAGGCAGGATCCGGTTTCATCTGCGCAAAGGGCATTACCTCCAGGGCAATGTTCAGGGGTTCGCTGCGGGTCTGCAGCAACGCCAGCGTCTGCGGGAAGATATTCTCCTGCACCAGCAAAGTGGTGGCCGCTTTGTGCTTGCGCTGGGCAAAAGCCAGCGCCATAGCTTCTGCGGCAGCAGTGCCTTCGTCCAGCAGGCTGGCGTTGGCAATGGGCAGGCCGGTGAGGTCGCATACCAGTGTCTGGTAATTCAGCAAGGCCTCCAAACGGCCCTGGGCGATCTCCGCCTGGTAAGGTGTGTACTGGGTATACCAACCGGGATTCTCCAGGATGTTGCGCAAAATGACACCGGGCACCACAGTGCCATAATAGCCCATACCTATAAAGTTATGGAAGAGCTGGTTCTGGCCGGCCAGGTCTTTCATATGGGCCAGCAGTTCAGGCTCCGTCATAGGGCGGCCAATCTCAATGGCCTTCTGCAGCCGGATGCCGGAGGGGATGGTCTCTTCCACCAGTTGGTCCAGGGACGCCGCCCCTACCGTGCGCAACATCTCCTGGGTTTCGGCGGCATCGGGGCCTATGTGGCGACTGGCAAACACATCTGGGTGCGGGAAGCTGTTCATGGTGATTATGGGGGCGAAAAAGGTCTATGAAAAAAGAAATGCAAAGCTAATGCGCAGTGGGCGCAACCTCAATAGGTGGAACCTATATAGTTGCCCTACATTTTCAGTACGCATAACAAAAACCGGCACGGGAAGGTTTGCAATAGCCGGCGGCAAGGCCGGGCATGAGGAAGCCTCAAATGGTTCAGCGGTCCGTTTTTTCCCGTTCCTGCTGCGCCTGCCTTTTGCGCAGGGCCGCACGATAGCTATACAACATGGAGGCCACAAAGATGCCTATACCCACGGCTATCTTACTGCGGAGCGGCAGAATCTTGTAATACACTGCCAGATATACCATCAGGGCCACCAGCACCGTCAGCCAAACAAACTCTATCCACCTGCGCATGAACTATAAGAATTTAGAAGGGCTACAAAGGTAGGCGGTTTCTATGGAGAATTCCACGGCATAATACCGGAGGCGCTCACCCGCGGCATACGTAATAATCTCTAAGACAAATGCTTAGATTGCAGGAAAAGCCGTAATATTAAACCAAGAGCATGTATTGGTAGTGCGATAACCTTACTTTTGCAACATGAGCAACAAAGACTCCGGAACCCCCAAAACACGCAATAAGGGGCGTAATCGCATACGCCGGAAACGAGGCACCGGAGGATGGGGAGTGCGGACACACCTGCGCCTGCTGGCCGTCAGTACCCTGGTTTTGCTGGGGGCCTTGCTGTTTACCATCTTTTGGGGGCTGGAGGAAGCCAAAGAGAAAAACCGCAACCTGGCCAATGATTACCTGGAAGCCAACCAGGCGCTGGGCCAGCTGAAAAGCCAGCTGACTCAGGAACATGTGCACCTGCTCAACCTGCAGCAACAGCTCCTGACCACCGAAGAAGACAACCTGCCACGGCTGCGCAAGGACCTGAACGAAACCGCCTCCCAACTCATCAGCAAACACAGCAGCCAGGTAAAAACCATGTTTGCCCGGTACCGGGAGCAATGGGCACAGGAACGCGAACTCATCCCCTTGCAGGCACTGGAAGAGGCCCTGAACCGCTACCAGGCCGGAGCCGCCCTTTACCTGGTGCGGCTGCATAACCAGGATACCAGTGTGGCCGCCACTTCTCTCGAAACCCAACTGGCCCGGTTAAATCTCTCCGGTAGCACCGGTATGTTCAGCACACTGGAAACAGAGGATC
>JAHBTG010000043.1 GCA_019638695.1 Bacteroidota bacterium | reverse complement strand
CTATTGTCCTGGGGAAAGATACGGGACACGGTTTCCAGCTTCCGGAAAGGATAGTCATAGCTCTCCGGGCGGCTCAGCACGGCCTGCAAGAGGGTGAGAAACTGGGCATTGGCATAGTCCTTATACTGGAAAAGCTCATGGCGCAACACGGTCTGGCCCAGTGCAGCCAATTCGGTCTCCAGGTCGGCCAGGGGCGCCGTGCGATAGCGTGCCAGCACATCGGCATCTATTTCTATATTCTGTGCGGCCGCCGGCAAGGAGCAAACCAGGCAGGCAACAAAAAGCACCAGGAAACGAGGCATAGGTTTTTTCGGATAACGCATTAAAACTCCAATATAGTCTGTGGCAGCAGCTGACGAATATGATGTTTGGTCTCGGCGATCAGCTGGTTCTGGCGAATGCTCAGCAAATGCAGCTGTTGCAGGGCGGCAGCCGTATCGGGCAGATCAGGCAAAAAGTTATGATCCAGCCGGAGGGTATGCAGGGTGCGCAGGGCCAGCAACGCCGGGGGGAGGTCATTAAGCTGGTTATGGCTCAGGTTCAGTTCCCGCAAAGCGTGCAGGCGGTCAAACTGCGGGGGCAGGTGTGTCATGCGGTTATGGCTCAGGTCCAGCGTTTGCAGGGAATCCATCTGGCAGGCGGCTGCGGGGTAGGTCAGCAGCTGGTTCCCGGCCACATTGAGGTACTGCAGGCGCAGGAGAGTGGGCAAGGCTTCCGGCAGACGGGTAATGCCGGTGCGTGCCACTTCCAGGCGGCGGAGCTGGGTGCAACCCAGCACCGCTTCGGGCAACTGGCTGCCCAGCGGGTTACTGCTCAGCACCAGGTGCCGCAGTTGCGCCAGCCGATGCAGACAGGACGGCACCTCGGTTATGCGGTTGTGCCCCAGGTCCAGCAATTCCAGGGCGGGCAACTGGCACAAGACTGCCGGGAACGCTGTGAACTGGTTATGATCCAGGTACAGGCGCCGCAGGTTCTGCAGGCCGATAAATGCCGGAGAAATCTCGCGGAAACGATTATCGCCCAGGGAAAGGACCTCCAGGGCGTCCAGGGTAAAGAGCTCCAGCGGCAGGCTTTGCAGCTGATTATGATCGAGCCGCAATTCCACCAGGTTGCGGAACCGGCCGATGCCGCCGGGCAGTTCTGCAATGCGCTGCCCGCGCAGGTCCAGCACATGTACATCTTCCGGTACTGCGATCGCCTTCTCCCAGCTGGTATACACATGGTCGCGTTGCGCACATAGCGGCAAAGCAGCGCACAGGGTCAGTATCCAGGCAAAGAAGCGGGCCATCTGTAGCAAAGTTACGGCTGAAACGGACATTTTGACTAATCACACATACTCCTGATTAACCTTTTAGCGTTTTTTAGTTATATTTCACCTATCTTTTATCAGAAAATCCTCCTCCTTATGAAAAAGTATTTGTTCCTCCCCCTGGCAGCCCTGCTGCTGCTCACCCTGGCGCCTCAAGTGCAGGCCGCCGCCGGCGATGATGAAGTAGTGGTAACCGTAGAAAAGATTGTAGGCAAAGAAAAGAATGCCGAAAAACTGAAGAGCCAGCTGATGAAGCTGGAGGGCGTAAAAGAAGTAAAGACCTGCACTAGCAGCGGCAAGGTAACCATCAGCTATGACAAGGATGCCATGGGCTGCAACAGCAAGGTCTATAATACCATGGACAAGAACGGCTGGGCCTACAGCAAGAATGCCAGCTGCGGTGCCGCCAAAAAGAGCTGCGACAAACCCTGTAACAAGCCCTGCACCAAAACGACCCCGCAGTCCTGATACAACCCCAGGTCAGCTCATGAAAAGAAGAAGCCGGTGTAATGCACCGGCTTTTTTATGGAATGACCCGCGGGTGTCCCGGGACACCCGCACCCGTCCTGCCGGGGTTACCCCGGTATCTCGGCACGGCGCCTCCCCGCGTCATCCTGAGCGCAGCGAAGGATCTCTGTCCTGCCGGCACAACAGGGTATAGCCCCGGAATTGCCGCCGTTCATGGGTATTGACCTATCGTAACAATGGCGCAGAATGCTGTTATTTAGGCTTTCATCTTTACCCTTAACAAATCTACTTATGTCCGAAGGCTCCAGTATTTTCGATATGATCGGTCCTGTTATGATAGGGCCCAGCAGCAGCCACACTGCCGGAGTAGTGCGCATAGGCCGTGTGGCACGGTTCCTGCTGCGCCACACCCCGCAGGAGGTAGACATCACCTGGTATAACAGCTTTGCCACCACCTACGAGGGGCATGGCTCGGACCGTGCGCTCATCGGCGGCCTCATGAACTTCAAGACGGATGATCCGCGCATCAAGGAGGCGCTGACCCTGGCCGAACAGACCGGCATGCAGGTGCGCATGAAAAGTGTAATGAGCGCCAGCAAACTGCACCCCAATACGGTGCGGGTGCGCGCCCGGCACGAAGACACCGTCAAAGAGGTACTGGGCATCAGCCGGGGCGGCGGGCTCATAACCATCAGCGAGGTGGATGGCTACCACACCAATTTCACCGCGCAGCAATATACTCTGTGCATCCTGGCCGAAGACCGGCAGGGAAGCATTGCCTTCATTGCCAGTGTAGTGGCCAGCGAAGACTGCAACATCGCCACCATGACGGTATCCCGCCGCAGCAAGAACGGCACCGCCCTGCTGGCCCTGGAAATGGACAGCGGCCTGCGCCCCGTCACCCTGGAATATCTGCGCAACCTCAGCTGGGTGCAGGAAGTCAATTACACTCCGGATATTGACATGTAGATATATAAATCAGTAAGTGCCAATCGTTTCATTCTCAATGTGTCACCGCAAAATATACGGAGTCATCGGATTAATTATCTGCGGATATTTTCCTGCTACCCGGGCGCAAACTACGCTCACCGTGGAGCAGTGCGTGGACATCGCACTGGAACGCAACCTGCAGCGCAAGCAACAGCACCTACTGGTGGAGAATGCGGCGATAGACCGCACACAGACCAGGCTCAGCTACCTGCCCTCCGTGAATGGCAGCGTATCTGCCAACCGGCAGTTCGGCACCACTTTCGACAGCTTCAGCTTCCTGCGCACCCGTGAGGAAACGGACTTCGTCAGCCCGCGGCTCTCGGCCAGCCTGCCGTTATTCGAAGGACTGAGCAGGTACTACACCCTGCAGCGGCAGGGCCACCTGCTGGCGGCCGAACAGGCAGCTGTGGAAGTGGTGGAGAACACTATCCTGCAAACGGTACTGGGCCAGTACCTGCAGATCATATTTGACCAGGCACAACTTTCCCAATCTGAACAGCGGCTGCAACTGCTGGAGCAACAACTGGAACGCACCCAAAAGCGGGTGGCAGCCGGGGTAGGCGTGGAGGCCGATGTGCTGAACCTCAAGGGCCAGGTGGCGGCCGAGAAGCTGACGCTGGTCACCCGACGCAATCAGCTACAGAGCGACCGCCTGAGCCTGCTCCAGCAGCTGCAGCTGGATGTGCTGGCAGACTACACTTTTGTGGTGCCGGACACTGCCGCCGTGCCAGTGGGCACCCCGGACAGCCTGCCCACCCTCCCGCAACTGCTGGAAGACGCTTACCGCACCATGCCCCAGCTGCGGGAACAGCAGGCACGCCTGGACGCCGCCAAAGCGTTTGCCAAAGCCACACGCGGCAACCTCTCCCCCAGCCTGAGCTTTATGGGCAGCCTGGGCAGCAACTACTCCAGCAACGTAAGCCGCTTCCTGCCGGACCGCAGCAGCCTGGGCGACCAGCTTTCGGACAATTTTTTCCAGACCATCGGCTTTCAGCTCAATGTACCCATCTTCAACGGATGGCAGGTGCAACGCAACTGGCAGCTCGCCAAGAACCAGATCCGCTTCACAGACCTGAGCTACAAGATACAGCAGGACCAGCTGACGCGCGATGTGCAGCGGGCATTGCTGGATACACGAGCGGCACAAGCCCGCTACCAGGCAGTGCAGGAACAGCTGGCCGCTCTGAGAGAGGCTTTTGCCTATGCGGACAAACGCTTTAATGCCGGGGTACTGGATTTCTACAGCTGGCAGGAATCATTGAACAACCTGAACCGTGCGGAACTGGACCTGCTCCAGGCCCGGTTCGAATTTTACTTCAGGTACAAGCTACTGGAAGTGTTCCAGGGTAAAGCCCTCCGTTTCTAACTCCCTATTGTGATCATGAACCTATACATGCCTCATAGTCCCTCCCGCTGGCTGCCTGTCACGCTCGCCATACTGCTGGCTGCGTGCAGTCATAAGGTAGAAGTTACCGTGACAGAAGCCCGGGTGCGCACGCTGGTGGCCCAGGTGACCGAATCCGGCACGATACAGCCCGCCGTGGAGGTACCCATAGCACCGGATATCTCCGGGGAGGTAACGGCCATCCATGTCAGGGAAGGGGACTATGTCAAACGCGGGCAACTGCTGTTCGAGATTCGCCCGGACAACTACCAGGCCGCACTGGAGCAATCCAATGCGAGTGTGAACAGCGCCCGGGCAGAGGTGAGTAATACCGAAGCCGGTATCCTCTCTGCCCGCAACCAACTGGTGCAGGACAGCATACAACACCAGCGCCAGCTGCTGCTGTTCAAAGAAAAAGTGGTGAGCGAGCAGGAATACCAGCAGGCGCAGCTGCGCTGGCAGCTGAGCCAGGCCAGCTACCAGGCAGCGCTGCAAAGCCGGCAGGCCGCTTTCTACCGCAGCCAGAGCGCGGCCGCCAGCATGCGCCAGAGCCTGGACCAGCTGAACCGCACCCGCGTCTATGCTTCTATGGAGGGCACCGTTACTTTTCTGAAACTGGAACTGGGACAGCGTGTGGTAGGCACGGGCATGATGGCCGGCACGGAGGTGATCAAGATAGCGGACCTGTCTGAAATGGATGTGCAGGTACTGGTTAATGAGAACGACATTGTGCGCCTGCATATGGGAGATTCTGCACAGGTGGAAGTAGACGCCTACCGCAGCCGGCGCTTCCGCGGCAAGGTGGTGGAGATTGCCTACAGTGCAGAGAAACAGGAGCTGGGCACCAGCGACCAGATCACCAATTATGCCGTAAAGGTCCGTATGCTGCGGGAGAGCTACGCCCAGGACAGCACCCTGATGCGGCAGCTAAAAGCCCATGAAAGCCCCTTCCGCCCCGGGATGTCCGCCGTGGTGCATATCTATACGGAACGCGCCGAGAACGTGGTAAGCGTGCCCATACAAGCCGTCACCGTCAGCAGGAATCCTGCCGCCGACAAGAGCAAGGACGATGCGCCCACCGTGGTCTTTCTGTATGACAAGGCCACCCAGACAGTGAAAAGCCAGCCCGTGAAGACCGGCACCAGCGACGATACCTACATCCAGGTAACGACAGGCCTGAAAGCGGGCGATACCGTGGTCTCCGGTCCGTTCTCGGTGATCGAAAAGGTATTGCAGGACGGTATGGAGGTCAGCATCCTGCCCGAAGGAAACCTGCCCGCTCAGCAGGCTAAAAGCCCTGCTCCGTAGTCCCTGCATTAATTGTGGCCGGAAAAGGATGTATCTTCGCAATAAGACCTCCTCACGAGCCTGCCTGTCTTCTCTTGCGCCCTCATCTGCTCATGTTCTTCCTGCTGCCGGCCCTGCCGCTGCTGTGCCGGGCGCAGCCCGGTGCAGATGCACGTGCCATAGAGGAACTGGTGGCTCGTATGGACAGGGATATTGAGGCCCGCAGCAGCCAGGCCGGGCAGCAGCAAATGACCGTAACCCTGGAAGTGAGCCAGAATAACGGCGAACTCCTGAAGCGGATTGTGCGCTACGCGCATGACCCCGTACCGGTTGTGTATGGAGAAGATGCCCGCCTGTATCGTGTGATCGTGGACTACCTGCACAGCGACAGCCTGCACGTCTCCGAACTCTACTATTTCTTCAATGACGATGTATTTTTTGTGGAACTGCAATATGAGAACAACGACTGCCGGGGCACCAGCTACTACTTCCGCAACCGCAAACTGATACAACTGGCCGAATGGGAAGGAAGCAATACCCAGTGCGGTATTCTCCAGGCGCCTGAAGCTACCTACCTGGCTGCCAAAGGCTTGCCGGAGCCGCGCATGCGGGATGCACTCTTCCGGCAGATACAGGCACGGGAATACCTGGCGGCTTTCCTGGCATTCAGCCGCACCCTGCAGAAGCAGGGGCGGTAACCCTGTTTATTGCACCACGAAGCGCGTGTGCTGTACCCGGCCTGCCAGTTCTGCCCGCAGCAGGTACGTTTGCGCAGGCAAAGCAGGTAACGCCAGCTGCTGGGTATGGATACCCGCGGGCAGCAGGGCTTCATACAGCGTAGCCAGACGCTTGCCCTGCATATCATATACATGCAGCCGCACAGGGCCGTCCTGCAACAAGGCATACTCCACCTGGATATGGTCCCTGGCCAGCGTGGGGCACACCCCCAGGCTCAGCTGGTCAGCCGGCCGGCCGCTGAGGCTCACCACATTGGAATAGCTGGCATGCCCGTCTGTATCTACCTGCCGGATACGATACAGGACAGTGCCCTGCCCACCGGGCAGATCATCCCGGAACCGGTAGCTGCCTGCCGGGGTGTTTCCCGCAGCGGGCACGGTGCCCAGTGTCACAAAGGTTTCGTCCTGCTCCCCTGCCCGTTCCACTTCAAAATGCCGGGTATTCTGTTCGCCGCGGGTGTTCCATTCCAGCGTCACAGCCCGGTCAGCCTGGTAAGCCGCCAGGGTCCAGCTTTCGATAGGCAGGATATCAGCGGGCTCCACGGTCACGCTGTACCCGGAGCAGGGCCAGCCGGAAAACAGGTCTGCAAACAAATCGCAGTGGTCACTGTTATGACAGCGCATGCTGTACGTACCCACAGTGGTAAAGACCGGGGTGAGCACGGAAGTGGGACCCCAGGGAGAGACCGTCTGCATGGCCAGGGTCACATTATGAGAAGGCGACCCCGTTATGCGGATGTCATGTGCGCCGGAACCCCCGTATCCGCCCAGGAAGACATAGCGCGTCCAGAAACGGATCTGGTCTCCGGCCTTGATGGTAATACTGGGGGGTGCAAAGACCCCGCTATTGTTATGAGGAGCTGCGGGTGAGCATACATTGGCCGCATACACCTCACTCACACATACGTCATGTATGGTCTGGCCATACGCAACGCTATGTGCCAGCGCTGTGAAGCACAAGAGCAAGTAGATATGAAAGCTTTTTGTGTATTTCATAATATCTTATCAAATAAATTCTATCTACTTTACAATTATACAAAAAAGTACGGGAAATCCTGACAACCGATGCTCACCTGTAGGATAATAGCAGGCAGCCGTTTACGTTGTACCTTTTCCCTTGCAGCCCCGCATCATCCTGCGTTTGTCCTGGGGTGACGGCACGCACAGTCCCCCCAACCCCTCCCTGTGGGAGGGGAGATAGAGAGGGCAACCGGCCTAAGCGGAAAGGGCGAAATAGCGTGAGTAAAGTACCCATCCTGCCAGCCAGCGGACAGCCTATCTAACGAATCTCCCGGTCAATAATAAATCCCATATACATGAAGCTTTCCCTGCTCCAGGCTCAGGGCAGGGGCAGGGGCCTTCAGCAAATTGGCCAGGTAGAAGATCGTGCGGAGGAACCCGCTGCGCGTGGGGATCTTGGTAAAATCTATATCTATGCTCAGCAGCCATTGGCGGTATTCCCGCTCCCGGATGACGGCCGGATCCTCCTGGCCATAGCCGCCCAGCATACCGCTGCCACTATAACCGAGCGAAAGGCATAGCCAGGGAGGGAGCCGGTTATGGCCCCGGCGGATAAACGGGTGGGGCGCCACGCTTAACCAGTAGGTCTGGCCATTATAGTCCTTGATGAGCTTGTCTGCCCCGGTACCCAGCACATCGGGCCGGAGGCTGGGATAATCCGTGGGCCAGAAGCTGAATTTGAACTGGATACGCTGTTCGCGCCAGACCGCCTCGTTGAGGATGGCCAGTCCGCTGCCGCTCGCATTGGCCAGCAGATCGGGCACACTGGCGCCATAAGTGGGTACAAAGCCATCCAGCAACTCTACCGGGCTTTGGAGCAGGAAACCGGCCATTCCCCCCCATAGCAGGCGCTTACCGCGGGGCACCCCGCTCCAGGCCAGGAGGTCCATGAGCATCCGGCTCTCCTGGTAGGCCCAGTAGCTGTGGCCCATCTTGTCCATTTGCTGCCACTCATGGGAGTCGTCAAACCAGCGAAACGGGCCGCGCTCCTGTTGGGAGTACCAGGCAACACCCAGCCAGGTATACACGCTGCCAAATCCCAGGGCGCTGCCGGTGAGCACGGTGCGCAGGCGTTGGGGGTTCAGGGTGCTGTCGGCTTGCCAGAAGGGAGCCGGGCGTTCCCGGTAGGGACCGGAAACGGGCGGGTCCTGCCCCCGGCAGAGCATGCAAAAGCTCAGTGCCAGTATACACAGGGAGAAGGACCGCTTCATGCGGCCAAGTTACAGGTAAATAACCGCAGGAGGTGCCGGGATATTATACTTTTCTGTGCGGGAAATAATTGACCAGCCCAAAGATAATGCGGCTGTACAGGGGATAACGCAGCTTTTTGGGCAGCCAGGCCAGCGGCCAGCGACCGATCCGCCGCAACCAGAAGGGTGTGGCTATGACAAAGAACAACCATTTGCGCCGGGTACTTGCCAGTTGCCGCGCATAGGCATGGCGGCGTCTCAGGAGATCGGGCTTCAGAGCATGCAGGCGGTCCAGTGCGTTGAAATACTCGCGCTGGCG
This sequence comes from Bacteroidota bacterium, assembly GCA_019638695.1. Lineage (GTDB taxonomy): Bacteria > Bacteroidota > Bacteroidia > J057 > JAJTIE01 > JAHBTG01. The sequence goes on along the minus strand of JAHBTG010000043.1, from coordinate 17,263 downwards.
GCGCACCATTTGCGCCGGGGTATGGATATTGTCATGCCAGGCGATGATAGATTCATCCCGCCAGATAGGGTGGCCGCTGTCGTGCAGCCGCAGGGCCAGGTCAAAGTCTTCCAGGTCTGTGAGCGCTTCATCAAACCCCCCCATTTCTTCAAACAGTCTGCGCGCAATGCTGAAGTGTGCCGCCGTGATATAGTCCTGGGTGGCGGGCATGCAATGCAGCGTTTTGGGCACTGTGGCCAGGTACCCGGCCTCCACGTATTGCTGGAAGCGCCCCAGGTCAGAAGGGTATTTCTCCGGGTCAGTCAGTTGCGCGCCTATCAGGCAAGTATGCGGGTGGTGGTGGTGAAAGGCTGCGTGCCGTTCCAGCACGTCCGGCAGCGGGCGCATATCATCGTCCAGGAAAAAGAGCACCTCGCCTTTAGCCACCGCCGCTCCCCGGTTGCGGGCGGCCGCCCGTCCGCCGTTGGGGGGGGTGAGCAGTTGCAGGGGCTGTACTTCCCGGCGGGCTGCCAGCAGCTCCTGTGTCCCATCGGTGCTGCCGTCTACAACCACGATGAGCTCATAGTCTGCATAGGCCTGGGCACGCAATGCCTCCAGCGTATGGAGAATGCGGTGCGCCCCATTATAGGAAGGCACGATGACGGACAGGTAGGGGCTGGCCATTACCGGAGTTTTCTGAGCAGGCGAAGCAAAGGGGCAGGCAACCAGCGGTTGCGCCAGCGCAGGCGTTTGAGGTGTGCGGCATCCTCAGGTGCCAGCACCTGTGTGTCCAGCTGCCCGGCAATGCGGGCAAAACGCCTGCGGTCTCCGGCGGCATAGGCTTCCTGCGCCAATTGATATCCAAAATACTGGAAAGCTGTGTGGAGGGTAGCGGCGTCCGGGCGTGTGCTGCAGGAAAACTTATATCCGGGCCGCTCCACCACCCAGGCCCATTCGCGGATCTGTGCCGCCACATCGCGCAGGTCATAGCGCACGGCTATCTGGCAGAAGATGGTATCCCGTTCTTCAAAAAAGCCTTTCTGCTGGCTTTGGGTCTTGCTTTGAGGGTGCAGGCGAAAGTTGACCAGGCAGCGGTCCAGCTTGTGCACCCGTTCCTGGCCAAAGTGCAGCAGGAACCGCAACCACCAGTCGCGGTCCATGCAATAGCGCAGGGTGGGCTCCAGGGGCCCCATGGTCTCCACGGCTTCGCGGTGAAAGAAGGTCTCCGGCTGGTCAATACGTGCCCAGCCAATGGTCTTGGCCAGTTGAGGGTAGATATCGGTCCCCTGGCCATAGCGGTCGGGCCCGTCCCCAAAGAGCCGGCCATACCCTCCTACTGCCAGGGCTTGTGTGCGGCGGAAGGCTTCGCCTACTGCCAGCAGAGTGCCCGGGGTATAATAGTCGTCGGAATTGAGCCAGTTGATGACCTCTCCTGTGGCGCGTGCCAGTCCCTTGTTGATGGCATCGCTCTGGCCTTTGTCCGGTTCGCTCACCCAGAAGGTGATCCAGGGGCTGTATCTTTCCAGGATAGCCGGGGTGCCGTCCGTGCTCTGCGCATCATACACCAGGTATTCCAGCTTGGGGTATCCCTGCAGGATAACACTGCGCAGGGTCTCCTCTATATAATCTGCCTGATTAAAGGTGGGTGTAATGAGTGTGACGGCAGGCAGCGATTCCGGGGAGGGAGGCAGTTGCGTGGCTGCGTCAGCCTCCGGAGTATAGGTCCAGGGCCACCCGGTTTTGCCCGGGGGTGGGGCAGGAAGTTGGTCAAATAGCGCAGCTAGCATAGCAAAGAGTTAGTCGGCAGGGAGGCCCTTGCTTCCTGGAAAGGGACTTCAGGCTTTGGCCATCAGTCCGATGAACTGGTCAAAGAGATAGCGGCTGTCGTGCGGACCAGGGCTGCTCTCGGGGTGATATTGCACACTGAAAGCCGGCAGGCTGCGGTGGCGGATGCCCGCTATGCTGTGGTCGTTGAGGTGCCGGTGGGTCAGTTCCAGTTCGGGGCATTGTGCCAGGCTCTCTTCGGTCACCACAAAGCCGTGGTTTTGGCTGGTGATCTCACATTTGCCTGTCAGCAGGTTTTTGATGGGGTGGTTTACCCCGCGGTGGCCGAAAGGCATTTTGGCTGTGCGGGCGCCGCAGGCCTGTGCCAGCAGCTGATGTCCCAGGCAAATGCCAAACAGCGGTTTACCGCTGGTCAGCAGTGTTTTCGCCGCGTCTACGGCATAGGGCATCGCAGCCGGGTCTCCGGGACCGTTGCTGAGGAAAATGCCATCCGGGTTGGCGGCCAGGATGGTCTCTGCCGTCGTTCTGGCAGGGTATACGGTAAGATAACAACCGCGGGATACGAGGTTACGCAGGATATTGCGCTTCACTCCATAGTCTACCACGGCTACTTTATAGGGTGCGGAGGACTCTCCCAGCTGGTACACTTCCTGGGTGCAGACCTGGGAGCTGAGCTCCCGGCCTTCCATGCCGGGCACTTCGGCCAGTATCTGTTTCAGCTGCGCCAGGTCTGTGATCTCACTGGAGATGACGGCATTCATGGCGCCTTTGGAGCGTATGTGGCGCACGAGCGCGCGGGTTTCCACCCCGGTGATGCCCACCACCTGGTTACGTTCCAGTAACTGCTGGAGGGACTCCTTGCCCGCCGAACGGCTGTATACTTCGCTGAAATTTTTTACCACCATACCTGCTATCTGCAGCCGGCTGCTCTCCATTTCGTCTTCCACCACACCGTAATTCCCGATGTGCGTGTGTGTCATGGTGACGATCTGGCCGGAATAAGAGGGGTCTGAGAAGATCTCCTGGTAGCCCGTCATGCCGGTGTTAAAACAGATCTCCCCGGTGGTGGTGCCGGTCTTGCCACAGGCCAGGCCGTGAAATACGGTGCCATCCGAGAGCATCAGGACGGCAGGTGCGGATTGGGGCATTCCTGGGAATTACGCTTTTTGGTTGGAAAGAGGTACTGAAACAAACTCGAACGGCGTGCCCTGGCGCACCTGGTCGAATATGCGGGCAATGGCCTGTGCATCTACATTGAAGCGCATGCGGCGGTTGTTGATCTGCACCACCACGGCACTGTCGCAGGCGCCCAGGCATTCTGCCTCGCGCAGGAAAATCTTGCCGTCGGCACTCACCCCCTGGTCATTCACCTGCAGCATCTGCTTCGCCTCGGCATAGAGCTCCCGCCCGCCGCATTCGCCGCAGGCAAAGCAGGTGCACACTTCTACGAGGTTGGGCGCCTTGTTCTCCTTGAGGTACATGGTATAGAAAGAAGCTACGCCATAAACCTGTGCCAGCTCCATCTGCAAGGTATCGGCCACCAGTTGCAGCGCCCCCTGCGGGAGCCATCCCCAGGTTTCCTGCGCTATCCACAGCAGCGGCATCACGGCCGATTGCTTGTCGGGGTATTTGGCAATATGGCGGGCAATATCTGCCTCCTGTTGGGGCGTCCAGGCAAAGACAATGTTCGGATCGTCCTGCTGGGGAGTGGGATACGCAATGCTATCGTGTCCGGCCATGATTCTAGGGATGTTGGAGTATACTTCTGCCTGCAAAGCTAGCAAATTTCCACCACTACTACACGCCCGGCAACCCCCTGTGCTGCCTCAAAAAACACTATACTTGCACACCGCATCCGTTGTCCCACAGAGAGAGTATGATCAGACTGGAACCCCTTACGCTTACCAACTGGGAGCAGGCTATAGACCTGAGCGTGGAAGAAGACCAGCAGGCCTTTTTGCCCAGCAACCTTATCAGCATTGCCCAGTCCAAGTTTGAGCCGGACAGCGAGGTGATGGGCATTTACAAGGACCAGCGCCTGGTGGGGATGCTCATTCTGGCCAAATGGAGCGGTGTCTACTGGATCACCCGCCTGATGATAGACCGTTTTGAGCAAGGCAACGGCTATGGCTCCAAGGCTATAGAGCTGGCTGTGAAGCTGGTATTTGACAAACGAAACGTAAAAGAAGTGCGCACCACGGTGGCCAAAGGGAACACCCAGGCCGAGTACGTGTTCGTCAAGAACGGCTTTGAGCACATGGGCCGCCTGGATGACCACGAGGTGGTGCTGCACCGGGTATACAAGAGCCGTTACAACTAACTCTTTGCATGACCGCTATGTCCGTTATCAAGATCAACCACCTCACCAACCTGCAGGATGCCCGCTATTGTGCGGCCATGAACCTGGACTATGTGGGTTTTTGCATGGAGCGCGGGCATGTGCGCAAGATGGCCGAGGAGACTATTGCCGAGATTGCCGAATGGCTGAGCGGCCCGCAGGTAGTGCTGGACTTTGGCGCAGATGTGGAAGGACTGCAGGACTGGCATACCCGCTATCCCGGCGACGGCCGCTTGCTGCAGATGAACTACGATGCCGCGGCCCATACTCTGCCGGCCGGCATCCCGCTGGCCCGCCTGATCCTTACGGTAGCTGTGCCGGAAAAAGGCGGTCTACCCGATGAGGCCCTGCTGGCGCTTGGCAGCCAGGGAGCCTTGCTGGAGCTGGTGCCGGCCGGCCGCAGCAAGGCCATCATCACCCGCCTCAATGCCCTCTTTGCACAGAGCCACCACCTGCTGCTTAACCTGGACGCTACCGGCGCACGCCTGCTGCCCGAGCTCACCGCCCGGCCCTATGGCGTGGCTTTTCGAGACATTGCCAGTACCGGCGCCTACGAGCTGGACTATGACAAGACCGAAGCCGTCATAGAGGCTTTCCGGGGATATGTCTAACCTGCCCGGCCGTTCTGCTGCCCGGCCCTGACTTTTGGCGGGCACAATGTGTTATTTTTGCCGGATGGCCGGCCTGCTGCCGGCACCTTTCCCTGACGTATGCAACACATCCGCAACTTCTGTATCATTGCCCATATAGACCACGGCAAAAGCACCCTGGCCGACCGCCTGCTGGAGTTTACCAAGACCGTCACCCAGCGCGAAATGATGGCCCAGGTACTCGATGATATGGACCTGGAACGGGAAAAGGGCATCACCATCAAGAGCCACGCCATCCAGATGGACTATGTGCAGGATGACCGGAAGTATACGCTCAACCTCATAGACACCCCCGGCCACGTGGATTTTTCCTATGAGGTGAGCCGCGCCATTGCCGCCTGTGAAGGCGCCCTGCTGGTGGTGGATGCCGCGCAGGGCATACAGGCCCAGACGATTGCCAACCTCTACCTGGCGATAGAAAACGACCTGGAGATCATCCCGGTGCTCAACAAGATAGACCTGCCCGGTGCCCGTGTGGAAGAAGTGCGAGACGAGGTGGTGGAACTGCTGGGCTGCGACCCTGAAGCCGTCATTATGGCCAGCGCCAAAGACGGCGTGGGCATCCCGGAGATCCTGCAGCAGATCATAGCCCGCATCCCCGCACCCAGCGGCAACCCCGATGCCCCCCTCAAGGCCCTGATATTTGACTCCGTGTTCAACTCTTATCGCGGCACCATCACTTACTTCCGTGTCTATGACGGCAAAATGACCAAAGGCCAGAAGCTGCGTTTTATGGCTACAGATGCAGACTATGAGGCAGACGAAATTGGCATTCTGCGCCTTAACAAGGAGCCGCGCAATGAAGTACAATGCGGAGATGTGGGCTACCTCATCACGGGCATCAAGGAAGTGCGCGACGTGAAGGTGGGCGACACCATCACCAGCCTGGAAGGCCCTGCCACCGCACCCATCGAAGGTTTTGAGGAGGTCAAGCCCATGGTATTTGCAGGCGTATATCCCGTAGATACCAGCGAGTTTGAAGACCTGCGCCTGAGCCTGGAGAAGCTGCAGCTGAACGATGCCAGCCTGGTCTTTGAGCCGGAAAGTTCCGCCGCGCTGGGCTTTGGCTTCCGCGTGGGCTTTCTGGGCATGCTCCACATGGAGATCATACAGGAGCGGCTGGAGCGCGAGCATGACATGACCGTCATTACCACCGTGCCCACCGTGCGTTACAAAGCCCAGCTTACCAATGGCGACATGGTAGATGTGTCCAGCCCCAGCGAGCTGCCAGACCCCGGCAAGACAGACCACCTGGAAGAACCCTACATCAAGGCACAGATTGTTACCAGCGCAGACTACATTGGCGCCATCATGAGCCTGTGCATAGACAAGCGCGGCACCTTCAAGTCTCAGAACTACCTCACGCAAGACCGCGTGGAGCTGGTATATGAGCTGCCGCTGGCAGAGGTGGTGTTTGACTTCTACGACCGCCTCAAGACCATATCGCGCGGCTACGCTAGTCTGGACTATGAGCTGACGGACTACCAGTCCAGCCAGCTGGTAAAGCTGGACATCCTGCTCAACGGCGAGCAGGTGGATGCCCTCAGCGCCATCATCCACAAGGACAAGGCCTATGACTATGGCAAGAAGCTGTGCGTCAAGCTCAAGGAACTGATCCCCCAGCAGCAGTTCGAGATCGCTATCCAGGCGGGTATCGGCAGCCGCATCATTGCCCGTGAGAGCATCCGCGCCCTGCGCAAGGACGTGACCGCCAAGTGTTATGGAGGGGATATCTCCCGCAAACGCAAACTGCTGGAGAAGCAGAAGAAGGGCAAAAAGCGCATGCGCCAGATAGGCTCCGTGGAGGTGCCCCAGAGCGCCTTTATGGCGGTGCTGAAACTGGATTAGGGAGGAATAAGATTCCGTGTCCTGCCGAGCTGGTTTCGGCATACCCCCTGTCATCCTGAGCACAGCGAGGGATCTCTGCACCGGGGTAGAGCCGTATAAGATCCCTCACTTCGTTCGGGATGACGCGGGGGGAGAACGGCCTAAGCGAAAAAGCCGAAACAGAAACGTGCCGTAGCGCGGCGAACAGCTCAAAAATCTGTTTGAGGAACACGATAGGGTTCCGAGTTATTTTTGAGCCGTCGCGCCAGGCCGATTCAGGCTTTTTCGGTTCAGCCTTGATTTTTGGGTACTTTTTTATCAAGAAAAAAGTACAAATAAAGAAAACGGGCTATACCCTGTATGCGCCAGTATAGCATAGATCCTTCGCTCTGCTCAGGATGACGCGGGAGTGCATAACAGTGCGAACGGGGAGGGGCAGTAGAAAACCACCCCCGGCCCCTCCTTAAAAAGGAGGGGAGCCAGCATCGGCACCCTATGCAGGATTCTCCCCAGCTACGGATATATCTGTATACCCATAGCCGATTTTGTTTACTACCTTTGCGGCAAAGTTTCATACCCCCCTCTAAACCCCTCGTATCATGGCCCTGAAAGTCGCTATCAACGGATTTGGCCGCATCGGCCGCCTGGCTGCCCGCAACCTCCTCTCCATGCCCGATGTGGAACTGGTGCAGATCAATGACCTGACCGATACCCGCACGCTGGCGCACCTCTTCAAATACGACTCCGCCCAGGGCATCTGGCAGGGCGCCGTGGGCCATGACGACCAGCATATCATCCTCAACGGCAAGGCCGTCAGGGTATCTGCCGAGAAAGACCCCGCCGCTCTTCCCTGGGCCAACCTGGGCATAGATGTGGTGCTGGAATGCACCGGTATCTTCGTCAGCCGCGAAAAAGCGGGTCTGCACCTGCAGGCCGGCGCCAAACGGGTGATCATCTCCGCACCCGCCAAAGGCGATGTAGACTATACCGTGGTACTGGGCGTGAATGACAGCGGCCTCCAGGCAGATATGAAGATCATCAGCAACGCCAGCTGCACCACCAACTGCCTGGCCCCTATGGCCAAGGTACTGGACGAGCTCTGCGGTATCGAAAGCGGGTTTATGACCACCGTCCACGCCTATACCGGCGACCAGAACCTGCAGGACGCACCCCACAAGGACCTGCGCCGCGCCCGCGCCGCAGCACTGAGCATTGTGCCCACCAGCACCGGTGCCGCCAAGGCCGTGGGCCTGGTACTGCCCGGCCTCAAGGGTAAGCTGGACGGCTTTGCCACCCGCGTGCCCATCATCACCGGCAGCCTCACAGACCTCACCGTTACCGTGCGCAAGACCGCTACCAAGGAAGCCGTCAATGCCGCCATGAAAGCCGCTGCCGAGGGTCCCCTCAAAGGCATCCTGCAATATTCCGAGGAGCCGCTCGTAAGCGTGGATATCGTGGGCAATCCCTATAGCTGTATTTTCGATGCCGAGCTGACCAACGTGATGGGCAACCTGGTGAAGATCGTAGGCTGGTATGACAACGAATGGGGCTACAGTTCCCGCATTGCCGAGCTGACCCGCCGTGTAGGCAACCTCGGCTAGTAGTTACCCCCGCACACACTTCTCCGCTAAACCTATGAAAACCATACAAGAAGCCAACTGGCAAGGCAAACGCGCGCTCATCCGCGTAGACTACAATGTGCCGCTGGATGCCGCCTTCCGCGTGACGGACGATACCCGCATGCGGGCCAGCCTGCCCACCCTCCGGCATATCCTCGAGGGCGGCGGCAGCCTGGTGCTCATGAGCCACCTGGGCCGCCCCAAGGAAGGTCCGGCCGACAAATACAGCCTGCGCCACCTGGTGGCGCCACTGAGCCAGCTGCTGGGCATCCCCGTGCAGTTTGCCGGCGACTGTGTGGGACCGGAGGCCGAAGCCGCCGCCCGCGCCCTGCAGCCGGGGCAGGTACTCCTGCTGGAAAACCTGCGCTTTCACAAGCAGGAAGAGAAGGGCGATGAGGCGTTTGCACAGCAACTGGCCAGGGTGGGCGATGTGTATGTGAATGATGCCTTTGGGACTGCACACCGTGCCCATGCCAGCACAACGATCGTGGCCAGATTCTTCCCGGAGAAATACGCCGGCTTCCTGCTGCACAGCGAGGTGGAGAATGCCGAGCTACTGCTTCACAACGCCAGGCGCCCCTATGTGGCGATCATGGGTGGGGCCAAGGTGAGCGACAAGATCGCGGTACTTGAGAACCTGGTAAGCAAGGGTGGACACCTCATTATCGGGGGGGGCATGACGTACACTTTCCTCAAGGCGCAGGGCCTGGCCATTGGCAGCAGCCTGTGCGAGGAAGACCGCCTGCCGCTGGCGCTGGAACTGATCGAGAAGGCCAAAGCCCGCGGGGTAAAACTACTGCTGCCGACAGATTCCGTGATCGCAGATAAGTTTGCCGCAGATGCCACCCACCAGGTAGTACCCAACACCGCCATCCCCGACGGGTGGATGGGCCTGGATATTGGCCCGGAAACGGCCGCCCGGTATGCACAGGAGATCTCCGGCGCACAGACGGTACTCTGGAACGGCCCGATGGGGGTGTTTGAGATGGACGCCTTTGCCCAGGGCACTTTTGCCGTGGCCAACGCCCTGGTAGAGGCCACCCGCAAGGGCGGATACACTATTGTGGGCGGCGGGGACAGCGCCGCTGCCATAGCCAAAGCCGGTTTGTCTGACCAGGTGAGCTATGTGTCTACCGGCGGGGGCGCCCTGCTGGAGTACCTGGAGGGCAAGGTGCTCCCCGGTGTGCAGGCGCTCCAATAGCTGTATTAATTACTGCTCTATAGACCCCGCATCAAAGGGTCCTTCTGGCGCACGCAGGCTAGCGCATGCAGGAAGGATGTGTTTTGTACACGCGGAGGATCCCGGACGGCTATGCAAACGTAGATCCTTCGCTGCGCTCAGGATGACGCTGGCGCACGGTGCAGGAAACCCCTGAGACAACGCCTAGGGCGCGGGAGCATTAAGCCTGCACGGTATCCGCCATCAGGATACGCAGCTTGTCCATCACATAGTCAATCTCTTCGCGGGTATTCTGGTAGCCAAAAGAAAAACGGATGCTGTGGGCCATGCGCAACGGACTATGACCCAATGCGGTGAGCACATGGCTGGCGCCCACGGCGCCGGAAGTACAGGCGCTGCCCCCACTGGCCGAGATCTGGTAAATATCCAGGTTATACAGCAGCAGGGCTTCATCGTCCGTACCGGGAAATGCCACATTCAGCACCGTAGGCAGCGCACGGTCATCGGCAGTCTCTCCGTTGAAGTCTACCCCGGGGATATGCTGCCGCAAGCCCTGCATAAAGTACTGCTTGAGGTCCAGCAGGTGGCGGGTCTTTTCGGGCAGATGTTCGACGCTTTTTTTGAGGGCCGCCGCCATGCCAATGATGGCAGGCACGGCTTCTGTACCGGCGCGCTGGTTGCGTTCCTGGCTTCCTCCGCAGATCAGGGTAGGCAGCTGGGGCGCCTCGGCTCGGCGGAAGAAAAAGCCCACGCCTTTGGGGCCATTGAACTTATGCGCGCTGGCGCTCAGCATATCTACAGGAATGTCTGCCAGGTTAACCGGCAGGTGTCCTACGGTCTGCACGGCATCGGTATGCACCAGTGCGCCGTATTGCTTGCCCATCCGGGCAATGGCGGCAATATCATTCAGGGTGCCTATCTCATTGTTGCCGTGCATAAGCGAAATGAGCGTAGGTACCGTGCTGTCCTTCAGGTAAGACTCCAGCTCGCTCAGGCTGAGATTTCCGCGGGTATCGGGCTTCAGCCAGACGATCTCCGTGCCATAGAGCTGTGCGCAGGTTTCTGCAGTGTGCGTAATGGCATGGTGCTCCAGCGGCGAGGTGATGATGCGGCGGATATGCCCCGCTGCGGCGCATCCTTTGAGGGCCATATTATCGGCCTCGGTACCCCCGCTGGTAAATACGATCTCAGCCGGGGTGCATCCCATACATTCTGCTATGGTGCGCCGGGCCTGCTCTATGGCAGCCCGCACGGTGCGCCCATGGCTATGCACGGAACTAGGGTTGCCCTGCACCTCAGTGAGGTAAGGCATCATGGCCGCCAGCACATCGGGGTCCAAAGGTGTAGAAGCGGCATTGTCCAGGTAAACACGCATAGAAAAGGAGTTTTAGGAGGAAACGCGGACTGCGGCCAGCAAAAGGTCTTTGCATCCTTGGGCCAGTGCCTGGGCTTCGCCCGGCGAGGCAGCTTCGCTATAAATTCGTACAATAGGTTCCGTATTGCTCTTGCGCAGGTGAATCCACCCTTGCGGCAGATCCAGTTTAACGCCGTCTATACGGTTAATCTCTGCCTGGGGATACTGGGCGGCCACGGCATTCATCAGGGCTTCCAGGTCCACCCCCACGGGCAGGTCTGCCTTTAGCTTGGCCATATGGTATTCGGGCAGCGCTGCACGCAGCCGGCTCACCGTCTGGCCGGAGGTGGCCAGGTGACTGAGGAAGAGCGCTATACCTACAAGGGCATCGCGGCCATAATGCAGACCGGGCAGGATCACCCCCCCGTTGCCTTCGCCGCCGATAACGGCACCGGTACGTTTCATCTCGGTCACCACGTTCACTTCGCCCACCGCCGCTGCCGTATAGGGCTGGCCATATTGCCGGCTGAGGTCTCTCAGTGCACGGGAGGAGGACAGGTTGCTCACGGTGGGGCCCGGATGGTGACGCAGCACATAGTCTGCCACGGCTACCAGGGTATATTCTTCTCCTATGAGTTCGCCTTTTTCATCTATAATGGCCAGGCGGTCTACATCCGGGTCTACCACAAAACCTACATGCGCGCCCTGGCGCACCACATAGCTGCAAATGTCGCCCAGGTGTTCCCGGAGGGGCTCGGGATTATGAGGAAAATCGCCGTTGGGTGTGCAATACAGCCCTGAAACACGGGTAACGCCCAGTTTCTCCAACAAACGGGGAAGGGCAATGCCGCCCACACTGTTTACCGCATCTATGGCCACATGGAAATCGGCGGCACGAATGGCCTCCACATTCACCAGCTCCAGGCCAAGAATATAATCCAGGTGAATATCCAGCAACCCGTTATGGTTGCGTTCCTGGCCCAACTGGCTGACCGGTACCCAGGAGCATTCCCCGCTATGATACAGGTCCAGCACAGCGGCGGCCTGGCCGGGCAGCAGAAACTCTCCGTAGCGGCTGAGCAGCTTGAGGGCATTCCACTCTGCCGGATTATGCGAGGCCGTGATCACAATACCTCCGGCAGCTTCCAAGTGCGTCACAGCCATCTCCACGGTAGGAGTGGTGATGAGCCCGCCATCTATCACTTCGAAACCCAGGGCGCAGAGCGTGGCCGTCACCAGCTGCTGTACCAGGGGGCCGCTGGTACGCGCATCCCGGCCTATGACAATGGTTCGGGAAGTATAGTTCTGCTGCTTCACCCATGTCCCGTAAGCCGCAGTAAAGCGCACGATATCCACGGGAGTGAGGTTATCCCCGGATTTTCCGCCCAATGTACCGCGGATGCCTGATATACTTGCGATAAGTGCCATGACAGGAAGAAAAGTTGGCGGATTAAATATTATGCAAGTTAATAGCCTGGCAGAGGATAGGCAAAACAGGCAGGATGATTGGCCAAATAAATCCTGCCTGCAAATTTAATTAAAACAAAAAGTCCGCACCCTGTTACAAGATGCGGACCTTGTTATTTTTTGCAACAGCCTAGCGCACCACCATAATGCGGGTAGTGGCCACGGCAGCCTGGCTGCCTCCTGCATTAGCCTTGAGGATATACATACCCGCAGGCAAGGTTTGCAGGTCTACCGGCACATTGTGCTTGCCGGCCGCCAGGTATACCGGCGCCAGTTGCTTCACCACGTTACCTTTGAGGCTGATCACAGAGATCTCTACGTGAGAAGCCTCTTTGAGCACCAGCTCTGCCTGCACCAGTCCCTGGCTGGGGTTGGGAAAAGCGCGGAACCGGAGCCCGTTGCCATGCACTTTTGCGGCGGCATTCCGGCCTACAGGGAACGCCAGCAGCCCACTGCGCACCACACCGTTGCCCCAGGTGGCGGCATAGATGTAGTTGTTCTCAAAATCGGGCAGGATCCTGTCATAGGTTTTGTCTTCATGCGGAGCGGGGTAGTTGGCCTTGGCCAGGCGGTAGCCATTGTAGGCCAGCTTATATACCGGCACCCGCATCATCTCCCCGTTGTTGGCCTCCAGCCAACCTACGTTCTCTGCCGTGGCAGGTGCTGAAAAATCCAGCTCGGTCTCCATAATGGAGAAGACCCCTTTTTCAGTGCCAATGGCAAGCCAGGGACCGGTAGGGCTTTCCTGGTCGGGATTGAACAGAGCGGTATAGATGGGATAGAACCCGATATCGGAGATCAGATCGTGCTGATTGTACCAGGTGGGGTTTGTGCTGCTCATAGCCGCATTGGTGGCATAAATAAAGCCGCATTGCGGGCATGTGCCATTAGGATCATCATTGCGGAAGGTGCCATAAGTAACCACCACCGTGTCCTTGTTGGTAGGATGGAAAGTGATGCTGGTAATCCAGCGGTCGGGGGTGTTGTCCGATGCCGGCGTAATGATCTCCTGGACAACGGAGTTGGCGGGGTCATGCGCATGGGTAATGCGGATCAGGCGGCCATTGGTAGTGCCGATCAGCAGGGTATGCGTTTCATCATCGGAGATAGCCAGTGCTGAGACCTCATTGGTACCATCATTCACCCGGAAAATGGAGCTGAAGCTGGGGGGGGTCTCGGAGTCTGTAGGGTCAAAGGGATTGCGCACCAGCCACACATGGCCCTGGCTTCCGCAGAAGACGTACTGCTTGTTCACCACCTCTCCCAGGGAATCAAGTGCGATATTGAGGCTGGTGGTATCTACTTCATCCAGGATGACGGGCGCCAGCGGCGGCCTCAGGTTGGGGTTCATGACAATGCGCTCGGCAGTATCTGCCACAAAGGGGGCATCGGGCAGCGGAACGCCCATCCAGTCGCTATTGGTAAAAATGGCGCCGCGGTTAAGGGAACGGTGGAAGGTATTGTAAGACCCGCTCACCATGAAATCAGAACTAAACCGGCTGACGGTCACATATGCCCGGCGGGGGAGGAAGCTGTTAGGCGCAAACCAGGAACGGGTAATATTGCTTTTGCCGTCAAACAGAATGGTGCCCATGCCGCGGGAAGTACCCAGCACATAGCCGTCAGAAGCTACGCTCAGGTCATACACCTGTGCTACCGAAAGGTTGCCGATGGCAGGCAGGAAACGGTGCCCGCCGTCCGTGCTGCGCACCAGCTCTTTGTCAGTACCCAGTAATATGGTATTGGCCGCAGGATTGGCCGCAAAAGCAGTGAGGAGATGAGGCACGTATTGGTTATCGAGCAGGCCCAGGGGAAAATCATGGGTAGAGTTATTCCAGCCGGCAGAGGGTGTGTACTCATACCACTGGCGGGAACCCAGGAATACGTGGTCATTATTACTGGGATCTACCTCCAAGATAAACGCCTGCACGCAATAGCCCACAATACCTCCGAGCAAGGCATTGTTTTCTGCACAAGGAGCAAAAGCGCCCAGCTGACCGTCAAATGCAGTGGAACGGGGAGCGATCACATCCCAGTTCTGGCCGCCGTCCGTGCTCTTCCACACGCCCAGCAAACGGTTAGTCGCCATGGCAAGATAGACCACATTGGGATCGGATTGCGAAACGGTTACTTTGACGACCGACGGCAACGGCGTTGCCGCAAAGAACGGGTCAGAATCATCCTTGGGCAGTTGACCAATAGTGATATACTGTGTAAAAGAGTCGCCACCGTCTGTACTAATGAACAGGTATTTGTCGGTACCCACATATATGGTACCAGCGGCCGTGATCTCAATATCAAAGATGGGGGCATTGGCCAGCCGGTCTCCGGAAGGCAGCGTGGGTGAATAGCTTTCCGTAGCCTGCTGCACGGAAGCACCCTGGTCATCTGAGCGATAGAGTCCTTTGTGCGTACCGATAAACACACGGCCTTCACGCGCGCGCACCACCTGCACCGCCACAAAGGGGTCCGTTACATTATAAGGAGAAGCAGGCGCTGTGCCGGCAGCCTGTATAAAAGTGGCTCCGTTATCGGTAGAGACGTATAAACCGCTGCCAAAGCTGCCCGTATAGCCCAGGTAACCTGTTTTGCCAAAGTTGACGGACGGAAAAGGCGTACCACCCGTACTGAGGTGGTCATTATCCAAAGAGGCACTGCCGGTACCCACATACAGGGTATTGTCAACAGGGTCTATCGCTATACTGCTCACTCCCAGGTTAGGCAACGGGTTGGAGATCGTGGGCAGGTTATAGCTGGCTACACTGCTCCAGGTAGTACCATTATTGGTACTCACCCATAGCCCCCCTGTAGGAGAGCCTGCATACACACGCTGTCCATCGGGGGTATATTGAAGCGCTCGTATGCTGCCTCCATGATTGACGGGACCTACGGATTTCCAGTTAAACTCTACTTGTGCTTGAAGAGACCGGATGCCTGGCAGCACCAGCATTACAGAGAGGAGGAAGTTCCTTTTCACAACAGACAACATATCAGGTGTGTGGATAATAGAGTGTATAGACGGTTAGCAAGCAAATTTAGAATAAATGTTAATCCTAGGTTTCGTTTGTCTCAACAAAAATGCCCAACCGCTAAAGATGAAGACTTAAAAGTCTTTGCCCACCCCTATACTGAAACGTGTGCCCACCACTTCATCCTCTTCCAGGGGCCAGCTCAGGTCAAAACGGGTGAAGTACCCCAGGACCAGCGTGCGGAAGCCCAGGCCGAAGGACTGCACAAACGGGCTCTTGAGGCTTTGCACCACTGCCGTGATGGGCCCGCGCCGGATGGTGCTGGCATCTATGGGATTCTTCTGGCTCAGCGGATTACCGGTGCGCCACACAGTGCCCAGTTCATAGAAGGCCAGTAGTTGTACGTTATACAGCGGGCCGCTGTATAAACTGTTATTGAATAACCGGGTAACGGGCAGGCGCCACTCCGCATGGCCGGTGAAATACTGCCAGCCATTGCGGTTATTAAAAGGAGTACCCCTGAGATAAGGCCCCACCTGGTTGAGATACAAGGCAGAGACATCCTGGTTGAGCGGGATATCCTGCCGGTTGGCAAAATCATACCTGAAGACCCAGTTATCAATGCCGCCCATCATAAACTGCTGGCGGGCATCTCCCCAGCTGGCGCCCCCGGTCAGCCGCAAAGCCAGCACCGTGTACCGGAACAGCGGCTGAAAGTGGCGGGCATCCAGCCGCAAGGTCTGCGCATGCACCCCTTTACCCCTCTGCGCATCCATCTGGACAGCCAGGTACTGCCCCTTGAGGTGCAGAAAGTCCTGCTGCCAGATGCGGCGGTAGCGCCAGTGGGCAGATAAGGTGAGCGTATTGGCCTGCCCGTCCTTGTCCAGCACATCCAGCAGGTTCACATCTCGGCGGTCGGTATGGGCAAAGGAAGCCGAGAGGCCATATTGCATAAACTGGCTATGGGCATATTCCAGCCCCTGCGTCAGGCGGTATATACGGTAGCTGAAATAATCCGGACTGCCAAAGAAGCGCGATTGCCGGATGGCCGTAGTAAAAGGCTGCAGGCGGTACTGGCGGTAATGATACCGTGCATAGACATCTATACTGCGCATGTCTGTATAGGGCCGGGCGCCCAGCAGCAGGTTATGGTAACTATGCGGGTCTTGCAGCAGCAGGCGGGCATCCGCTCCTATGCCGGCATACGGGTCGGTAATGATGTCGGACTGCACGCCCCGCATGAGCAGACCCGGTTTATGCGTGAGGGCAGCGGTGATGCGCACACTGTCTGTGCGAAAGAGCTCCGGAGGCACTCGTTTGGGCGTATCCGGCTTTTTGCCGCCCGGCGCAAACCGGGACGTCTGCCGCTGGGGACGGGTAGGGGGCACGTCGTCTTCGTCAAAGACATAATACCGCACACGGACGCGCACGGTATCTTTCCCGGCAGGCTTCTGCGTGGTATCCTGCGATACCGGCGGCACCGTGGTCTCAGGCTTTGCAGGAGTAGCCTGGGCAGCCCTCAGCGCTTCCACGCGTTTGTAACGGGTTTCCCAGTGCAGGCTCTCCCGGTTGCGGGCAGGCTGCAACCGGGCATCCGGCTGCGGCGCCGGTATGCGGACGAACGCATGGCGGCCCTGGTGCACCCCCCAGGCCAGCCACTCCGTGGGATTCAGGGGCCGGGCGTCCAGCAGACCTTCGCGATAATCCGTACTCCAGCGATAATCCTGTGCTGCGGGCGCATAGAACCCCAGATTGGGCAGGCCGCTGTAGTCGGTAGCGGCAAACAACCCCTCGGCAGTGGCTGCCAGCGGGCGCTCGGCATAATACTGGGTAAGGTGCAGCAGGGAGAAATAAGGGCTCTGGGCATACTCCTCCAGCAAGTACAGGTTCAGCGGCTGGTCAAAGCCTTCCATGCCAGCAGGCGCTTTCTCGGGGGTGCGGGCAATCTCAAATCCGCGGTTGGAGGCCAGGTAAAGCCCGTTGCCCTCAGGCGTCCACACAGGATGGCGGTCATCCCACAGGTCCTTGGTCAGCGGCGTGGGCCTGAGACTGCCGGCAGGGGTAAGGAACAGGTCTGTCTGCCCGGCAGAGAGCG
>JAHBTG010000042.1 GCA_019638695.1 Bacteroidota bacterium | reverse complement strand
GGCAGTATTGTGGGCGTATCTTCCATTGCCGGTTACCGGGGTTTGCCGGAGCGTACCGGGTATAGCGCCAGCAAATTTGCACTCAATGGTTTCCTGGAAAGCCTGCGGACGGAACTCCTGCCTACAGGAGTGCATGTGCTCACGGCCTGTCCCGGCTTTACGGCAAGCAATATTCGTAAAGTGGCCCTCACCGGAGACGGACAGCAACAGGGAGAGAGCCACCGGGATGAAGGCCGCATGATGTCTGCCGAAGCTGTGGCTGAGGCCATTTATACCGCCACTGTTCGTCGCAAACGCACCCTCATTCTTACCCGGCAGGGTAAGCTCACCGTATTCCTCAATAAATGGCTGCCCGCATGGATGGACCGCATGGTATACAAGCACCTGCAGAAAGAGGCCAATTCTTCCCTCCGCTAAAGGTCCCGGGCAGATATGCCCTGTGGCTGCTATTGCTGGCGATATTGTGGCACGGGTATCTCTGCATAGCAGCGATTGGGGTGGGCAGTTCGCTGTGGGATGACAGTATCCAATACCTTACCCTGGCGGATAACCTCCTGAACCGGGGGATATTCAGCCAGCAATACCAGCCCCCCTGGTTGCCTGATACCCAGCGTACCCCCGGGTATCCCGTGTGGCTGGCGTTGATGGGCCTGCAAATACCCGTGATCCTGGTGGTACAGCACCTGCTGGTTTTGCTGAGCGCATGGTGGCTGTATGGGACGCTGCGTATGCACGCCCCTAAGGAGGTAGCTATTGCGGTGGGCTGGTTATGGGCTTTTTTGCCTTATCCGGCGCTGTTTGCCAGTTCTGTACTGACGGAGGCGCTCTTTATCCCGCTACTGATAGGATTGATCTACCTGTTTGCGCTTCCTGGTATATCCCTGGGACGAAGCATAGCCGGCGGCCTGGTGGGTGCCGTTCTGGTGCTGGTCAAGCCGCTGGGCCTGGTGGTTTGCCTGGGGTTGGCAGGGTTTGAGATGTTGCAGAAGAAGAGGCGTCGGTATGCCGTGATTTGGATTGGGCTGGTCTTGCTGTTATTGCTCCCATGGCAATACCGGGTCTGGCAACTGGCAGGCCAGTGGTCGTTAAGTACGGGGGGCAGCATTACTACTGTGTATGGCAAGTTGGGAGGAACGCTTGTGGGAGCTGCACCGGATAGCACCCTGGTGCTACAGACGAATCGCTGGCTGGCAGACCACCAGCCGCTTCATACGTTGTATACGCACACGGGCGAGGAAAACCAGGAATTTACCAGGCTGACGCATTCCTCTGGCACTTTGTGGCCATACTGGATGGCGCATCCCGGGGCTGCCTTGCGTTTTCATGCAGAGAGCCTGGGGAATATGTGGATGGGGAGTGGTTATGGCGCCGCCCGGTTAATTACCGGGGGTGACCTGCTGAGCAAGCTATGTGCAGGCGTACAACTGGGCGTCAATGCAGGGTTGCTGCTGGGCAGCCTGCTGGTCCTGTTTGCCTGGCGAAGGATACCCCTGTTGTTGCGCCACTTATGGATAGTAGGGTTGCTGCTGCTGCTGGCACATGCTACTGCCTGGGCCGACGGCCGCTACAGAACGCCTGCCGATGCCCTCCTGTCTGGAGCCTGTGCATATGCGTGGTACTGGCTGTATCAGAAGATCAGGAGACCAATGCCCAGTTCCAGTTTGGGAAAGAGCGGGTAGCGGCTTCCTGCCGGGATGTTGTCCAGGTTAGTAAAGCCCTTGAATTCCCGGTTGAGAAAGACCGGAGTAAAGGTGTATTGGGCGCACAATACAAATACCTTGTAAGACAGGCGCAGGTAGCCGGATAGTTGCAACCGGTTAATAGCATCCAGCCCGGGCACGCGCACGGTGGCACGACTCCCTATGGCATTATCCTGTGCCTTGTAGAAGCTTCCCACGCCTATGCCGCCGGTCAGGCCGAACTCCAGCATACTTATGGTGCGGTAGTTAATGGTATCGCCCGGAATAAACTCCCGTTTGAGCATAATACCTAGCCCTGCGGAAAGGGTAAACAGATCCAGTCCCAGGCGCTCAAACGCCGTGGTGTCCTTGCGGGAAGGGAAGGTCTTCTGTGCGCCTGCATAGAACTGGGTGCGGTAAAAGTTGAAACCCGGCGCCAGTTGAAACACGTGTCCCTTGCGGGTGAGGATGAAATTGCGAACCAGCATCAACTGAAAGCTGCCGGATCCGGATGGATTGATGGGCACCGTGTCTGCACGGTCTGTCAGGATGGGGAAGGTCCGCTGGATCAGGATATCCAGCTTCTCATTGGTGCGCACATAGCTGCGCCAGTTATCCCGGGTATGTGTAGTATCATACACTTCATAACGGCGCAATTCCGAGATGCTGATTTCTTCCGCGTCGTCGGCCTGTGCATATGCAGGAGCATACCATGCAGGAAGCCCACACAGGATTAATAGCAGTGCACGCAAGACCATATGCAAAGATGCAAACTATCCGCGCTTCAGCGCGTTGATCAGTTCGTCTTTGAGCAGATTCACTTCCTTGAGGTGCGCCACTTCCTGTTCCAGTTGCTGGATATAGGTCTGGGTTTCCTGGGGAATGCCTTTCATAGCCGGTTTGGAAATGCCATACCCTACGGCGGCATCATCTACACGTCCATGAATAATGGGCGCTGCGGCAGAGAATTCTTCCTCAAAGAAAGAACTCACGCGCACGTTCAGTAGATTCGCCATTTGCATGAGTAGCTCGGCATCTATGGAACGTTTTTTGAAGATCTTATAGAGGTTCTGCTCAGACATCCCCATCTGCCTGGCAAAGTCTGCCTTGTTCAGGCGGCGCAGCTCGATAAGTTCTTTAATTTTTTGACCAATATTCATACTAGGTATCTACTTTGTAGAATTTGTTTATGGCGCTATCTGTTTTGTATATATTTCTAAATTTTTAATTTAGTAGCCTAAAAAAATAGTTGGCTCAATTTTTGGCCTTTATTTTTGCAAAAATACGAAAAATAGCCGGCATCTAACCGAGTCTGGGCTAGTGAATGGTCTTTTAATATGTGAACGGTGCTCGGGGCGTGCGTCTTTTCTCGGGTATATAAAGGGTGTGAGTTGCCTGTGAGGGGCTGTTTTCTGCTCTAAAATGCAGTAGCCTCTGGGTATGCGGGGCAATCTCTTCTTCTTTAGGAAGGCACAGCGTTTGGGGGATACTTAAGGGGAAGCGTTATGCCTTCGGAATATGAGTGCAGACAAAGATATACTCTGGACCCGCCGGGTTACCGGCCGTCATATCTTGTTACGGCCACATGGGAACGGGTTCTGCGGATGGGTATTCAACATAGGCTTTGTACAGACCCCGTGCTGAGGCGTAGCATGGTACAATCTCTTGTGAGGAAGCTTGGGAGCACCCCGGAATGACCGGGTATCAGGAGAGCTTGGGATTGAGCCAGGGTCCTGTGGCACTCCGGGCTACCGTAACGATCCCCTCAGGGGGGCCGGCATAGACCAGTTGTCCGCCCTGGTCACCGCCTCCGGGGCCCATATCTATCAGCCAGTCCGCACATTTCATCACATCCAGATTGTGTTCTATAATGATCACAGTATTGCCGGCATCTACCAGCCGGGCCAATACTTCCATCAGTTTACGCACATCGTGGAAATGGAGGCCCGTTGTCGGTTCGTCAAAGATATATGCGGCATGCCCGGCTTGCGGGCTGCTGAGGAAACTGGCCAGCTTCAGGCGTTGAGATTCTCCGCCGCTCAGGTTGCTGGTGCTTTGCCCCAGCCGCACATATCCCAGTCCCACGTCTTCCAGTATACGAAGCCGCTGTGCTATTTTGGAATCTTGTGCAAAGAAGCTCAGGGCCTCCGTCACGGTCATTTCCAGCACATCTGCTATGTTCTTTCCATTGTAGTATACATCCAGCACCACTTGTTTGAACCGTTTGCCTTTGCAGGTGTCGCAAGGCAGTTTCACATCCGGCAGGAACTGCATCTGTACGGTCACCATACCATCGCCTTTACAGGTATCGCAGCGGCCGCCGTCTACGTTAAACGAAAAATGGGCCGGCTTCAGGCTTTGCTGTTTGGCCTCAGGCTGGCTGGCATAGAGTTCCCGTATGAAGTCGTAGGCGCCGGTATACGTCACGGCATTGGAGCGCTGGTTACGGGAGAGGGCATCCTGCCCCACGGCTTCTGTATAAGCAGGGGAGTTGCCTTCAAAAGCCAGTTCCGTGTAAATACCCGGTTTGTCTGCCGGCAGTGCCAGGTGCTGGCGCAGGGCAGGGTAGAGGATCTGCTGCACAAGGGTGCTTTTGCCGCTGCCGCTTACACCCGTTACCACGGTAAGTACCCCGGTGGGAAAAGAGACATCCACGCCTTGCAGGTTGTGTAATTGCGCGCCCTGCAGGTGCATCCAGCCTTGGGGTTGCCGGCGGTGCAGGGGTAGGGGAATACATTCCTGCCCGCTCAGGTAACGGCCCGTAAGGCTCTCGGGGTTCTGGCGAATAGAGGCATAGTCTCCCACGGCCACTACCTGTCCTCCCAGCTCCCCGGCGTATGGACCCATGTCTACCAGGTAATTGGCGCGGGCCATAGCCGCTTCATCATGTTCTACAACGATGACGGTATTACCCAGGTCTCGCAGGTTTTCCAGTATTTTCAGCAACCGGTCTCCATCCTGGGGGTGCAAACCGATGCTGGGTTCGTCCAGTATGTAGAGTGACCCCACAAGGCTGCTGCCCAGGGAGGTAGCCAGTTGTATGCGCTGGGTTTCTCCGCCGCTCAGGGTATTGGCTTTGCGGCTCAGGGTGAGGTAGCCGACCCCAACGTCACAGAGATAGTCTAGGCGGCTGCGTATTTCTGTGAGAATACGCTTGCTCAGTTGCTCCTGGTAGGGTGTGAGCGCCAGTGTGCGGAATGCTTCCCGTAATTGGATAATAGGCATCTCCAGTAGCTGGGCGATAGAATAGCCCCCTACCTTAACGTAAGAGGTCTCTTTACGCAGCCGGGAGCCCCGGCATTCGGGGCAGCGGGCATACCCCCGGTAGCGGGCCAGCATGACCCGGTATTGTACCTTGTAGGTCTGCCGTTCCACGTCTTCAAAGAACTGATAAATACCCTGCAGGTTCTTGCCCCCGTGCCATAGCAGTTCCCGTTCTGTTTCAGAGAGGTCTGCATAGGCCCGGTGCACCGGGAAGTCATGGCCTACCGCTTGCTTCAGGAAATACTTTCGGTATTCCCCCATCTGTTCCCCCTTCCAGGGAGCCACGGCGCCATCATAGACAGACTTGCTGGTGTCCGGGATAACCAGGTCTTCGTCTATGCCGATGATGCGGCCAAATCCCTCGCACCTGGGGCATGCACCATAGGGATTATTGTAGTTGAAGAATTGCTCCGTGGGTTTTTCAAACGTCAGGCCGTCTCGTTCAAACAGCTCACTGTAATGACGGATGGGATCATTGCCCAGTTGCACCCAGCAGCGGCCGCTGCTTTCTGCCAGGGCGGTGGAGAGGCTGTCTGCCACGCGGTGGGAGAACTCTTCGCTTACCTCTGCGGGGAGCCTGAACCGGTCTACCAGCAGGTAGGGCACCTGTTCCTCTTTCCAGTGGGGCACTCCCTGGGCCAGGAGCTCTTCTATGGAAAGCACCTGCCCGTCGTCAAACAGGCGGGTGAATCCCTTTTGCAGGGTGACTTCCAGTTCCTGGTGCCATTTGCGTTTGGGGTTGCGGTGCAAGGCGCTGAGGATATGCACCGGGGTGTCTGGTTCCCGGGCAAAGATGTCTTCTGCAATGCTGGTCACCGAGTCGCTGTGTACCTGTTCGCCGGAAATGGGGCTGAAGGTCTCCCCTGCACGGGCGAAGAGCAGGCGCAGGTAGTCATAGATCTCTGTGACGGAGCCCACGGAGGAGCGGGGGTTCCCGGTGTGGGTACGCTGTTCTATAGCAATGGCGGGGCTCAATCCTGTGATGAAGTCCACCTCCGGCTTGGGCAGGCGGCTGAGAAACTGCCGTGCATAGGCGCTCAGGCTTTCTACATACCTCCGGTGCCCTTCCGCATACAAGGTGTCAAATACCAGGGAAGATTTGCCGCTGCCGCTTACCCCGGTAACTACCGTGAGGCGGTTGCGCGGGATGCGCACTTCCACATCCTTTAGATTATGAACTTTAGCGCCTTTGATGTGTATATCTGTCACCGCTTGTGCCATGCAATACCTTTTCTTAAAAAAAGCTAATTTGTGTAAAAATGAACCTTCCGAATATTCTGCTTCGTATCTTTACAAAGTTACAGCGAAATAAAAGAATCAGAACGTTATCGGAACATCTCTACGCTATCGACTTCTCAAAACCGAAAGCCTGGCATAATAGTTGCCGAGATAACCGAGTATACTACGTTGTGAACCCTTTTAACCCCCTACTATTTATGGCATAAGCTTACGCTGAACCCTTAAATACATTTGCTGTGAATACCAAAACACTGCTCAAGCAGCTCAACGACCAGGACCTGGTGGCCAGCTATCAGCATGGCAACCAACAAGCGCTGGATATCCTGCTGTCTCGCCACCGCGCCAAGCTCATCTCCACAATAGCACATATTGTGAAAGACCGGGACCTCACGGAAGATCTCTACCAGGAGACTATGATCAAAGCGGTACGCCTGCTCTCGGAAGGCCGTTACAGCGAAAAAGGCAAATACCTGCCCTGGGTCCTGCGCATGGCCCGCAACCTGGCCATCGATTACTTCCGCAAGGACAAACGCTATCAGCAGCAGGTGCAGCCTGTGCCGTTGCATGCGCTGGCACATCATATTCCTTCAGACAACCGCCCGGACTGGGTGCTTATGCAGCAGGAAGACCGTTTGCGTGTGCGTAAACTGATTCAGCAACTGCCTCCCCGCCAGCGGGAAGTGCTCGTGCTGCGTTATTACAATGACCTTAGCTTTAAGGAAATTGCGGAAATGACAGATGTGAGCATCAATACCGCTTTGGGACGCATGCGTTATGCCCTGATCAACTTGCGGAAGCTGGCAGAGCAACAGCAAGTGGCCTAGTCGATTTAGGCTAAAAATTAAGCTTTAACAGGCGCTATAACATTTTTTGGGAATATATTTTTTTTCTATCATATAGAGGATTTTGTTCCTGGTTTGATACCGATTTGTGCCTAATTGAAATTACTTTGGCATCATTTGGCGTATTATTCAAAAAAAGCCTTATGGTTGCTTTTAGCCCTGTATAACCAGGACGCAGGGGGGTGCGTAATAGGAAATGCAATAAACAATTAGCTTTGCGCGCTGTTTATTTTGCAGTTGAATGATCAATCCAAATTTTACGTGCTCTTTTTAACTTTATGAACTTCAGCCCCAAGTGGTTCCTTGCTCTTCTTTTATCCTGTTTTTCCTTGGGCGCCTTTGCCCAGAACAACTGGTTGGTCATGACTTCTACGGTGCCTGCCGACCTTACGGTATGCGCCGGTAGTAGAACATACAACCTCACCATTACCAACAGTCATTCGGCTGTTGTAGAGAATACCCTTCTCACGATCACACTCCCCACCGGGGTGCGTTATGTGGCAGGTAGTGCAGTTGCCGGAGGTGTTACCGAGAGCAACATCACTAACCTGGGGGCCCCCGTGCTGGCGGTGCCCGACTTGGCTGCTGGCGGGGGTTCTGTCAGTATCAATTTTCAGGCTATTGCCACCTGCGACCACATTGCGTTTGCCAATGCCGGTAACCCTATCTTATTAAGCGCCCGTGCCAACTATACCGGCGGGTTTGACGTGCATTCCAGTAACCAGTGGAATGCATTGTTTCCTTCATTATCCATCAGCAACATTACCAACCAGACTTTCTCCGGCGTCACCGGCAGCACGTTCACCCGCACCTATACCATTATCAATGGGGGCAATGGGGCGTTGAGCTCACCGGTCGTTTTTGTTATTTCCAATGGGGTGGGGCTGGTGCGCACCAGTGCAACCACACCTGCTGGTACGGATATAGGTTCCAATCATGTGATCACTATCTCAGACTTTACGCCCTATGGCAACGGGAACGCCTTACTGGAAACGGGCGAGACCATTATCATCACAGAGAACCTGCGTATTGTCAACTGCAGCCAGAGCCTTGTCAGCAACTATACCATGCTGTGGGGTTGCTACAGCCAGACCTGCCAGCAGACAGTGGCCAGCGGTAATATCGTGATCCCGCCCAACCCGCCGGTCATTACCATTGCCAGCACCCAGGGGCAAAGCAGCTGCTTTGATATCGGCAATGCCAATGCCCAGGAGCTGCGCCTGACGAATACCGGAACCGGGCCGGCCACCAACTTTACCATTACCCTGTGGCAGGATAACAACAATGCCACTACCCTGGATACCGCATCGCTTACCTACCGTATAGGTGTTGCCGCCACACCCGCAAAGCCGGTGATTACCCAACTGGTGGCATCTACACTTACCGCCAACCGCACCTGCCTCAGCGGCAATCCTTATGGTGCCACCCGGGATGTAACGTTTGTCATTCCCCAGTTGCCAGCTGGTCAAACACTGTATATTAACTTCAACATCCGTAACTGCTGCGGGAGCAGTCCTGGCGCTACCAATCGCTTTGGCCGCTGGGGCTGGTCTGGCACCTGGGAGGACCAGTGCCAGCAGAATAACTACCAGCAGCTGAGCAACACCCGTTTTGACGGCGTTACCACCACACAAGGGGCTTCCTTCTCTCAAGCTGGCCCCAACGACCTGACCTCGGCCGGTCCCGGTTGTTTCCGCGTGGAGATTGGCAATGATGGCTGGGCTTGGGTCAATACCACTCCCAATGTGGCTACCGTGGGGGGCTACCTGGAATGGCGGGTAGCATTGCCGCCCAACACCGCATATGTAGCGGGCAGCATGTCTTTTGTAGACTTTGACGGTACCGTATGGGCTCCCGCGCCAGGGTATCCCACCGTTTCCGGCGGGGTGGTCATTAGTCGTTATCTGTTACCCAATACCGGCAACCGTATGCCTGCCGGCTGGGCGTGGACGGGCTCTTATATCCAGTATTGCCTGCAAACGGCCTGCGGGGTGAGTGCTGCCAACCAGGCCCTGAATACCCAGATGCTAATGGTGCCGGACCCCACTTGTCCTACCGCCTGTGCCTTAAACGTATTGAGCGCCACCCGGAACATTAATGTCATTTGTCCCGATCCTTGCACCAATGGCGGCATGAATAATCTCAGTTACCTGTTCCGGCGCAGGAACCTGGGACTGCGCGATAGCGACCTGAACGGTATTCCGGAAGCCGGTGCGCCTAACCCGGCACAGATCCGCAGAGACCGCCTGTTCCTGGGAGATACCCTGGAAACCCGGTATCGTGCAGTGGTGGTGACCACTGCGGCCAACCCCACCTGGACCCGTGGGTTCGCATCCGTTACCTTGAGCAATGGCGCCCGGTATACACCGCTGCCGGCTACTCTGCGAATATGGGATGCCAGCGCAGGTGTATACCGCACTTGTACCGTTACTCCGGCAGTTACCAATACCGGGGGCAACAGCCGTCGTTATGATTATACCATTAGCCCGGCAGTGCTCGCTTCCGGTTGTTCCACCTTTACGGGGTTTGTCTTTGAGAATGGAGATTCTGTGCAGCTGGATGCCAATTTCCGGCTGACTACTAACATAGGCTTTGCTTCTGAGGCGCTGGTGACTACTGCCAATGAGTTTTTCCTGTCCAATACCGGGGTAGTGACCAGTACTGCACTGCCTGCGGCCGCCAGCCGCTTTAGCTGCAATGGGTTCACGGGCAGTGCCACCTATTATGGAGGCAATGTGGATCAGTACAGCAGTGGGAATACTACTTATAACGGATGCCAGAACACCCAGATCTCCTATACTGTGCGGAGCCGCATAGGGGCAGAAACCTGGGGGGATTATTTCCCCTATGAGATCCGTAATTTTAATGCGGTAGACTCCATTGTAACCACTTTGCCTGTAGGGTGGACTTATGCCGGCAGCGCCGAGATACAGTACCGCTATGTAACCGGGCCTTCTGTCAATGTGCTCATTGCTTATCAGCCCATAACCCCCGTAGTTTCCGGCAATACCATTCGCTTCTACCCGCGGCCATTTTTTGCCAGCCAGGGAGGTCCGTTTCCTTTGGCAGAAAGCTATGAGCTCACGGTACGCTACCGGGTATTGCCGTCTTGCCTGGTGCCTACAGATGCAAACTCCGTAGCCCAGCGGGTAACGATGGCCCGGTATACGGGCTGGATTGCCAGTATGGCTACGCTGGCGGCCTCCGCTTATAGTGCCTCCAACTCCAGTCTTCAGAATTCTTTGTTCTTTAACCGGCCAGATCTGCAGCTCACCTCTGTGCTGCCCACCGTGGAAGCTATTGATTCCCTGGTTACCTGGGATATCGTTATCGGCAATGGTTCCGGCCTGGCTGCTATGCCCAATACCTGGTTTGCCTTGCAGCTGCCGCCTACCCTCAGCCTGCGCAATGTGACAGACCTGGGCACTATGACGGTGGTGAACCCCGTTTCCGGGCTTTACCAGCTGGGAACTGTAAATACAGGCGCTACCCGCTCTTTCCGCATAAGGGCCCGCCTGCTGAGCTGTACCACCGACAGTATCAGGGTAACTGCCGGATGGAACTGCTCGGGATATCCTGCCAGTGTGGCGGCATACCCCTGTACCCCTGCTATCAGGTGGCTCAAGTCAGTACCCTTGCCCGCGGAGCTTCAGGTGGTTCCTATCGTAGAACCCTCCGGGTCTGTGGATCTTTGCGGGGAGGTGGAATATGTGATAGAGGTACGGAATGTGCAGCCCGGCGCTTCTTACAATAATTACTTCTACCTGATCAATCCGGCTGGGGGAGGTATTGTTCCCGTGCCGGGCAGTGTGCAGGTGCTCTATCCTTTGAGCGGTACCTATCAGTCCATCCCCAACCCCAGCGTATTATTCGGTGGGCAATTAATCGCCTATGATATCTCGCATAATGTGCCGTCCATTGCGGCCGGCGGCCTGCGGGGTGTGCGGCAGCCCACACAGAATGCCTATCGCATCCGCTTCCGTGTAGAGACCAACTGCAGTTATATCTCCGGTGGCCGTCCTCGTATTTATGCAGCGGGTACAATGCCTTGCGGCAGCTCCACGTATAACTACTACACCACCCATAACCTCAATATTACGGGAGCCAATACTAATTACAATGCGGCCATTTCGGAAGTTTCGCTGGATACCTTGCGCCCTTGCGGAGATGCCAGTACTATCCGGTGCAAAGTGGTGAACCTGGGTCCGGCCATCACCGGCAGCAATGATAACTTCCGCTTCTTTACAGACGAGCATGCCGATTACCAGATGGGCAGCTTCCAGGCATTGCACAATGCTCCTACAACCGTTACCCCAGTCAGTACGGTGGTATCGGGCCGTCGCGAGCTGATATGGGACCTGCCTGCGGGTGTGGCTCCAGGGGACTCTATCCTGTTCTCTTTTGAGCTGGATGCTATGGGCGTACCCTGCGGACCCCAGGAATATGAGGTGGTGACTACGGTCAGTTCCTCCCTCATCTGTACCAAGACTGGGCTCCCCTGCCAGGTGAATACCACCACGGCTTCTCTTTTGGATACTATGGTGGTGAGAAAGGCTCAGCTGGCATTGGTAGACTATGCCGTCACCTGGCATCAGCGGGATAGCGTGGTCTTTATGCTGGACTATCGCAATACGGCAGAACCCGTGCTGCCCGGGCATCCTATCACTTTCAATTTCTTCCACGATATCAACCAGAATGGTCGCGTGGATGGCCTGGATGCCTCTTTAGGTAGCAATACCTATCTGCTGGGACTCAACCATAACCAGCAGTCGCTCCTGCACCAGAACTCCACCTACTTTGCGCCTATGCATGCTGTGCTGCCTTCCAGTGAGCAGTTCATCATCAGGGCGCAGCCTCCGCAGTCTTGTTTGTGCGATACGTTCTTTGTGCTGGCGGCCAATTCCACAGTGCTGGGCGAGGATGATATTACGCTGGCGGCTACACAAGCCCCGGAAGGCGGGTACCAACTGCGCTGGAGAGACAAGCAGCCGCAACTGGCCCGTACCTATAGCTGGGAATTGCTGCCGGAGACTGCCTCCGGGAATATCCGGGTGCTGGGTACGCTCCCTTCTACCGGACAAACCGGGGTATATGTCTCCAGCCCGTTGGAACTGCCTGTGGGCACACACAGCCTGCGGATCCATAGTACAGATCATGCCGGTGCCGGGCGGGTGTCCAATACAGTGCGCCTGGTAGTAGCGCCCCGTGCCTGCCCCGTGTGGTTTAATCCTGCGCAACCTGCTGTCGTGTTCCGTTGCATGCCCGAGGATGCTGCTCCCACTGCACTGAAGGTATACAATACCGTGGGACAACAGGTATTTGCGGTGCGTTTGGGTGCCATTACTGCCGGACAGCAGGTGCCGCTTCCCAATCTGGCACGTGGTACCTATCTGATACAGGCCGACTATTCCGATGGCAGCCAGCACACCCAGAAGGTGATCTACTAGTTCTGGCGACTTGCTTTTTTGGTTAAACTTGTGTCATGACTCGTAAGGAGCGCGTGACACAAGTGCTGGAGCGGCTCGCGGCGCTCAATCCCAGCCCCGAGACGGAGTTGCATTATACAACCCCCTTTGAACTGCTGGTAGCCGTCATGCTCTCTGCGCAATGCACGGATAAACGGGTGAATATGGTTACTCCGGCTTTGTTTGAGCGTTTGCCCGATGCCCGCACTATGGCCGCTGCCCCGGAGGAAGAGATATTTGCACTGATTCGCAGCATCTCCTATCCGAACAGTAAAGCCCAGCACCTGAAGGCTACTGCCCAGGCATTGCAGGATTCCTATGGGGGAGAAGTGCCCCGCACCATGGAAGAACTTATCCGCCTACCGGGCGTGGGGCGCAAAACAGCCAATGTGATCATGGGTGTGCTGTTTGACGGGCAGACCATGCCGGTGGATACGCATGTCTTCCGTGTGAGTAACCGGCTGGGCATTGCCAGGGCTACTAATGTGCGCCAGACCGAGGAGCAACTCCTGCGCATTATCCCCGGTAGGCTGATGCATGACGCACATCACTGGCTTATTTTACATGGTCGTTACATCTGCAAAGCCCGCACGCCGTTGTGTGGACAGTGTGCGCTCACAGACCTCTGCCAATGGTACCAGAAAACGCAGCCCAGGCCCGCCAGCGCCTGACAGATGCCCTGGCGGGCCAGTATCCCGATACCAGGGAGCGTGGACCTGTCGTGCGGCTCCTTTTGGCCAAAGCGCTGAACTTGCCTTCGATGGAACTTGCCTTGCATGGCAGCCGCGTCCTCCTGCCGCAGGAGCAGGCATGGTTGCAACAGGCGCTGCAACGCCTGCAGGCACACGAACCCCTGCAATATGTCCTGGGGGAGGCACCCTTCCGGGAGCTGATGCTGGCAGTGGGCCCGGGTTGTCTTATTCCCCGGCCGGAAACCGAAGAACTGGTGCAGTGGCTGCTGGATGATTGGCAAACAGCGCCTTCTCCTAGTGTGCTGGATATCGGTACAGGTTCGGGCTGTATTGCGCTGGCAATCAAAAACAGCATCCCGCATGCGAAGGTCGCTGGCTGGGAAGTAAGCCCCGAAGCGCTGCACTGGGCCGCGCTCAATGCGCAGAACCTGCACCTGGATGTAGATTTCTCCCTGACCGATATTCGTCAGCAAACCATACTGGCAGGCTGGGATATTGTGATCAGCAACCCTCCTTATGTGGCCCCGGAAGAAGCCAGGTTCTTAGAATCCCGCGTGGTCAATTATGAGCCGCACCTGGCACTCTTTGCTCCGGCAGCAGATCCCCTGTATTTCTACCGTATTATCCTGGACAAACTGGCGCCCGGCTCAACAGCCTATTTTGAATTGCACAGCACCACTGCTCTTGCACTACGCACTCATATAAAAAACATGTATCCCCATTGGGAGGCCGTTTGGCGCGAGGATCTGCAGGGTCGCCTGCGTATGTTACGGGTAAGGACCGGCTAGAGCAGCATACGGAGCGGGTTCTCCAGCAGCTCCTTCAGGGTCTGCAGGAAAGCGCTGCCGGTAGCCCCATCCACCACGCGGTGGTCGCAGCTAAGTGTCACCTTCATGATCTTGCCGGGTACGATAGCGCCTTTTTTCACCACGGGCACCTCATTGATGGCGCCCACGGCCAGTATACACGCATCCGGCGGGTTGATGATGGCGGTGAATTCTTCTATGCCAAACATCCCCAGGTTGCTGATAGTGAAGGTGTTGCCGGAGAATTCCTCGGGTTGCAACTGCTTGTTGCGGGCGCGTTCGGCCAGTTCCTTCACCTCGCCGCCAATCTCGGCAATGCCTTTGCGGTCGGTATTGCGTACCACGGGCACGATCAGGCCGTCTTCAATAGCTACCGCCACGCCCACATGAATATCATGATGGTAGCGGATCTTGTCGCCCAGCCAGCTGGCGTTCACTTTGGGGTGCTTGCGCAGGGCCGTGGCCACTGCTTTGACCACGATATCGTTAAAGCTTACTTTGACGCCTTCCTGCTCATTCAACTGTTTGCGGAAGCTCACCGTGGCATCCATGTCTATGGCCATAGTGAGGTAGAAATGCGGCGCCGTGAACTTGCTCTCGCTTAAACGACGGGCAATGGCCTTGCGCATCTGGGATACCGGTACTTCCTCATAGCTGCTGCCGGCAGCTACCACCGTGTGGCCGGGTGAGGCAACTGCCTGTGCGGTTCCGCCAGCCAATGCGGCTTCCACGTCTTTCTTGATGATACGGCCACCTTCCCCGGTGCCCGTAACGGCCTGGATGTCCACACCGGTTTCTTTGGCAATGGCTTTGGCCAGGGGGCTGGCTTTCAGCCGGTTATCGCCATTGACCGGGGCAGGGGCTGCTACTGCGGCCGGTGCGGCAACGGCTGTGGGAGCTGTGCCCGCGACAGGCGCTGACGATGCCGGTGCTGTAGCAGTTGGAGCAGGTGCCGCAGACGACGCGCCTGTCTTTTTACCTGTATAGGATTGCAGAATGGCATTGATATCTTCACCCTCTTTGCCCACAACCACCATCAGTCCACCGACGGGCACGCCCTGGCCGGCTTCCACGGCTATGTGAAGCACCACGCCGCTATAGTAGGATTCCACCTCCATCGTGGCCTTGTCCGTTTCCACCTCGGCCAGCAGGTCGCCGCTGGATACTTTGTCGCCTACTTTTACGTGCCAGGCTGCGATCACACCTTCTTCCATGGTGTCGCTCAGGAGGGGCATTTCGATGATATCTGCCATTCGGGAATTACATTAAGATTGTGCCAGACAAACTTAGCAAGAAAGCTTGAATCGCAAGATAAAGTTCAGGAATGCGTGTGTTATGCACTTTTTCCGTTTGGTAAAATCCGGGCCTGAATGGAGTGTTCTGTTTGGTATTCTTTCCTTTCCTGTGGATGTCTGATAACAGAACGGCATTTTGTGCAAGAAGGCTGTAAACCGTCTATTGAAGGCTGCGCAAATACAATATGAATGCCTTGCGGATATCGGCCCTGGGGTCTTCCTCACTATAGTGGGGGAAGGTTTGCAGGATCTCAGAGCTGGTAGCATGCAAAAACTCCAGGTTGTGTTCCTTGCCGCTGACCAGGTAATCATTGACCACAATGCGGTAGATCCCGGCTTTGTCCACTCGTTTTCCGTCCAGCCGCCAGCCTTCTTCCGCATCCATACCTACAGGGCTAGCGCCTCCCGCTGCAGAAGAGGGCGATCCATATTGCAGGTAACCGCCGGTACCGCTATTCGCTTGCCCAGCTCCCAGGATCTTCAGCAGGGTTTTTCCATTGATCTCCAGTTCCACAAGTTGTCCCCCAAAGGGCAGTGTGCGCGCTACATCATAAGCGGTATACGGCCCGGTATGGTCATCATCCAGGCGGATGCTGCCGCCGCCCAGTATGGCCAGGTGCGCTTCGGGAGCCGCCATGAGCATAGCCTTGCAGATATGCTGAGCCAGATTGGTGGGTTGGCTGCGCACAGCTTGCTCACTACCGTAGAGTGGGGTAGCGGCATTGAACAGCACTTCTCCCGGGTCCAGGCCCATTTCCCGCACACCGGTCAGGGCGCGTGCCATCCAGGTGTCTGCTACAGCCTTCACGGCAGGGTCTTCGGCCAGGTGGTGGTCTATGGCAACCAGTTCACTTTTGCAGAGGTACTGCCGCTGAGAAGCCTGGTAATAGAAGCGATGCACATATACGGTTTTGGCATTGGCATCTGCCTTGGCAATAGCGGTTTTGCCCACCGTAAAATGCATATGGTGATGGTCGTGCCCGCCTGCAATGAGCAGGGGTGCTGTGCAGGAGACTGCCAGCAGGCTGTCCCGGCTGCGGTAGTCGTGTGTAAGGGCTACCAGCGCCGTGGGGGTTTTCGGCTTTTTGCCCGTTGATATGGGATGTGCCTGCAACCAGGCGTGCATGGCTTCTATGGGAGGGGACACTGCCAGCCATTCCCGCCGGTAATCAAGTGTGAGCCCCACCAGGATAAGTTGTCCCTTGCCCTTGCCCGCGGAAACCGGTAAGGTAATGTGGGTAGGAAGCGGCTTGCCGTTTTGCATAAATGGCCGCGGGCCTTCCGGGGTGGCTTCCTGCACATTCGTGCTCAGCCATTGGAAGCGGCTGTCCTGTATGCGTTGCTTCAGCATCTCCGGGCCGTGGTCATATTCATGATTACCCATAATGGCATAGTCCATACCCAAGGCGTTGAATGTCTCCACCATTTGCCGGCCTTTGATGGGTACTCCCTGCCAGGTGAGCACATTGAACAGGGAGGGGCTCAGGAAATCCCCGGATATGACCGTAATGACTTTCGGACTTTCCTGCATCAGCTGCTTACGGAGCGTGGCCACCCGTGCCAGTCCGCCCCGTGCGCCGTTTTCCATAGGCGCTATCTCATACACATCGTTCATCTGGATGAGGATGAAATCCGGTTGCTGGGCGAACAGTGTAGTGCTCCGGGTAAAGCACCATAACAAGACAAAGCACAAACGGAAGCAATACATAAAATCAGTAAAAAAGTAAATATGACGGGTACTGCTGCCAAACTCAAGAAAGCATCCAAAAAATAACAAAACCATAATCTGCCCCGTGGGATAGACTAATTTAGCGGCATGTCTGCCTGCTTTGTCCTGCCTGAAGCATTCCGCCAGCGAATGGCTCCCCAACTGCCAGACCTGGATGCGCTGGAGGCTGCCCTGAATACCCCTCCGCCTGTCAGCATCCGGCTGCACCCTTCCCGCCGGCCGGATGCCTGGGCTTTTCCTTTTGCGGGTACTGTGCCCTGGTGCCCGCAGGGCCGATACCTGGCCGAAAGACCCTCTTTTACGGCCGATCCGCTGTTTCATGCCGGCGCCTATTATGTGCAGGAGGCAAGCAGTATGCTGTTGTGGCAGTTTATTCCGCAGGGCGCTCCTTTGCTGGCGCTGGACCTCTGTGCCGCTCCCGGGGGGAAAACTACGTTGCTGGCAGATGCGCTGCCGGAAGGCAGCGAACTGGTGGCCAATGAGGTCATTGCCAGCCGGGCCACCATCTTGCGGGAGAATGCCCAGCGTTGGGGAAATGCCCGTATCCGCGTTTGCCAGAATGACCCGGAAGAACTGGCTAAGGCCCTGGGGCCGGTTTTTGATCTGGTAGTGGTGGACGCTCCCTGCAGCGGGGAAGGGCTGTGGCGCAAGCAGCCCGAAGCAGTGGCGGAGTGGAGCCCGGAGGCCGTAGCGCACTGTGCTGCCCGGCAGGGCCGTATTTTGCAGGCTGCCTGGCAGTGTCTGAAACCCGGCGGACGCCTGGTGTACAGTACCTGCACTTATGCACAGGATGAGAATATAGCCCGGTTGGCCGCTCTGGCGGCCAGCCAGCCGGATGCGCAGCCGTTGGCTGTGGATCTGCCGGAAGCCTGGGGTTTCCTGCGCCAGACAAGCGGGGAGGTTAGCGGGTGGCAGGCAATGCCCCACCGTGTACAGGGAGAAGGGTTCTTTATAGGTGCGCTGCAAAAGGCCGGTAGGATTACTCCTGCCGAATGGGTGCCGGGGGATGACAGGAAAACTCCTTTACCCAAAGGCCTGAAGCTGCCGGACTGGCTGGCAGTGCCTCCGGGGTATGACCTGTCCTTGCGGGAGGATACGTGGCTGATGGCTGATAGCCCCACTGCGATACCTGCCAATCGTTTGCGCTGGCTGCGCAGAGGCGTATTGCTGGCCGAGCGCAAGGGTAAGGACTGGATACCTGCACATGAGGCTGCTTTTTACCCGGCTTTTCATGCGGACCGCCTGTCCAAGGTCGCGCTGAGTAAAGACCAGGCGCTCCGTTACCTGAAGGGCGGGGACCCGGGACTGAGCCATAGCCCCGTCGGCTGGGTACTCCTGACCTACCTGGGTTTGCCGCTGGGCTGGGCCAAGCACCTGGGCAACCGCACCAACAATGCTCTCCCCAAGGGCTGGCGTATTCGTCAGGACCTGGATAAGCTATAAATAAGGCCCTTAATCTTTTTCTGGGCTATTCCTTTGCGAAGCATGAAGCACCGTGATGCCAATGACCTCTCCTTTTCTGTAACGAATAATGAGGTCGTCTGCGGTCACTTCTGTTTCATCCGCTTTTGCATTGGGTACCCATTCATAATAGAGTACATCTGCTTCTTCATCAAATCGCACATTGAGGAAAGGCAACTTGAGTAAAAGTGCTACAGCGATAAGGTCAGCCGAACAGGTACCCCCAGGATAGCGCAGAATATTGCCATAGATAAGTTTCTTATCCCCCAAACTTTTCTCCCGGCGCATGTAGGGGCAGGTGGGCGTAGACCGCCGCCGCCGCTTCTGCCAGTGTGCGCTCCAGTATGGCCTTGTTGTGGGCGGGGCCTTTCATGAGGATGACCAGCAGCAGGTGCCCGCGGTTGTCGGGCAGGCGTACTATGGCCACATCGTTGCAGGTGCCGAAGAAGGTGCCGGTTTTGTGGTGAATGACGGCTCCCCTGGGCATGGCCAGCGGGATGCGGGCATAACCGGTGTTGCAGCGGGCCAGCCACTCATACAGCCGTGCCTTGTGAGGGTCATCCAGCAGCTTGCCGGTATGCAGCAGGTGCAGCAACCGGGCCAGAGCCTGGGGCGTAGCCGTGTCCAGGGAGTCTGTTTGCATCCGCTGTGCGGCCTGTCCCATCTCTGCGGGGGTGAATCCGTAGAGGTAGCGGTTGTTCATGCCGGCAATGGAGCGCTCATGTGCCAGGGGTAAAGGGCGCGCCGTGCAGCCGGCAAACATGCCCGCTACCGTGCGGTCTACCCGCAGGCCTGCTATGCCCCAGCTATAGATACTTTCCTGCACATTGTAGGGCCCGCCGGATAGCCGCAGCAGCACATCCGTGGCCGTGTTATCGCTTTCGGCCAGCATGAGATACAGCAGGCGTTCTATCCGTACCAATGCCGTGCCGCTGCCCAGGCTGTACTGCAGGATTCCGCTGCCGGGGCAATAGTCCACGGTGGTTACCGTGACCAGGCTGTCCAGCGCCAGTTGTTTGGTTTGGACGCGCTGCAGTACATGCGTGGCAATCGCCAGCTTGTAGACACTGGCTTGCGCAAAGGATTCTTGCGGCCGCCAGGCATACCGGTTGCCGCTTTCTATGTGCCAGGCATATACCCCGAGTGTGCTCCCGGTGCGGGCTTCCAGGTAGCGCAGCTGGTTATCAACTGCCTCCAGGCGCAGGGTGGGAGCGGCCGAATCCGGTAAGGTTACCTTCCGCAACGGGATGGCCGGGCTGCGGGCGGCTGCCCTGGCGGACGGGCGGTCCTGAAGACACCATACCATAACCGTCATGCCCAGGGCAAATACCCCGCATGCCAGCCAGATGGACCCTCTTTTCATGAGGGGAAAGATAGGTGAAAAGCTTTTGTCTCCTGTAGGCGATACGTTCAAATTCATGCACATTGCTTAACTTTGGCCTAGGCTTTGCCGTAGATAACGCAGTATGCTGAAACAAGGACTCCAACAGAAGCTGCTCCAGAAGCTGAGCCCGCAGCAGATACAATTTATCAAACTGCTGCAGATACCTGCTGCCAGCCTGGAGGCCCGCATCAAAGAAGAACTGGAAGAGAATCCTGCACTGCTGGATGCCGGTACCTTGCGGGCAGAAGAGGAAAGCGGTACTGCTGAAGAAGGAGACAGCCCCGAGGATGCTTCTGCAGAGCGTAGTGAGCAGACCACGGAAGATATTTCGCTGGACGAGTTCATCAGCCAGGAAGATTATGCCTATCGCACCTGGCAGCCGGAAGACCCGAATGCTGAGCGATATGAGGCGCCCATTGTCCAGCGTTTCAGCTTGTATGATGATTTGCGTATGCAGCTGGGCATGCTGGACCTGGATGATGAACAATACCTGATTGCAGAGCAAATTATTGGCAATATAGATGAGGATGGCTACCTGCGCCGTCCGCTGACCAGTATTGTAGATGACCTGGCGTTTCGCTATAACGTTAGTGTGACGGATGCCGCCGCCGCTGAGGTATTGAGTGCCGTACATCGGCTGGACCCTCCCGGTATTGCTGCCCGTGATCTGCAGGAATGCCTGTCTTTGCAGTTGCAGCGCAGGCCGGCAGCGCCTGAAGTACTGCTGGCGCGCACCATTATTTCGGATTATTTCGAGGAGTTCACCAAGAAGCACCTGGATAAGATACTGGACCGTACCAAGGCAGACCCGGATGTGTTCAGGGAAGCCTGGATGCTGATCACCCGACTGAACCCCAAGCCCGGGGGCAGCGCCGCTGCCGGCAGCGCCCAGGTGATCATCCCGGATTACCTGGTGACGGTGCAGAACGGTGAGGTGGAGGTGCAGCTTAATCGCAAGAATGCCCCGGAACTGCGGGTGAACCGCAGCTACCTGCGCATGCTGCAGGATATGGACCTGCTGGGGAAGAAGTCGCTTTCCAGTGCAGATAAGGAAACCCTTGCCTTTGTCAAACAAAAGATAGAGGCCGCCAAATGGTTCATAGAAGCCATGCAGCAACGCCAGATCACCCTGCTGCGCACCATGATGACCATTGTGGAGAAGCAAAAAGCCTTCTTTCTCAATGAGGATGATGAAGCGTGCCTGCGCCCCATGATCCTCAAGGATGTGGCGGAAGAGATCGGTATGGACATCAGTACCATTTCCCGTGTGGCCAGCAGCAAGTTTGTGCAGACGGATTTTGGCATCTACCCGCTCAAGTTCTTTTTCTCCGAAGGGATGACCACCCAAAGTGGCGAAGAAGTGAGTACCCGGGAGATTAAAAAGGTGCTCCAGGAACTGATCTCTGTCGAAATGAAGCGCAAGCCCCTTTCTGATGACAGGCTTACAGAGTTGCTGGCAGAAAAAGGCTATGACATTGCCCGCCGCACCGTGGCCAAGTACCGCGAGCAGCTGGGGATTCCCGTTGCCCGCCTGCGTAAGGAATTGTAACGCCCCGCTCTTGCAATAGAAGCCTGACAGTCAAAGGAACCCGTTGGACTCAGCGGGTATGAATGGTTTTGTTTTTAAGTGCCGGTCAAGGCATATAAGCCTGTTGATGTGTACTCCGGAATGCGCTCTGAAGCGTTTGGAGGCATAGTATGACCGAAGTCGGCTTGCTGGATGCACTATTGTGTGATTTTGAGATAATGCCAAGAATCCTTTGGGCTTTTGAGGGCAACATTGACAAGGTGTTTCTCTCTTCTTTTGAAATGCCAATCATTATTGGGTTTAGTGTCTGGCGATTGTTTACGATTCAACTTTTTTTATTGGCATAGGACAGGCGGTTGAAATCCCCATGTTCTGCCCATTTTTCTCATTCAAAAACAATTGCTAATTATGGATGTATTCCTGAAATAAACTGAAATGCCTGTAAAAGCCCAGAAATCAGTAGGTATATCCAATATTAATATATTGATGGCTATATATTAATTTATTTTCATGTACTGGATTGTTTCGTTAACTTAGGGCTAAAAAAAATTTGACACCGCCCGTTATTCCTCATAACTTTAACCAAAGTGTAAACTGAAACTCTATTAAATCCATTTAAATATGATGCGCTGCTTTGCTACTCAAAAACTGCAATTTCTTGCTGCTTTCCTATTGATATTGCCTTTTATAGGGTACTCAAACGGGCTGCAAGTAACCAATGTGACTCGTGGCGCTCTGGGCGGAGCCTCTGCGGCGAATGTGACCTTTACCATTTCCTGGCAAAACTCCTGGAATGTCTCCGGTCTTCCCGGCAACCATGACGCGGCCTGGGTCTTCATTAAGTTCCGCGAGTGCGGCACCGGCGATAACTGGCACCATGCCCTGTTGTCCACTACCATGGGAGACCATAGCCTGAGTGCCGGCCTCGCTTTTGCACGGTCCATTACCACCCAGGACCGTCTGGGCAATGCCGGTGCCCATAATACGGGCGCCCTGGTTCGCCGTGCCAGCTTGGGAGTGGGGCATATTGTGAACCAGACCGTTACCCTGCGGGTAGTAGGCGGCAATGGCGTAAGCGGTGCCGTTACCTTTGATAATAATACGGAGTATGATATCCGGGTGATCGGTATCGAAATGGTGCAGGTGCGCCAGGGGAATTATTACCTGGGAGATCCTAATACCACAAATAGTATGAATGGCTTTTTTGATGGCGCGGCTCCGGGTGCTTCCATGATTGTGGTGACTGCGGAAAATTCAATACTTAATGTAAAAGATCCTGTTAATCAAGTATGCTGCTGGTCTTACCCTGACAAAGCATTGCCTGCTGTTTACCCCAAAGGCTGGGCTGAGTTTTATGTGATGAAGTATGAGATCAGCCAGGGACAGTATGCCGATTTCCTGAATTGCCTCTCTACCAATGCCGCCACGCAGCGCCGCTTGGGCAATTTTAACAACAGCCGCATGACCATCGGCAATACGCCGGATGCTTCCACTGCCCGTTATCTGGCTACTGAGCCCAACCGCGCCTGCAACTGGCTGAGCTGGGCGGATCTGGTTGCTTACCTGGACTGGGCGGCCCTGCGCCCTATGACTGAACTGGAGTATGAAAAAGCCTGCAAGGGTACCACCGGGGCTCCTTATGTAGATGGCGCTTATGCCTGGGGAACTACCCTCTTCTCTGAGCTATATGAGGTAAGACTTACCGAAAATGGTACGGATACGGTCATTACTGCTCCTATCAACCTGAACGTCCCCCCAAATGCACATATCAACTGGAATTATGAATGTTGTGCTGCCAATCCGTATAACTATTATTGCCAATGTGTTCAGGGCGGACATTACGGCCGTAATGCAGCCAATACCCTTTCCAACCTGGGAGGCGGTCCTGTAGGTTGCGGTATCTTTGCACGGGATCATACGCTTACCCGTGTACAAACCGGCGCTACTTACTGGGGTATTATGGAAATGACGGGTAACGTCAATGAAATGGTAGTCTCTGTATATGGTAATGCCAGTGATAATGTTGCGAACACTACTATATCAGCTTATACCGGCCTGTGGGGCAATGGCGTTGTGAACAATAGTACAGGGTTGGCTGATGTCGCCAACTGGCCGCTGGATCTTCGCAATGGACGTTGTGGTTTCGGCGTGAGGGGTGGCTCTTGGTATTCCGATCTTAACCGGGGACGGGTAGGAGACCGCCAGGAAATCTCTAATAGTAATGGCAACTCGAACTCTCGCCAAAACTATAACGGCGGCCGCGGTGTGCGCTAATCTTTCCTAAACGACATTCCCTTTCGAGGGGATGCGCATTTATGGTTCCTTTTCTAATGGTTAGCGTTTATGAGACACCTGTACACATATATAGCCCCTGGGGTAGGGCGCATGCAGATAGCATTGTGCTTGCTGGGGTGGTTGCTATGGGCTCCTGCAGCCTGGGCGCAGCCCGCCAATGATAATTGTACCAATGCCACGGCCATTCCGCTGGGCGGCAGTAATTACGGACTGGGTGTTTTCACCACCCCCACTACCAACCTCACCGGCGCCACCCGCCAGCTGGGGGAATATTTTGACCCTGTACAGATTACCTCCGGAAACGATAAAAAATCCGTCTGGTATCGTTTCACCCTGCCCACCCACAGGGGGGTGCGTGTGGAGCTTATGCAGCCTGCCAATGATATTCCGCAGGCAGATGTGGGCTTTACCGTATACTATGCAGGGATGGGTAACTGCCTGCCGGGTGCCGCGGCCATTCCGCCGGCCAAACTCACCCCCCTGGGCAAGTTTGGCAATACTTTTAATCCTTGCCTCATTCCCGGGGAGTATCTCATCCAGGTGAGCGCCAAGGACAATGCACTGACCAACGACCTGGCATTGTCCAACATCTTTTTGCGGCTCACCACCTCGTATCCCGATGTGCTGAATAACCATGACCTGCACACCGCCCCCTATGACTTTGGTACCGTAAGCGGTACCAGCGACTGGAACAGCTGGCATGACTTTGGGGTGGGCTGTCTGACGCGTGAGCAAACGGAGAGTGCATGTGCCGAACTGGGCGCCAATGCGGCTGATTTTACGCAATCGGCCTGGCTTACCTTTCGCACGGATGCCAGTGTAGACTTCATGCGCTTTCAGCTGCGCATGAGTAATATCGTGACGCCCAAAACGCCCCTCCCCTGGAAGGTAGGCTTCCGGCTTTTTCAGGGAGATGCCACGGCCAGCGCTACGCCCTGGTCCTCACTCTCCCAGTTAGGAACCTGCACCGTGCTCACTGCGAGCAATGATGTGGTAGACCTTCCCTGTACCTTATTGCCTAATACCACCTATTCCATACAACTCTTCCTGCACAAAGACCATGAGGCGCTGGCGGGTGTGCGGATGTATGAGACCGGTATTGGCACTACAGAGAGTCCGCTGAATGCAGCGCCGCCTACCATGAGCGCTGCCCACCAGATGGGTACGCTGCCCGGCAGCTCCGGGGGCACTTGGTATAGCCGCACTGATGAATGGTCCTGTAATGCCCGGATGAATCTGAACTCCTGCGGTACGGTAAAACCTGCTGCCGGGTATACGATAGGCGGGGTTACTTATGATATGAACAACTGGGTGACCTTTACCCTTACCCAGTTTGCCAATGTGACTTTCCGCAGTTTCTCCGATTGCAACAACCTGTATAACCGCCTGTACTCCGGCGATGTCAATAACAACTGTAATCTCAGCCTGTATAGCAGCACGGAGTTTCAGTCCAATTCCGGTCAGAACTACCAGATCTATTGTTTGCCGGCAGGTACGTATAGCTGGCAGGTGCTGGGCAGCTATGGTACGCCGGGCACTGCCACTTGCGGCAGCTGGCCCACTACCAACAGCCACCTGTCTCAGCCCATGACCATCAGCGTGAATGTGGCCAATGTGGACCAGCAGAACCAGTTTGACCTGGCTACGCTGGCGCGTGTGAACCTGGTCAATGAAACCGCCGGAGATGCCGGCCCCCTGCCGGATAACGTGACCATCAATAGTACCTCCGACCGCTTCGGGTGCCAGAACACGCGCCTGCCGCAGGATGTGTGCGTAGCTACACCGGCCAATACCAAGGCTATCTACCGCGTCATCCGTATCGGCGCCGGGGAAGCTGGCCTGCTGACGATCGGTAACCTGAACTTCAACTTCCAGTACAAGATCTACAGGGGAGACGTGCGTCCCAAAGGTGCCGGTGCTTATCCCACTACGTTTAACAATACCAACTTCGTAGACCAGATCGGTTGCTTCAATACCCAGCAGACCATTTGTGTGGAAGAAGGGTACTATACGCTGGTTTCCTTTGGCGATGCCACGGACGTGGGCCGCAGCGACCAGCCCAACTTCCGTTTCCAGTTATATCTCAGCCAGTTTAATCTGCGCACTGCTACACGTGTAAACCGTGTGAACTACTCTGCCGGGGCCTATGTGTCCCTGGTAAGCGGGGTCAACTACACCACCACGCTGGACAGGTTTGATTGTACGCCTACCGTATTGCCCGCCAGTGGAGTATGCAACAGCGCCTCCACTACCAAGGCTATTTACCGCCAGTTCCGTATAGGCGGCAATGGATTGCTGACGATAACCGGGAACTGC
>JAHBTG010000041.1 GCA_019638695.1 Bacteroidota bacterium | reverse complement strand
CTATTGGACCGTAGAGGGTAAATGGACTGTGGCTACTTTCCAGAAACTGGGTCCCGATGGACAATGGTATGACCTGGAGTCTGTTCTGTGGCAGGGGCAGCCCACCTATGGCGCCAAGGATAACTTCCTGCTCTATGGCTCGGATAACTACTATCGTGTCCGCTACGAGACTGAAGATGGCGCTGTCAATTTCAGCAACCTGGCAGTACTGCGGGTAGACGGTGCACCGTTAACGGAAGAGGTGACCGTATTCCCCAACCCGGTACCCCAGAGTGTGGATCTCAAGTATGATATCCTTTCTCCCAAGGCAGGCCCGCTCAAGATCTCCATCTATGATGCACAGGGCAAGCTGATATGGAAATCCGGGCAACTGGCCGTGGAAGTGGGCCGCAACCGGGTGCAGGTCAGTACCCAGTTGCTTGCCAAGGGCATGTATGTCACTTATATCGAGACCCCGCTCAAGATGTATCACCGCAAGTTCCTGGTGATGGAGAATGCGCAATAGTGTCTTGCTCAGAAATACGAAAGCCCTTCCATTGGAAGGGCTTTCTCGTTGTTAGGGGGGAGAGGAATGAGCGCTATAAGATGAACCGGGAATGAGCCACCCTATTGGTTATCTCTCCACTCATATACCCATTTGCTTTGTATTTGCTCCAGGTGGCCCTCATTACACTGTTCGCGGGTGCCGGCAAAGTTGGGAATCTCCATTACCCATTCCAGCAGCTCCGTGAAGCGGATGCGGTATATCTTGCTTTCGTCAAAATCTGGCCCAAAGCGGTCGTATAAGGCCATGGCAATGTCTTCATAGTCTGTCCAGTGAATAGGGGGCTCAAAAGTTTCTCCGTTCATGGTGCGTATAATCTTAGGGTAAAGTGCGGAATGGTGAAGGGATTAATGCTCGTGCCCGATGATCAGGCCCTGGTCAGGGATCCGGACGGTTACCGGGCCCAGTACCCGGCACTGGCAGCCCAGGCGGCTTTCTATACGCGGGTTAATCGCCCGGT
The DNA here is from genome assembly GCA_019638695.1 of Bacteroidota bacterium. Lineage (GTDB taxonomy): Bacteria > Bacteroidota > Bacteroidia > J057 > JAJTIE01 > JAHBTG01. Next base: position 25,027 of record JAHBTG010000041.1, on the reverse strand, counting down.
CCACATAATCCTCCTCTTTGTCGCTCATTTCCGGCAGGTTTTCCATCCCGGCTTCTATGTATATATGGCAGGTGGTGCAGGCACAGACGCCCCCGCAGTTATGATTCAGGTGTATATCATTCTCTTCGCAGATTTCCAGTATGGTTTCGCCTTCGGCAGCTTTTACCGTAACGGGAGCAATCGTCTCATCATCAAATAGAAAATGGACATCATATATATTCATGGTCAGTGTATTCAAAAGTATCTGGCTGCAAAACAAAGAATCCTTTGCGAATGTTTCTTATTCTTAATCAAAACAAAGTTAGTTTTGTGCTATGGCCTTGGTAGTACATGGGCTGACCAAACAATATGGCAGCCAGACAGCAGTCAATAACGTATCCTTTGAGATAGACAAGGGAGAGGTGGTGGGCTTCCTGGGGCCCAATGGTGCGGGTAAGAGCACTACCATGAAAATGATCACCTGCTTTATCCACCCCAGCGCCGGTAATGCCACCCTGGATGGCTATGACATTACGCAGCACCCGCTGGAAGTACGCCGCCGTATCGGTTACCTGCCCGAGCATAACCCGCTTTACCTGGACATGTATGTGCACGAGTTCCTCCGGTTTTGCGGGCGCTTATATGGGCTGGGCCGGCAGGAGCTGAACCAGCGGATTCCGCGTGTGGTGGAAATGACAGGACTGGGACCCGAACAGCACAAAAGACTGAGCATGCTCAGCCGGGGGTACCGCCAGCGCGCAGGGCTTGCCCAGGCATTGTTGCACGACCCCCAGATGCTCATCCTGGATGAACCTACCAGCGGACTGGACCCCAACCAGGTGGTGGAGATCCGCAGCCTCATCAAAGAAGTGGGCAAAGAAAAGACGGTCCTCTTCAGCTCCCATATCCTCTCCGAGGTGGAAACCGTGGCGCAGCGGGTACTGCTCATCCATAAAGGCCAGTTGCGGGCCAATACCCCCATTGCAGAGCTGGCTGCACTGACCTCCGGCGAGCAGGCTGTGCGGGTGGAAGTGGAGAAGCCCGGGTTCCGGCTGGAAGGCATTCGACAGATGGAAGGCGTGCAGCATGTACAGCAAGTGACCGATACCGTGTTCCGTATCCTCACAGTGCCCGGGCTGGATGTGCGTAAGCAGGTCTATAACGAAAGCGTGGACCAGGAAAACTCCATCCTGTCGCTCAGCCGTGAAGAAAGCTCGCTGGAAGACCTCTTCCAGAAGCTCACGCGCGATAACTAGCCGGTATCCTGCCCGTTATTAGGCTTCCGCTTTCAGTATATTCATCAGGTACTGGCCATACCCGCTTTTCATCAGGGGTTGTGCCAGGGCGGCCAGTTGGTCGGCAGTGATAAACCTGTTGCGGAAGGCAATCTCCTCTATACACCCTATTTTGAGCCCCTGCCGCTCCTCAATGATCTCTACGAACTGCCCTGCCTGCATTAAACTGGCGTGTGTGCCCGTATCCAGCCAGGCAGTTCCCCGGTGCATACGCTGCACTGCCAGTTCTCCCTTTTCCAGGTAAATGCGGTTGATATCCGTGATCTCCAGTTCCCCGCGGGTAGAGGGTTTCAGGTTCGCGGCAAAGTCCTTTACGCGGTTATCATAGAAATAAAGGCCGGGCACTGCATAGTTGCTCTTGGGCTGGGCCGGCTTCTCTTCTATGCTAATGGCTTTACCGGTCTTGTCAAATTCCACCACCCCATAACGTTCCGGGTCGTTTACATGGTAGGCAAAGACAATCCCGCCCTGTGGATTCATGCAGGCTTGTAGGGTACCTGTGAGGCCGTGTCCGTAAAAGATATTGTCTCCCAGGATAAGGCATACGCTGTCGTTGCCTATAAAGTCCGCTCCTATGGTGAAAGCCTGGGCCAGTCCTTTGGGTTCCGGCTGTTCGGCATACTGGAACTGCATGCCCAGCGCTCTGCCGTCTCCCAGCAGGTTGCGGAAGTGCGGGAGATCATGTGGCGTGGAGATGATCAGCACCTCGCGTATGCCTGCGATCATCAGCGTAGACAGCGGATAATAGATCATAGGCTTGTCATATACCGGCATAAGCTGCTTGCTCATGACCAGCGTCAGCGGGTGAAGCCGTGTGCCGGATCCGCCGGCCAGGATGATTCCTTTAGTCATAATAGTCCAGGAAGAAATAAGGCAGTGGCAAAACTAGGATAAAAGCGAACCTATTGGGTACGTGCCCGGCTATTTCTTGGTGGTAGCGCGTCCCCGGCGGCGGCTCAGCATCCCTTTGCCCGGCGCCAGCAATACTGCCAGCAGGTAGAAGCCAAAAGCAACCACGGTCATCATAGGGCCGGGAGGCAGGTTGCCCAGCAACGCCAGCCAGAGCCCCAGCGCCGCACTCAGCATCCCCAGCCCGGCGCTCCAGGCCAGTACATGGGGCAGGCGGCGGGCAATGAGGAGCGCAGTGCTGGCGGGGGTTACCAATAGCGCAATGACCAGTATGACCCCCACACTTTGCAGCGCGCTCACCACCACCAGCGCCAGTAACAACAGCAGTGCATAATGCAGCACCCCGGTTCTGAGCCCTGCGGACTGGGCTACCAGCGGCAGGAAGGTGCTGAATGCCCATTGCCGGTAAAAGATGGTCACGCAGGCGGTGGTGGCTCCTGTGAGGAGCGCCATCAGCTGGAGGTCTTCCGGGCCCACACCCAGCACATTGCCGAACAGGAAGTCCTTGAGGTCCAGGTGCACACCCTGCTGCCGGGTGAGCCATGAGATACCTATAATACCCAGTGCAAACATAAAGCTGAATACTGTGCCAATACTGGCATCCGGCCGGGCGCGGGCATTGCGTTGTAACCAGGTGATGAGCAAGGCCGAGACCACCCCCGCAATCACGGCGCCAATGAAAAAGGCGGGCAGGCTATATCCGGCTATCAGGAATCCCACTACAATGCCCGGCAGCACGCTATGGCTCAGGGCATCGCCCAGCAACGCCATATTGCGCAGTACCAGCAGCGGACCCAGTAACCCGCAGCTGAGCCCTACCAGCAGTGCCCCCGCCAGCGCCCGCTGCTCATAGCCATATGCAAAGAAACTCTCCATGACCTGGCTTATGACAAGGGTAGGGGGGAAGAGGGGGGATGCGGCAGGAAAGCGGAATAGTTTCCGAATGCCTGCTGCAGCCAGTGGGGTTGTAACACTGCTTCCGGCGTGCCCTGGACCAGTACCTTCCGGTTGAGCAGGATGATCTCGTCAAAAAGGGTTGCGGCCTGCTGCAGGTCGTGGTGCACCACCACTACCAGTTTACCCTGCGCTGCCAGTTGCCGGATGAGTTGTAACAAGAGGGCTTCACTTTCGGCATCCAGCGCCGCAAAGGGTTCGTCCAGCAAATAGATGGCGGCATCCTGGCATAATGCCTGGGCCAGCAACGCCCGTTGCAACTGCCCGCCGCTGAGTTCGCCCACTGCACGGTGGGCCAGGTGTGCCAGCCCCACGGTTTCCAGCGCATCCTGGATAGCTGCCCGGTCTGCGGCCCGCATGGGACGACCTACCGGTAAGGCTGCCAGCCTGCCCATACCCGCTACCTGGGCTACGGTGAGGGGGAAATGAAGGTCTATCTGCGCGCGCTGGGGTACCCAGGCCACTTTTCCCGGCCATTGAGACAAAGGCTTCCCGGCAATTTCCATGCGGCCGGTGGCTGGGACCACTCCCACCAGGGCATGTAACAAACTGGACTTCCCACAGCCGTTTGCCCCCATCACGCCATATACCCTGCCCGGTTGTAACGTCAGCGTAACGGCTTCCACTGCGGTTACGGCGCCATACCGCACACCTACCTGCTCCAGACGAAGCGCCCAGTGTGCAGGCAGGGCTGGGCTGGCCGGGCGTTTCACCCGCATCCACAGGAAACCCAGACCGGCTAGTAACAGGGTCCCCATGCCGGCTACCCAGAGCCCCCACCCGGAGGGCGCCGGTACCTGGTGGGTATGGGGTTGTGTGGCCAGCGCGCTGACCAGTACCCGGGTGTTGTGCCGCATCAGGGACAGGTAGTTTCCTGCCGGGCCGTCCGGCGGGCTTACGCTGTCTCCGTATAACGGTCCCGCCACGGTAATGCCGTGCTCGGCGGCCAGCCGCTCCAGCAAAGCCGGGTTGATACCCTGCTCTATGAAGACGGCCGTGACGTCCTGGGTGGTGATGAGGTGGCTGATGCGACGAAGGTCGCCTGCCCGCACATCGGCGTCCGTGGTGGTACCCATAAGGGGCAGTGCCTGTATCCCATACCGCAGGGTGTAATACCGGAACCCGTCATGAGTGGTGACCAGCACGCGCCTGTGGGCGGGAACCTGTGTCCATTGCAGGGAGATCCACCGGTGCAGGGCCTGCAGGCTGTCTTCATAGGCTCGGCAGTTGCGTGCAAAGGCATCCGCTTGTGCCGGTTTCCATGCACTGAGCCCGTCCCGGATGTTGTGCAGGTAGGTGATCACGTGCAAGGGATCCATCCAGGCATGCGGGTCTGTGGCAGAAGGATTGTCCGGGTGCGCCAGCGGCGTGACGCCCTGGCTCACGATGACCACCCGGGCCTTGGTATCGCTATGGGTAATGAGCTTTTGCAGCCAGCCTTCCAGTGTGAGGCCATTTATGAAGATAAGCTCTGCCCGGCGTGCCATGTGCACAGTCTGCGGCAGCGCTTCATAGGTGTGCGGGTCCGTCCCGATGGGTAACATACTGGCCACCGGAACTTCCGGACCGGCTACCTGGCGCACCAGGTCTGCCAGCACTGTGGTAGTGGTGATGACAGGAGCTGTTTGCTGGGCATAGGCTGCATACCCTGGCTGCCACAGGCAGTACAGGATTAACCAGTGCAGCCTGATTTTTTCCATCAGGCAAAGATAATAATTTTGCCACGTCTAAAAAAAATATTCGTCTTGTTGAAAATTTAACGTAGTATAATTGTTTGGAAAAAGCCCTTTTGTAAGTGTTTTTTTCTTTCTTTTGCGAGATTATTTGATAAAATTGATACAAATAAGGCATTGACCCTATTCATACGCTATGAAGCTCGACGAGACTGACCTCAAAATATTGCGTATTTTGCAACAACAGGGGCGCATTACAAACGTGCAGCTTTCTGCCGAGATCGGGCTCTCGCCCGCGCCCACGCTGGAGCGTGTGAAGAAGCTGGAGCAGGCCGGGTATATCCTCAGTTACCATGCCCGCATCAATCCTGCCAAGCTGGGGCTGGGCATTACCATCATTATGGAGGTGAGCCTCAATATCCACCAGGATGCCAATATCGGTGTGTTCATGCAGGAGATCGCCAAGATTCCCGAGATCGTCGAATGTTATCATGTGACCGGAGATGCGGACTTTATGCTCAAGGTGCATGTAAAGGATATGGCGGATTACCAGACCCTGATCAATGAGAAGGTGAGCAAGGTGCCCCATCTGGGCAAGGTGCAAAGCCGGGTGGTGATGGGCGTGGTGAAGGAAAGCCTGGGCATCCCCATTCCCGAGCCTCAGCCTGTGGGCAAACGCTAGGCTTGCACGCCCGGTAGTTAGTGCCTTATTTTGAGGCGATCTTTTCCTGTTAATTATGTCTGCCACTACTTATACTGCCTGGGTGTTGCAACCCGACGGCCAACTGAAGCCGGAGCAACGCCCCTTGCAACAACCCGCAGCCGGGCACGCGCTGATAAAGCTCAAGGCTGCCGCACTGAATCACCGTGATCTATGGATCACCCAGGGCCGGTATGCCAATATTACGCCCGGTACTGTATTGGGTAGCGACGGCTGCGGTACCGTGGTGGCGGTAGGCAGTGCGGAGGATAGCAGCTGGGTAAATACCGATGTGATCCTGAACCCCAATATTAACTGGGGCGACAGCGGCCGCCACCAGGACCAGGAACATTACCGCATCCTGGGCATGCCGGATGATGGCACCCTGGCGCAATACGTTAACGTGCCCGTTCACCGGCTTAGCAGCAGCCCCGCCCACCTGAAACCGGAAGAAGCCGCTGCATTGCCCCTGGGCGGGATGACGGCCTATCGCGCCCTCTTCTCGCGTGGCATGCTCAAGGAAGGCCAGAAAGTGCTGGTGACCGGCTTTGGGGGAGGGGTAGCCCAGTTTGCCCTGCAGTTTGCGCTCCAGGCGGGCAATGCCGCTTATGCCACCAGCAGCAGCGATACCAAGCTGGCGCAGGCCATGCAGCTGGGCGCTGCCGGAACTGCCAATTATACCCGTGCCGGCTGGGAGAAAACCCTGCAGGAACAGACCGGTGGCGGTGTGCACCTGATCATAGATGGCGCCGGGGGGGACAGCCTCAATACACACCTCTCATTGCTGCGTCCCGGCGGGAGAATGGTCATTTATGGCGCTACCACCGGGCTGCCCCATAGTGTAGATCTTCGCCGCATCTTCTGGAAGCAGCTGAGCCTGCTCGGTTCTACCATGGCCAGTGATGAGGAGTTTCAGCTGATGGTCCAGTTTGTGCAGCAATACCGGGTGCGCCCTGTGGTGGATACCGTATTTGATTTTGACCAGGTACCTGCTGCTTTTGCCCGGATGGCCGGCGGCCAGCAGATGGGTAAACTGGTCGTTAATATTAGTTAGAAGGGTCATTCTATCTTTGTTCTCGTCACCCTGAACTCGTTTTGGGGTCTCTTGCCATATCGGGTCCTGTGCCGGAGATGCCGAAATAAATTCGGCATGACGGGTGGGTAGATGTGGTCTGCCCCCCTCCACCTCCCCAACGGGGTGGAGGTGCCCTTACAGTGGCGCTCTTTTCATCCGCAGGATCAGCGTGCCCATACCTCAAAGGTCATATCGCAGGCATTAGCCTCATCGGCAGAGTGGGGGGTGCTTTCCTGTAAACGAAAGCCCAGTTCCCGCAGGTGGTGGAGCGGAAAGTATGTATCGCCTTCCGGCTTCATATGCACACGCGTGAGATAGATACGCTGCACAAGTCCCGCTGTCAGCGCCTGTGCATAGAGCTCGCCGCCGCCAATAAGAAACGCTTCCGGCGCCTCTTTCACCAGCGCAAGTGCTGTTGGCAGGCTGCCGGCTGTCTCCACACCCTCGGCAGACCACTGGGGATTGCGGGTGATGACCACGTTACGCCTGCCGGGCAGCGGCCGACCTATGCTTTCATGGGTCTTGCGACCCATCAGCACGGGATGGCCCTGCGTCACAGATTTGAAGTAGCGGAGATCTGCAGGCAAGTGCCAGGGCATGCGTCCCTGGTGACCTATGACACCGTTGTCCGCCACTGCTACGATAAGCGCCAGGCTGCTCATACCGCAATAGGTGCTTTAATGGCAGGGTGGTGCTGATAGTCCACTAGTTCGATATCCTCGTACCGGAACTGCGTGATGTCTTGTATGTGCGGATTGAGGCGCAGGCGGGGCAGGGGATAGGGTGTGCGGGTTAGCTGTTCCTGTACCTGGCCAAAATGGTTGCTGTAGATATGCGTATCTCCCAGGGTATGGACGAACTCCCCCGGTTGCAGGCCGCATACCTGGGCTACCATATGGGTGAGCAGCGCATAGCTGGCAATGTTGAACGGTACACCCAGGAAGACATCCGCACTGCGCTGGTAGAGCAGGCAGGAAAGCTTGCCGTGCGCCACATAGAACTGGAACAGCGCATGGCACGGCGGCAGAGCCATCTGTGGAATATCCGCCACATTCCAGGCGGAGACGATATGGCGGCGGCTGTCCGGGCTTTGCCGTATCTGGCGGATAACGTCTTGTAGCTGGTCTATTGTTTGCCCGTTGGGAGCAGGCCAGGCGCGCCATTGCACGCCATAGACCGGGCCCAGGCTGCCGTCGGGGCGCGCCCACTCATCCCAAATGGTGACGCCATGCTCCTGCAGGTACTGCACGTTCCCCTCACCACGGATAAACCACAGGAGCTCATGCACCACACTCTTCCAGTGGATCTTCTTGGTAGTGACCAGGGGAAAACCCTGGGCCAGGTCAAAACGCATCTGGTAGCCAAAGACAGCGCGCGTGCCGGTACCGGTGCGGTCTGCTTTGTCTGCACCCGTGTCCATGACGTGGCGTAATAACTGATGGTACACTTCCATACTCCTAAAATACGATAAAAGTCTGCAAAACCGTTCCACACTCAGGTGCTCCCCGCACGGGGATTACCCACAGCCGCCCCCTTCTGCTATCTTTGTCGCATGCTGCCGAAACTCGACCGCTATATCCTGAGAAAATACCTGGGCACTTTTGTCTTTATGGTGCTGACTATCACGGTATTGGGGGCAGTGATCGATTTCTCTGAAAAACTGGGCGATTTTCTATCCAGCAAGGCTTCCAACTGGGGCATATTCCGGTATTATTACCTGAACTTTATGCTCTTCCTGGCCAATATGCTGATGCCCATCTGCGTATTCCTGGCCGTTATCCTGTTTACCGGCAAGCTTACGCAGGATAGTGAAACAGTGGCCATTCTCAGCAGCGGAGTAAGTTTCCAGCGTTTGCTGAGGCCCTACCTGATAGCCGCCGCATTCCTGGGCGGGCTTTCGTTCTGGCTCAACGGCTGGGTGGTCCCGCATGCCACCGGCGCTTTTGAGAGCTATTACTACAACTCCATTCGCAACCGGGACTTCCTCAAGGACAGCCATATCCATCGCAAGGTGGGCGAGCAGTCCTTTGTCTATATGTATAACTTCAATCAATACGATAACGAAGGGCGGCAGTTCAGCCTGGAGGAGTTTCGCAACGGCCAGTTATTGCGCCGCACCCTCAGTCCCCGTGTGGTCTACAATGACAGTACGGGTCGCTGGACGCTCTTTAATCCCGTGGTGCGCCATTTCCATGCGCAGGGAGAGCGTATGGAACAGCGCCGCACGTTTGATACTACGCTTTTCCTCACCCCCAACGACATTTACAAGCCCAATACCTATAGCAAGAGCCTGACCATACCGGAGTTGAATACCCGCATTGTGGAGGAACAGCAACGGGGGGGCGACTATACCCGCGCGCTGCAATATGAGCTGCAGGAACGGTATGCCTACCCGGTGGCCATTGTCATCCTCACCGTGATGGGATTTGCCCTCAGCACCCGCAAACGCCGCGGTGGTATTGCGTTGCAACTGGGCCTCGGCCTGGTGCTGGCGTTTGCCTACATCATCGTGCTGAGTACTGCCAAAACGGTCATGGGGGAAGAGTGGCCCGTGTGGCTCGCCATCTGGATGCCTAACCTGATCTTCAGTGTAGTAGCCTGGCTGCTCCTGCGCTGGGCGCCCAAATAGTTACCTGCTCGGCGAAGTGTCAAACCTACAGGGTGTTTACCTGCCCCGTCACCCCGAACTCGTTTCGGGGTCTCCTGCATGGCCCGGTCTTGTGCCGGGGATGCCGAAATAAATTCGGCATGACAATTCTTGCTCCCCTCCTTAAAAAGGAGGGGCTAGGGGTGGTTCTGTTATAAAAATATTGTCCCCGCTCTCGAGCGGCTCCAGCCGCGTGAGCACATTCCCGGCGGCTCCGGCCGCCCTTTATTCCGGTACTTTGCTGGTCTCTGCTTTCCTGGCACATACAGGGTACGGCTCCATTCTTTATTTGTACTTTTTTATCAAGAAAAAAGTACCCAAAAATCAAGGCTGAACCGAAAAGGGCGGCGTGTACGGCCTTTCGGCGGCCCAAAACAAACTTGCCCCCTGGCAGGGGCTCACACAGTGTTTTGGGCAGTTCGCCTGGCGGCCGTTCCCGCTATTTCGCCCTTTTCGCTTAGGCCGTTTTTGCAGGGGTGTTTACCCGCCCCCATCACTCCAAACTCGTTCCGGATTCTCCTGTTGGGTACCCAGGACAGGTGGAAAGCGGGTTTTCAGCGCTTACAGAAGGATTTGGAGCGTGCGGCCAAATTCCAGAAGTTTTTTTCTCGCAACTTCTATTTATTTGGACTAAGTCTTAATAAATTTGCGGCATCGTCTTTTCACCTAAATGCGTACTGCAATGAATACATCTGTCCTCAGGCTGCCCTCTCTGCTTTGGGTAGCCTTGTTCTATACACCACTTATCGCCCAGAACGTAGGCGTAGGCACAGCGCTGCCCAGCCAGCGCCTGCATGTATACCATGATCTCGCCAAGAGTTTCCTGCGGGTAGAGACGGCTACTTCAGATTCTGCGGGTATCCAACTGGTATCGGATAACCAGATATGGCGCATCAGCACTACCGGTCCCAACTATAATCTCAATATCAACAACGGCACCACCCTGCTGCGCTACACCCCGGGCGGGGCACTCCTGCTGACAGGCAATGACCTGTCGGGCGTTACGCCAGCCTCCGGTGGCGGCCGCCGGTTTATGTGGATCCCCCAGAAAGCAGCCATCCGCGCCGGCTCTGTGACCGGGGACAACTGGAATGCCGATAGCATCGGGGAAGGTTCAGCTGCCTTTGGGATTAATAACAAGGTGGTGGGGCAAGCGAGCTTTGCCGTGGGCAGCCACAATTCCGTGTATTCCAGCAACTCCTTTTCGCTGGGCATAGGCACCATCATCCGGGCCAGCAGTATAGGCTCTATTGCTATTGGCAACAACGCCAGCTGCACCGGCAGCACGGCTTCTGCCGCTATCGGCAGTACCAGTCTGGCGGCCGGCGGCCGCACTTTTGCGGTGGGGGTCATTGCCCAGGCAGGCAAGCCTTCCGGTTTTGGCTATGGACATGCGTTTGGCCTGGGCGCCATTGCTTCGGGGGACTTCTCCTGTGCGGTGGGCAGCCTGTGCACCTCCTCAGGAGGCTCCAGCCTGGCGTTTGGCAATACCGTAGAGGCCTCCGGGGGCGGAGCCATTGTGATCGGCAGCGGCGGATTGAACAATAACCTCACCAACTCTATGATGCTGGGTGTCAACAGTACCACGCCCTCGATCACCATCCGTTCCGTAGGCACTGCCGTCTCCGGCAACGTGGGTGTGGGCACTACCAACCCCGGTGTGCGGTTCCAGGTAGGCGAAACGGGTGACGGCTCCGTGGCCATTGCCAATGCCTGGAACGTATTCTCCGACCGCCGCCTCAAGACCGACATTCAGCCGTTGTCCGCGCAAACCGATCGCCTGCTGGCGCTCAATACCTATACCTATCGCTGGGCGGCCGAGACAGCAGACCAGTCTCAGCAAACCGGGTTTATAGCCCAGGAAGTGCAGGCGCTGTTCCCCTGGGCCGTTACTGAAAATGCAAACGGGCTGCTCAGTGTGGATTATCCCCGCCTGGTGGTCCCTCTCTGGAAGACCTCCCAGGAGCTCTATGCCAAATGCCAGGCACTGGAAAGCCGGTTGCAGGCTATCGAGCGCCTGCTGAACCTGCCCGTAGCAGCACCCGCGTTTGCAGAAGAGGCTATGGCCTTGCCGCCGGCGGCCTCCCAGTCCTATGACAGGCAGCCTTCCACTGCAAACCTTCAGACTGGCGTGGTGCCTTCTGCGGAACCGCCGGTACTGACCGAAGAACAATTCTTCCGGCATGCCAAGGCCTATGCCAAAGGCTTGCAGGGACTTTCCGAAGCCGAGCGTATGGATATCGTGCGCAGGCTGGAACTGCTGGAGAAAGAAGTACAGGTATCCCGCTAGAAGCTATTTTATCATGAAGATCCTTAACGTTCTCTTGCTGGTACCGTTGCTGGCCCTGGCCCCTACGGCGGGTGCCGGTGCGCAAACCCTTAAATCAGGTCTGCCTCAGCCCAATGGCTCCGTTTCAGCATTGGCCTGGTGGGGAGATACGCTCCTGATCGGTGGTAACTTCACCCAGGTGGGCGGTGTGGCCCGGCAGAACCTGGCAGCCATTGACCTGGAAACCGGCACTTTGCTGGACGGGCTTCCTGCTGTGAACGGACCGGTGAATGACCTGCTGGTGGCGCATGGCCGTGTATATGCTGCAGGAAAGTTTACCACTGCCGGTGCAGAGACCCGCAACGGGGTATTCGCCTTTCAAATGGACGGTACCTTGCTGCCCTGGAATCCCAACGCCGGCAGCAGTTCCGATGTGCGGGCCTTGTGGGCCAATGAATCCACCGTGTATGTGGGGGGTGAGTTCTCGGTACTGGGCGGGACGTTCCGCTCCAATCTCGGAGAGGTGGATACCGTCCTGGGGACAGCCACCAGTTTTGACCCCAATCCCTTTAGCGTGGTCAATGACATAGTGGCCTGGGGAGATACCGTGATCTTTGGCGGAAACTTTGCGCAGGTGAACGGCACTGCCCGGTCAAAAATAGCCGCGGTTGACCGCACAGGCACTTTGCTTGCCTGGAACCCCGGGGTGAGCGCCATGTTCTACAGCTTCGTGTGGTGCCTGGAAGCTACGGCACAACGGTTATACGTGGGCGGTATCTTCAGCACAGCTGGCGGGCAGGCGCGGTCCTGTTTGGCGGTCTTTAACCGCACGGACCTGTCTTTGCTGTCACCCAATCCCAGTTTCAATTCCTATGTATTCGCCCTGGCCGCGCACCGGGATACCCTTTGGTCAGGCGGTAATTTCGACCTGGTCAGCAGCCAGGACCGGCCTTACCTGGCCCGCCTGGAGCCCGCTTCTACCAGCCTGATGACAGCCCTGGCGGCCCCTGACGGGTCGGTGGATGCACTGGCCCCCCGCTGCAATTACGTGGCGGCCGGGGGGACTTTCTCCAAGATAGGCACACAGGATCTTCGGGGGCTGGCTGTCTTTGAGTACCCGGCGGATTCCGTGGTATTATCCGCTCCTTTGGGACTGGAGTTTGAAGCGCCCGGGGAAGATTCACTTTCTCTGGTATTGCCACAAGTGCATGCCGGCCGCGTCACCTGGCTGAAGGACGGGGCAGCCATTGCCGGCGAACATGCCGACACCCTCTGGGCCAAAGAACCGGGTGTTTACCGTGCCATCGTGCGCACCGGGACGGGCTGCAAGCTGCACTCCCGCAGCATAACGCTTGCCGACAAACCCGATGAACCGGAGCCGGTTGGGTCCGGTCGCCGGGAGGTACCTGCCGGCAGCTGGCTGCGTGCGCGCAATATCCTCCCCGGGGAGGTGCAGTTTACCTGGTCGGTTCCGGGCGGGCAAGCGGCGGAACTGCTGGTGATGAATATGCAGGGGCAGATAGTGAGTACCCTGCCGGTCTCTGCCCAAGCTGCACCCCATGCCCATATGTACCTTTCTCCCGGCTTATATGTGTGCCGGCTCCTGGGCAAAGACAATTCGTTTGTACTCACTCAAAAGTTCTGGGTTGCCCGGTAATGATTCTGTAACGGTTTTTATTTTTCATACAGCTTTACTTTGCGTTTTTTAGGTTTATTACAACAACACTAGGCTACTAGCCTGCTACTATGAAGGGGGGTTGCAATCTCCTGTGCGTCATCTGGTTTCCTGTTTTCTCTCTCTCGTTTCAGGGGATCTCCGTGGCGCATATGTGAGGTTGCACCCTTTTTGTTTTTATACGCCCTCCGTTCTACCGAAGTGAAAAGGGCGAGATACCGGGAGCAAAGTACCCGTCCTGCCGAATGTATTTCGGCATCCCCGGCACAGTACCTAGCAGGGCAGGAGACCCCGAAATGAGTTCGGGGTGACGGGAGGGTGGGTAAACATCTCAGTGTCATCCTGAGCGCAGCGAAGGATCTCCACCTGGCGAATACCCCTCTATCAACTCCTCCCAGGAGTAAACACCCCTGCAAAAACGGCCTAAGCGAAAAGGGCGAAACCGTGGGAGCGGCCAGAGGCGATCTGCCCAAAACACTGTCTGAGCCCCCACAAGGGGGCGAGTTTGTTTTGGGCCGCCGAAAGGCCGTGCACGTCGCTCTTTTCGGTTCAGCCTTGATTTTTGGGTACTTTTTTATCAAGAAAAAAGTACAAATAAAGAACCTGGCCGTACGCTGTGTGTGCCAGTAGAGCAAGATCCTTCGCTGCGCTCAGGATGACACGGACTTCAAAGCTTCTTGCAGTGAGTAGCCAGCCTGTTTCCCAGGAGAATATAGCGGCCTCCCTTATCTTTGCCTGTTAGTATCTCATATATGGAACAGGCAGATAATTGCTATGAGGACCTGGATGTCAACGGCATCGACTTTCGAGAGACCTTGCTGCGCAAGGCAGAGTATATGCGCTGCACGTTTCGCAACTGCATGTTTGCGCAAGCAGACCTGAGCCGTGTCATCTTCTCGGAATGCGTGTTTGAAGGCTGTGACCTGAGTATGGCCCGCATACAGGATGCTGCTTTCCGCGAGGTGCGGTTCAGGGATTGCAAGCTGATGGGGCTCCGGTTTGATGAATGCAGCAGCTTTTTACTGGAATTCAGCTTTGAGAACTGTGTGCTCAACTATGCGTCCTTTTACAAACTGAAGCTGAAGAATACCCGCTTTGAAAGTTGCCGGCTGGAAGAAGCCGAGTTCACAGAGACCGATCTTACCGGTGCGGTATTTGCAGACTGCGACCTGAGCCGTGCCGTGTTTGTCCGCACTATCCTCGAAAAAGCAGACCTGCGCACGGCCTGGCATTTCCAGATTCATCCGGAGGACAATCGCCTGGCCAAAGCCCGCTTCTCTTCCCAGAATCTGGGGGGCCTGCTCGCCCGTTACCAGCTTCGGATAGACGACTAACCCGTAGCGTAATTATTCGAACACCAGCTTGCGTACCCGGTAGGCCAGCACGGCTTGTGCCAGCAGTTCGCGCAGTTCCTCCAGTTCCGGCTCATTCATCAGCCAGAACATATTGCCCAGCCCCGTGCGGATGATGATCTTGCGCCCGTGCGGCATGTTGTTGCGAAAGCACGCAGAGTCAATGGTGTGCATAAAATCCGTGAGGCCCAGGAAGGCGTCCGTCTCCAGGTACACAGCCCAATTGCCAAAGACCAACAGGATGGGTGGGTGGTCCGGGCAGGGGCAATCCACTACATAGCCGTTTTCGGTTTGATAGAGCAGCGTATCCATACGAGAGAAGTGATTGGCAACCCAAAAATAACACTATTTAGAAAAAGTCCAAATAAATACAGCGAAAAATCAATTTACCCCGGGCATAAAAAAAGAGGGAAGCCATGCTTCCCTCTTCAATGGTATCCAGGTCCCGGGGGCCTTATTTTTTGCGGTCGAAGAACTGCACGATGCGGTCTATATATACATCCTTATCGTTCTCAAACAGTTCATCCCGTTTTTTGCCTTTGACCATCCACTGCTCCCCTTTCTTGGTGAGCTTGGCCAGCACCGCCACGTCTTTGGGTCCAAAGTAGGGATCCGTTTCGCCCAATAGGAAGAGGATCTCACAGGTATTGCCAGCACGCTTGGTGAGGGCATACTCCGGCTCATAGCTTTTGTCAAAGCCAAAGGGCGGGATTTCCAGGGCCTCGCCGGCATCCTTGTATTTTTTCTTGATGCCTTCCAGGTTGTTGGCAGGTGTGTCCGCGGCTATTTTATAGACATTCTGGTCATGCACGCCCATGCCCAGAGACAGGGTGGCGCCCACACCCCAGCCATAGAGGTAGATGATGTTGCTGTACTTATAGCGCACATGCTTGAGCATAGCCGCAAAATCCTTGCTCTGGAAGGGACTGATATACAGGTCTGCGTCATACTCGAACGGGCTGCTGCTGCCATAGCCGCGGTAGTCATAGAACACTACGTTATAACCCTTGGAGGTAAAGCGGTACACACGGTCAATATGGTCAGACATATTGCCCTGCCCGTCATGGCTCACCAGCACAAACTTGGCGCTGATGCTGTTCTGGTTGGGGAAATACCATACGTTGAGCTTGGCGCCGTCTTCGGTATCTACCTGGTATTCTTCAAACTTCAGGCCGTATTTGTCCGGCTTTACCTTATAAGTGGTAGACGGGTGAAGCCCCTGGCCAAAGGCCAGGCTGCCCATGCCCAATGCGAGGAGAAGGAGGAGTGCTTTTTTCATAGTCAACAATTTGGGTGAATAGGAATAAGGTCACCTTGGGGGTTAAAGTTAAGGGATGCGTTTTATTTGGGAAAACGTAAAAGCAAATCCTGTACCAATTTCGGGGGTACGGCCACATCCCAAAGGCACTGCCCTATGCGGTTGAGCAGGCTGAAGCGCAGCTCTCCCTGCCGGTTCTTTTTATCCAGCCGCAGGTAATGGAACAGCGCCTCCGGCTCCGGCAGCTTCTCCGGTCCGGGAAAGCCCAGTTGCCTGAGGTGCAAACAGATATCATCGCGCTCAGCGACAGACAAACCTGTGAGTTCCACCGAAAGTTCGGCCGCCAGCTGCATGCCCAGCGCCACGGCTTCGCCGTGCAGCAATGGAGTATCGGTTTCTAACCATACACTTTCTATGGCATGGCCCAGGGTGTGCCCGAAGTTCAGGGTCTTGCGCAGGCCCTGCTCGCGCGGGTCTTTCTGCACTACTGCGTGTTTCAGGGCAATGCTCTGCTGCACCATCCGGCTCGCGTCTGCCTGCTGGGGGGAGATTTGCTTGTGGGTGTGCCAGTAGGCCGCATCGGCAATAAGACCGTGTTTCAGCACCTCGGCATAGCCGCTCAATAATTCCCGCGGTGGCAGCGTGTCCAGGAAATGCGGACCAATGACCACCGCCTCCGGCTCGGCAAAGGTGCCCACCAGGTTCTTGCCCCCTGCAAAATCTATCCCTGTTTTGCCGCCCATGCTGGCGTCTACCTGGCTGAGCAGCGTGGTGGGGCACAGGATAAAGCGCACCCCGCGCATGTAGGTAGAGGCTGCAAAGGCAGTCATATCCGTCACCACCCCACCTCCTATGGCAAACACCAGGGCCTTGCGGTCTGCGCCGTTGTCCAGTAAAAAACGCCAGAGCGCTTGCGTGGTTTCCAGCGTCTTGTAGACCTCCCCGCTGGGTACCGTATAGCTGGCCTGGCACAGGCTGGCCACCCGGCTCACTTCCGCAGCGTGCAGGCGGGCCACCTGCGCGTCCGCTACCAGGAAACAGGCAGAGGGGTTGACCTCCTGCTGCCATGCTGCTAGGGTAACCCCCAGGTCTGTGCTGAAGAAGAGGTGGGGGGGCAGGACCGGGTCTGCAAGCATTTTGAGGGCGGTGGTAAAATATTATGACGGATGTGGAAGGGCAAAGTAAAACCATTTGGCAAATTCGCACGTCTTTAGCCATAATTCCCTTTGATAATCATGCCGGCTTTCCTGCCCGAGACTGCGTCGCCTACTGGCCTTAATCTGGAAGATACGGCCACGGCGTTTGCTTATAAGACCACAACAGACCTGCAACGGGGGCGTTTGCTGTTTCGCAGCATAGGCGTTCCTTTTTTGGCCCGGCTGGGGCCCCGCATGGTCAATACCGCCGTGCGCTGGGGTTTGCCGGTGAGGGGAATGGTACGCCGCTACTTTTTTGACCAGTTTTGCGGGGGATATACCCTGGAGGAAGCCCTGGCCACTGCAACAAAACTGCACGGCTTTGGTGTGCAGTCTACACTGGACTATGCTGTGGAGGCCCAGAAGAACCGGGAAGGGTATGACCGTTGCAAGCAGGAAGTGCTGCAGGCCATAGAAGTGGCGCAGGCCAGGCCGGAAGTCGCTTTTGTGGCCATCAAGCTCACCGGCCTGGGCAATATTCATGCCCTGACGGCCGCTCAACGGGGCGAACTGACCACTATGGACCAGGCAGAGTTTGATGCCATGGCCATGCGGCTGGATGAGATCTGCCATTATGCCGCCACGCGCCGGCAGCCTGTGCTCATTGATGCCGAAGAGAGCTGGATACAGGGTATGATAGACAAACTGGCCGAGGACATGATGCTGGCTTATAATGAGACCAGCCCCATTGTGTATACTACGTTACAGATGTATCGTCATGACCGGCTGGCCTACCTGCACTACCTTACCGAGAAGTTTACCCGGCAGAACCGGTTACTGGGGGTCAAGCTGGTAAGAGGCGCCTACCTGGAGAAGGAGAACCGCCGTGCACAGGAAAAAGGATACCCCACCCCCATGCAGCCCAATAAAGCTGCCACGGATGCTGCGTTTAATGCCGCCGCCCACCATATCGTCACCCACCTGGACCGCATAGCCCTCTGTGCCGGCACCCACAACGAACAGAGCTGCCTGCTCATTGCCGGGGAAATGGCCCGCATGGGGATGGCTCCCAATCATCCCCATGTTACCTTCAGCCAGCTATATGGCATGAGCGACCATATCTCTTTCAACCTGGCGGCCAGGGGCTATCATGTGGCCAAGTACCTCCCCTACGGGCCCCTGGAAGAAACCATGCCCTACCTCTTCCGGCGCGCGGAAGAGAACACTTCCATTGCCGGGCAGAGCAGCCGCGAGCTGCGCCTGATTGACCAGGAGCTGAAACGCCGCCGTAAAACCCGTAAGCCTTAGGCTATGGTCGCCGCCCTTACCATAGCCGGCAGTGATTCCGGAGGCGGGGC
This sequence comes from Bacteroidota bacterium, assembly GCA_019638695.1. GTDB lineage: Bacteria > Bacteroidota > Bacteroidia > J057 > JAJTIE01 > JAHBTG01. The sequence goes on along the minus strand of JAHBTG010000041.1, from coordinate 6,747 downwards.
CGGCATACAGGCCGACCTCAAGACCTTCGAGGCGTTTGGGGTATTTGGTACTTCTGTGCTCACTGCCGTCACGGCGCAAAATACCCTAGGGGTGCAGGGGGTTCATGTGCTGCCTCCACTCTTTGTGCAGGCGCAGGCCAATGCTGTGTGGCAGGATCTGCCGGTACGTGCCGTCAAAACCGGTATGCTGGCTTCCGCAGAAATTATTGAAGCTGTGGCCGAACTGATGGCGCAATACCCGGATATCCCCTGGGTCATAGACCCGGTGATGATAGCCACCAGTGGTCACCGCCTGCTGGACAAAGGGGCTGAAGACGCCCTGCGCCGGCTGCTGCACCGGGCTGCGCTGGCCACCCCCAACCTGCCGGAAGCCGGGGTATTGCTGGGAGCGCCCCTGCCCGCCGATGATCTGCCTGCTGTGGCGCAGCAACTGCAGGAGGTGCTGGGTTGTGCCGTATTGTTGAAGGGAGGGCATGCCCCCACAACAGAATGGGTGGAGGATATCCTGGTGATCCACAAGAATACTCCTCCGCAGGTGTTCCGCTATCCGCGCCTGCCTTTGGGCGCTTTGGGGCGCGAGGCCCACGGAACGGGGTGTACCCTGAGCGCTGCCATTACCGCCGGCCTGGCCCTGGGCTGGCCGCTGGCGCAGGCCGTGGCTACAGCCCGCAGGTATGTACAGCGGGCCTTGCAGGAAGCGCCTGAGGAAATGGGCAGAGGTAGCCAGCCGCTCAAACATTCCGTATCTTGGCAACCGGAATGAGAACTGCCGCCCTGCTTTTTATATGGTGCATGTGTTGCATGGCCCCGGGGCGTGCACAGATCAAAGTGACTTATGGCTCCGAAGACGAGGTGGGTTGCCGCATGAACAAGGCCGACCTGACTGCCGTCATCACCCCGCGCAACCCCTTCTTTGTCAACCACCACTGGGATAATGAAACCAAGACGGAGCTGGCGCAGCTGGGCGCCGAGCGCTTTCTCACCATTTCCCAGGAGGCTTGCAAGCGCCACCATATCAAGCTCGCTCTCACGGTGAACCGCGAGGCCGCCCGCCCGGACGATCCTAACTTCTACCCCAGGGAAGTGTTTCAACTGATGAACCGGGTGTTTCACCAGCAGATCAGCTATTATACCTATAAACTGGAGTTTGAAGATGAGCTGCTCAAGGCTTTTGCACAGGCCGGGCTGCGCCAGAAGTTTAATTTCCACGTGAATGACCGCAACTTCTATTGCTATTTTGACGGAGGCGACTGGGGTGCCAAGCTCGAAATCGAGATCATTCGCCTGGTACATAAGGAGAAGATACGCCTCCCCGGCATAGATGCGTATCTCGATGACGGGCACAAGCACCTGGACCAATAGTCCCGGCAAGGGTGCCTGCAATGTGCTGCTGCCGGCATGCCGATACGGCACTCAAAAAATCTGGGGCAGATGTGCGGGCATTGCTTGCATATTGCAGGGGCATTTGCTTACTTGCGCCCGTTTTTCCAAAGACCCTATACTTAACCCATGAGTACGGAAACCAATACAGGTAGCATTGCCCAGATTATCGGGCCGGTAGTGGACGTGGATTTCAGCGCCGAAGGCGCACGCCTCCCCCGCATATATGACGCTCTTAGCGTGCGCACTGCCGATGGCGGCCAGCTGGTGCTGGAAGTGCAGCAACACCTGGGCGAGCAGCGTGTGCGCACCATTGCGATGGACGCTACCGAAGGCCTCCAGCGCGGTATGAAAGTAAGCCACGTGGGGGGGCCCATCACTGTACCTGTGGGTGACAGTATCCGCGGCCGCCTCTTCAATGTGGTCGGCAACGCTATTGACGGCCTGCCTGCGCCCAAAGCAGAAGGCACTTACCCTATCCACCGCAGTGCGCCCCGGTTTGAGGACCTGGCTGTGGAGCCCGAAGTGCTTACCACGGGTATCAAGGTGATCGACCTGCTGGCCCCATACCTCAAGGGCGGTAAGATCGGTCTGTTCGGGGGTGCCGGGGTAGGAAAAACCGTATTGATCCAGGAGCTCATCAACAACATCGCCAAAGCGCACGACGGTCTGTCCGTATTTGCCGGTGTGGGTGAGCGCACGCGTGAAGGAAATGACCTCCTGCGCGAGATGATCGAAAGTAACATCATCCGTTATGGCGACAAGTTCAAGCACAGCATGGAAGAAGGCGGCTGGGAACTGGATGTTGTAGATATGGATACCGTGGCACAGAGCCAGGCCACCTTTGTGTTCGGCCAGATGAACGAGCCTCCCGGAGCCCGCGCACGCGTAGCCCTCACCGGGCTTACCATTGCAGAGTATTTCCGCGATGGCAGCGGACAGGGCGGCGGACGCGACGTACTGTTCTTTATCGACAATATCTTCCGTTTTACTCAGGCAGGTTCCGAAGTATCGGCACTGCTGGGACGGATGCCCTCTGCGGTGGGTTACCAGCCTACGCTGTCCAGCGAGATGGGCGCCATGCAGGAGCGTATCACTTCTACCAAGAACGGGTCCATTACCTCCATCCAGGCCGTATATGTACCTGCGGATGACTATACCGACCCCGCTCCGGCCACTACCTTTGCGCACCTGGACGCCACTACGGAACTGAGCCGCTCCCTGGCTGCTATCGGTATTTACCCTGCCGTGGATCCCCTCACCTCTACCAGCCGTATCCTTACCCCCGCTATTGTGGGCAAAGCGCACTATGACTGCGCCCAGCGGGTAAAAGGCATCCTGCAGAAATATAAAGACCTGCAGGACATCATCGCCATCCTGGGTATGGATGAATTGAGCGAAGAAGATAAACTGACCGTATCCCGTGCCCGTAAGGTACAGCGTTTCCTGAGCCAGCCTTTCCACGTAGCAGAGCAGTTTACCGGTCAGCCCGGTGCACTGGTGAGCATAGAAGACACTATGAAGGGCTTCAACGCCATCATGGACGGTGAAGTAGATCACCTGCCTGAGGCTGCCTTCTACCTGGTGGGCAACCTGAATGATGCGATTGCCAAAGGCGAAAGACTGCAGAGAGAAGCCGCCAATAACTAATATGCTGTTATGAGCAAGACCCTCACCGTAGAACTGATAACCCCGGAAGGCGCCGTGTATAACGGAGAAGCCACTGCGGTGCAGGTGCCCGGCATCCAGGGCAGCTTTCAGGTGCTCTACAATCACGCGGCCATTATCAGCACCCTAGGCAAAGGCAAGGTAAAGATAGACGGCCCGCAAGGCGCCAAGATCTTTATGGTAGAAGGCGGTGTGGTAGAGGTGCTGAAGAACCATGTGGTCGTACTGGCGCAGAAGGTGCTGGCAGCCTAGACAACGCAGGAATATCATTAACGTATAAAAAAGCCCATCTCAACAGGATGGGTTTTTGTTTGGGGTTGAACCTTTTCTGCCGAACTGGTTTTGGCATCCCCTGCACAACACCGGGTATCACAGGAGATCCTGAGACAAGCTCAGGGTGACGATTCTGGCTCCCCTCCTTTTTAAGGAGGGGTAAGGGGTGGTTCTACTTATAAACCGCTCTCGTACGGCTCCAGCCGCGTGAGCGTCATTCTTCTCTGCCCTACTAGTGGAGCACGGTATAACCCGGATTCTTTATTTGTACTTTTTTCTTGATAAAAAAGTACCCAAAAATCAAGGCTGAACCGAAAAGGGCGGCGGGTACGGCCTTTGGGCGGCCCAAAACAAACTCGCCCCCTGGCAGGGGCTCAGACAGTGTTTTGGGCGATTCGCCTCTGACCGCTCCCGCGGTTTCGCCCTTTTCGGTTAGGCCGTTTACCCTCCCCGCCGGAATACCCCTCCCGTGGGGAGGGGAGCCACGCTTTCCGGCGCTCCGGCCGCGTGAGCAAAGTACCCGTCCTGCCGAACGGGTTTCGGCAGGACGGGCGCTGAACCGGGTTGTAACCAAGCAGTACGCAAAACGAAGCGCTAATACCCCTTAGCCCCCTTCACCACCGACAGTGCATAGATAGCGGCCGTTTCTCCGCGGAGGCGGTGATTCCCCATCAATACAGGCAAAAAACCGGCAGCGGAGGCCTGTTCCACTTCCTGCGGGGTAAAGTCCCCCTCCGGGCCTATGGCAAAGAGCACCTCCTGCGCGGCCAGCTGCGAGGGGTATGCGCTTAACGGTTCGGCGGCATCCAGGTGGGGGATAAACCGCAGAGCGGGCAGCTGTTCGGCTTGTTTCACCCAGTCGGCAAACCGGCACAACGGATGCAGCACGGGCATACGGCTGCGGCCGCATTGTTTCATGGCGGCGATCATCAGCCGCTGGAGGCGCTCTTCATCCAGAGTCTTGCGTTCGCAGCGGGCAGTCAGCAGTGGGTGCAGGGCGGTAGCGCCCAGTTCGGTCGCTTTCTCCACCAGCCAGCCGATGCGGTCGGTATGTTTGAGCAGGGGAAAGGCCACCTCTACCCGCCCATAGTGCTCGTGCGGGTCTTCTGTGCGGGCCAGCACCGTAACGGGCGTATGAGTCTTACCGGGCTTCCCCAGCCGGAGCTGATAACGATATCCCAGTCCGTCTACGGCATGAATCGTATCTCCCTGCACATGGCGCAGGACCTGGTAGCAGTGGCGCGTTTCGGCGGCATCCAGCACCCAGTCCCCGGCAGGCGTTTGGTTCACATGGAAATAATGCATACGATTTTCCGCTTGCAAGATGCAGACAAAGCGGTTATCTTTGCGGCTATAATTTAGGATGTATTTTATTACGTTTCTGAAGAACCAGGTACCCCACTGTGGCCGCTAGACCGCCACTCCCGCACATCACGCTTACACCTCTGCAACTCATGTAAACCCCATCCGGGGATATGTTCCATATTTCTCTTCAAATTCCGTTTCTATGAATAATGAGCAGTTAACAGGCTATCTGGGCCTGAAACACACCGGCACCCTGCATTACAACCTGTGCGCCGCCGAACTGGTGGAGCATGCTTTGCTGCGCGGACAAGGCAAACTGGCCGACAGCGGCGGGCTGATGGTGGACACGGGTGAATTTACCGGCCGTTCTCCCAAGGACAAGTTCGTGGTCAGGGACGCCCAGTCCGAGAAAGAAATCTGGTGGGGCGAGGTCAACAATGAGTTCAGCCGTGAGAAGTTCGATGCCCTTTACAACCGTGTACTGGACTACCTCAAAGGCAAAGAAGAACTGTATGTACGAGACTGTATTGCCGGTGCAGACCCGCAGTACCAGCTGAACGTGCGCGTTATCAACGAAACCCCCTGGGCCAACCTGTTTGCCCGTAACCTGTTCATCCGCCCCACGGCAGAGCAGCTCAAGAACTTCACCCCCGGGTTCACCGTCATCAACGCACCCGGCTTCCGTGCGGAGCCCGGCCGCGACGGCACCCGCCAGCACAATTTTACCATTCTCGACCTCACCCGCAAGATCATCCTCATCGGCGGATCTGCCTATACCGGGGAGATCAAGAAAGGCATCTTCACGGTAATGAACTACCTGATGCCCATGCAAAACCAGTTGTCCATGCACTGCAGCGCCAATATGGGCAAGGACGGCGATGTGGCCATCTTCTTCGGCCTCAGCGGCACCGGCAAGACCACCCTGAGCGCCGACCCACAGCGTGCGCTTATCGGAGACGACGAGCACGTGTGGACAGACAAGACCGTGTTCAATATCGAAGGCGGCTGCTATGCCAAGTGTATAGACCTGAGCGAAGAAAAAGAGCCCCAGATCTGGAATGCTATCCGTTTCGAGAGCCTCATCGAGAACACCCGCACGCTCCCCGGCACCCGCACGGTGAACTATGAAGACGGCAGTGTTACCGAGAACACACGCGTGGCCTACCCCATCCATTTCATAGACAATGCCCTGCTGCCTTCCATCGGCGGCGTACCCAGGAATATCTTCCTGCTGACGGCCGACGCCTTTGGTGTGCTGCCTCCCATCAGCAAACTGACCACGGGCCAGGCCATGTACCACTTCCTCAGCGGGTACACCGCCAAGGTAGCCGGCACAGAAGCAGGTGTAAAAGAGCCCAAGCCTACCTTCTCTCCCTGTTTCGGCCAGGCGTTCCTGCCCCTGCACCCCACCCGCTACGCAGAGTTGCTGGGCAAGAAAATGGAAACGAACCAGGTAAATGTGTGGCTGATCAATACCGGCTGGACAGGTGGTCCCTACGGTGTGGGCGAACGCATCAAGCTGCGGTTTACCCGCGCCATGATCACAGCCGCTCTGGAAGGACGCCTCAACAGCGTGACCTATGCTACAGACCCTATCTTTGGCCTGAACATTCCTGCCGAGATTCCCGGATCCGAAGTGCCTGCCGATATCCTGAACCCCATCAACACCTGGGCAGATAAGGCAGCCTACCGCGTCAAAGCCAACGAACTGGCCGGTTATTTCAACAAGAATTTCGACCTCTACAAAGACTTTGCGAGCGACGAGATCAAAGCCGCTGCTCCCAAAGAAATGGCTGTATAAATACAGCATACGTTGTATCTTGCAAAGGCGCAATCCCCTCCGGGTTGTGCCTTTGTCTATTTTTAGGGCATGATCAAAACTACACACCGGCTTGTTCTCCTGTGCGCACTGTGCCTGTTACTGGCAGGCCTGCTGCCCAGTTGCAACAGCAAGCCGCGGAGCATCCGCATCGCAGCAGGGCGTCAGGGTTCAGTCTATTACCAGGTGGGGAGTGTGATCGCAGACATGCTGTGGAAAGAGCTGCGCATTCCCGTAGAACTGGAGACTGGTATTCGCACGGGAACCATAGCGAATTGCAGGCTGCTGCTGAGCGGCGAGGT